>NZ_LT559262.1:658715-988073 GCF_900083545.1 Alistipes provencensis | reverse complement strand
CATTTCCTGTACGAGTCGGGGCTGCCGGGTGGCCATGTCGTAACGTTCTTCGGGGTCGGATTCCATGTTGTACAGTTGCACGTTGTGCCAGATCCCCGATGACTTGTCGTATTCGGGCAGCCGGTCGGGGATGCCGTACGGATTGAGTGATCCGCCCGATCCGGAGCCGGCAATGAGTTTCCACGGGCCTTTGAAGTAGGAGAGTACTCCGTTTCCGGATTGTGCGACCGCTGTCGTCCGGATCGGCTGCCGTCCCTCCAACAGGGGCAGCAGCGACCGGCTGTCGACGGCTGCTCCTTCGGGGAGTGTCGCGCCCGATATGTCGGCCAGCGTCGCGTAGAGGTCCAGATCGCATGTCAGGGCGTCCGTTACGATGCCTTCGGGTATGGTGCCCGGCCAGCGCAGCAGGAACGGAATGTGGTGGCCTCCCTCCCAAGAGTCGGATTTCATCCCCCGGAAATGTCCGCTGGGATTGTGGCCCATGTCGAGAATCGAGCCGAAACGACCGCCGTAACGCTCTTCATCGTTCGTACCCCCATCTTGGAACGAAGAGCCGTTGTCCGACGAAAAAACCACGAGTGTCCGCTCTTCGATCCCCGCGTCGTGCAGTGCTGCAAGGATTTCTCCGACCCGATGGTCGATCTCCTCGACGAAATCGCCGTAACGTCCGGCGCGACTTCGCCCTTCGAACTCCGCCGACGGGGCGATGGGCGTGTGGGGAGCCGTCAGGCTGACCATCAGGAAGAATGGTCGGTCGCGGTGCTCCCGAATGTATTCCATCGCTTTGCGGGTCTCCGTAGCCAACAGTTTTTCGGGCTGCCACGACTTTGCCATGACTCCCGGAACCCCGGGCATTCCCGCTTCGAACGGGCGGTCCGGAATTTCTGGAAAGCGGTCGTTCTCAATGAAGGCATAGGGTGGGAAGTTGGGCACGTCATCTCCGTAATAGTAGTCGAACCCATGATGCGTGGGGCCGTCCTGCAGCGGCTGCGTATAGTCGACATTGGCCCCGTTCGCGGCTCGGTCGACCGGAGCACCGTCGGTGGTGGCGAAACCGATCCCTAAATGCCATTTGCCTACCAGCCCGGTAGCGTATCCTTTCCGGCGCATCAGTTCCGGAAGCGTCAGTTCATCGGTCAGCAGCGGATCGGCCCATGTCCATATCACGCCCTGTTTGAGCGGTCCTCGCCAAGGATAGCACCCTGTCAGAAGTCCGTATCGAGTCGGTGTGGAGACTGCCGCCGAGCTATGTGCATTGGTGAATCGAACGCCCTGCGAAGCCAGCCGGTCCAGTTGCGGGGTCCGGATACGGCCCTGTGGATTGTAGGACGACAGGTCGCCGTATCCCAGATCGTCGGCAAGGATGAAAACTACGTTCGGCTGCGATTCCGCGGGACGGTTTGCACAAGCGCAAAGCGTCAGTCCGGCGGCACAACTGCATATGATTCTTTCTTGCATGGATTACCAATTATCGGTCCGGAACGAGGAGGCCGGGAGCCCCTCGGTGTTGTAGAGCGAACCGTCGACGTAATTCGTGTATCCGTAGCGCACGGCAACGGGATCGGGAACCGCATCGCTCCAGACCTCCAGCCCTTCGTTGCCCCAGAATGCCGGTACGATGCGCGCTTCGGCAGGGTGGAAGATGCGGTCGCTGCCGGCGACCTCGAAGCCCGAAGGCTGTTTTCCGAAAAATGAGAGCCCGTTGGGGGCATAATCGAATGTCAGGCGGGCGCGTCCTTTCTGCACCTCCATCGAACGGAACTCCGGACCGCGGCATCCGAAAGCCGGATGACCGTAGTCGCGGTTCAGCGCCCAGTAGGCGAGCCGTTCGCCGACCACCTCCTTGCGGGCGGGGTGGATCACATCGCGTTCCCCGACGTCGAGCGTCACGGCCATGCCCGTGTCGGGCACCGTGCGCATCACTTCGAGCTGCGCTTCGCGCAACTCCGCGGAATTGGCGCCCTGATGTTCATAGGGTGCGATCTGCACGAAGTAGAACGGCATTTTCGGGTTACGGAAATAGTCGCGCCACGACTCGATCAACTGCGTGAAGAGCTCCCGGTACTGCCGGGGGCGGGTGACATTCGACTCGCCCTGATACCAGATCACGCCTTTGACGCTCATCGGCAGCAGCGGCGCGAGCATCCGGTTGTAGAGCACCGTCGGCAGGACGGCGTACCAGACCGGATCGGTCTTTGCGGGCGTGAGTTCGAGGTCGAAGCCTCCGAACCGTTCCAACACGGTGCGGTCCAGCCATGCCTCGGCCGTCGAACCGCCGTGTGCCGACTGCACGAGGCCGATCGGGATGCCGGTCACCTCGTGAATCTTTTCGCCGAAGACATATCCCACGACGCTGAACTCTTTCACATGTTCCGGATCGGCAGGCCCCCAAGAGCCGTCGATGCGCAGCGTGTCGCTCGGAGCCAGCGCATAGCCGTTCTCCACGCGGAACAGCCGTATTCCCGGACGGTTGCTGCGGAGCAGTATCCGCTGTGCATTCTCGATGGGCTGGTCGGGGTTGCCGCGGAAATTCATCTGCATGTTGCTCTGCCCGCCGACGAACCAGACGTCGCCGATGAGCACGTCGGTCAGTTCCAGTCGCTCCCGGCCGCTCTCCACCGTCAGCGTCCGGGATTCATACCCGGCTTCGGGCGTCCGCAGGCTCACCGACCAGCGGCCCCGGTCGTCGGCGACGGTTTCGGGCCGGGCCTTCGTCCAGCTCGCCCGGACACGCACCCGAGCGCCGGGCCGGGCCTTGCCCCACAGCTCCACGCCGGTCTGCTGCTGGAGCACCATGCCTGAGGCGAAAATGGGAGGCAGTTCGAGGCCCTGCGCGCCGGCCAAGGACGCGCAGAACCCGAACAGGACGACCAGAATCAGGCGTTTCATGGCTGCCGGACTATTTGTCGTTCTCGGCAAACGAGAACTCCTCGCCGTCGGGCATCTTCACCTCGATGCTCTTGTCGGCATTGACCATGTAGAAGCTGACCTTGTCGATCTTCACGCCCGCCGGAACGCCGAAGAACTCGTGCGGATAGAGGTAGAGCATCCACTTGTCCTTCCCGTTCTTGGTCATCAGCGTTTTGGCGCTCACTTCGTCGACGACGGCTTCCTGCGTCCCGCCGTTGTAGGAGGCACGGGCCATCAGGTAAACCTTGTCGGCGCCTTTCAGGGGCGAATCGACCCCGTCGACCTGAATCGTGGCGTCGTATTTGATCGACACGATATCCTCCCATGTGAAGGCCTCCGGTGAAATGGAGCACATCTTGGGCAGCGTGTAGTCGATCGTGGCGTTGCTGCCTCCCGTGGTTTCGAACGGCTGTTCGTGGAGCAGGTAGTACTGCGCGTCGTCGTGCACGCCGTCCTGCGTGTTGCCGATGAAATAGGCGAGGTTGGTCTTGAGGTTCTCGCTTCCCGTGGTGAAACGGACGGTGATCGTTCCCGTGAACTCGTCGTTGTCGACCCAGTTATGATTGGTCGTGGCGATGAAGGCCACCCACTCCACGGGTTCGTAGTTGCCTTTTAGCCCGATGCGCGATTTCAGCGCCGCGGACCATGTACCGCCGGTTTTGGGTTCCTTGTCGGCACCCGTCGTCAGGCGCATCTCCATCGTTCCGCTGCCGTCGCTGGTCGTGTAGGTGATGACGGCGTTTTCGGCCATTTTCCACGCCGCGGGGGCCAATATGGCGACCACGGGAGTCGTGCGGCTGCCGATGTTCTCAGCGATCTTGATCTTGACGTCGAACGTGGCGTCGACGCCGGTGTTTACGGGGGCCGTTTCGGGATGGTTGATGCTGAGGAATTCCATGCATCCCGCGACGATGGCCGCCAGTGCGGCGATGGTCAGGTATCTGTAATAGCGTTTCATCTTCGGTTCGTTTATTGGTTTTCGCTCTCGTCCTGAACGGGCAGGAGCTGATACTCGTATTGGTTCGAAGGCGCTCCCAGCTTGAACGGGAAGGTCACCAGACGGTCGCGCGTCATGTAGCAGATCACCTCGCCGGTCCCTTTCTCACGAATCTCATAGGGGCTTTTACCGGTGTAGATCTCCCACTCCACGTCCACATAATCTTTCGTGGTTACGCGGAACGGCGCTCCGGTCTGCGTGAAGGTCAGCAGCGAGGGCTCTCCGTCCTTGTAGCTCAGCGTCAGCTCCACGCCGTCGAAGAAGGTGAAGTAAGGCTTTACGTCGGTGTCGTTCTGCATCACCTTGTCGATTTTGAATACCAGCGTCTCGTTGCCCATGGCCAGTGCGGGGTAGTCCTTGCCGCTCTCCAGCTCGTTGGTGCAACTTGCCGCGAGGAGGCTCAGCGCGGTTATCAGGAAAACATGCGGTGTTTTCATGTCGGTAGTTTTTGGATGTTGTTATTGTTTCGGATTCAGGTATTTGAGTTTGCCCCACTCCTTGGCGGGCCGGTCTCCGAGCCACAGCTCGAGTTTGCCGCCGCGGACGAACTGTTCGTGGTCGAACTGGGCGTAGTCCCACGGCCGGCCGTTGAGCTCGGCGCGGCGGATGTAGCAGTTGTCGGCCGAATTGTCGTGCGTCGTGATGACGAACTCGCCCCCGGGGTAGTAGTCGGGGTTGAGCCGGATGGTCACCCGGTCGAAGATCGGCGAGGTGATGTCGTAATAGGGCACGTCGGATTCGGTTCCCGTGACGCTGAACAGACCGATGCCCATGAGCGCGCTCACGCCGCCCATCTGACCTTGGTCCTCGTCGTGGCCGCCGTAACCCTTGTCGGGGGTGATGCCGCCGTAGGCGCGTTCCTTGACTTGGCGCACCCAGTACTGCGTGAGCCACGGCTTGCCGCCGTAGGTGAACAGGTGGGCGTTCGAACAGCCGGGCTGGTTGGCGTAGCTCACATAGCCGCCGCTGTAGGCGTAGACGAAATCGAGTTCCCGGGCCTGTTCGAAGGCGTAGTTGAGCTTGTCGCAGAAGGCGTCGCCTCCGCCCATCAGTTCGACGAGTTTCGGCAGGTCGTGCGATACCGACCATGTGCCCTGCCAGCCATTGGCCTCGACCCAGCCCCGGCCGTCCAGCGGATCGAGGTGGAGCCATTCGCCGTTCTGCTTTTTGGGGAGGATCAGCCCCTGTTCGGCGTTGAACAGCGGTGTCCATCCGTGGGCGCGGCGTTCGAACTCCCGGGCGTCGGCCTTCTTGCCCAAGCGCGCCGCCATGCGGCTCAGACCCCAGTCCTGAAACGCCCATTCGAGCGTCTTGCCCGCGTTGCCGGGGCACCAGCCGTTGCGGATGTAGAATTTCAGGTCGTCAGCGTTCTCGTAGCTCATCATGCCTCCCGGCAGGTGGTTGCGTTTGATGATCTCGTAGGCGTGCAGCGGGTCGGTCTTCTTCATGATGCCTTTCATGTAGGCGCTTACCAGCATGCTGCTCGCCGGACAGCCCGTCATGATGAACGAGTAGCCTCCCGCGCAGGCGCCGCGCGGCAGCAGGCCGCCGTTGTCGGCATACTGCACCAGACAGGCCGTGAAGTCGTCCATGATCTCGGGCCATGCCAGCCCCCAGAGGATGTTGAGGTTCCACTGCGTGAGCCAGATGCCGTCGAAGCCGTACATGTTGAATTTCGGCGCGCCGTTCGCATCGAGCTCCACGCGGCGCAGTCTCATCGGGTCGGATGTCCGCTTGTCCACATATTTTCCGCCCGTGTAGTCGGGATACCAGCCGTTTACGTCGCTGATCTTGTGACGCCCCAGCAGCACATGCCACAGATCGGTGTAGAACTTGATCCGCTGCGCCTCGCTGCCCCCTTCGACGGCCATGCGGCCCAGCATCTCGTTCCAGATGGCCTGCGTCTCGCCGCGTACGGCGTCGAAATCCCATCCGTTGAGTTCCGCCTTCAGGTTGCCCACGGCGTTTTCCAGACTCGTGTACGACATGCCGATCTTGAAGAGCACCTCGCCCGACTCCTTCAGGTCGAAGTTGAGCACCATGCCCGCCTGATCGCCTGCGATGGCTTCCGCGCAGGGCATTACGCCCTTCTCGTTCCAGCCGTCGGCGCTCGTGAAGGGCCGGTTGCACTCCAGTACGAAGTAAAGCGCGATGCTGTCCGGTCCGCCCCAGAAGCGGTCCGTCGTCATCAGTTCACCGAGGATCACCGTGTCGCTCATGCGGTAGAGCGTGGCCCGGTTCATCGAACAGTTGCCCAGCGTGCTGCCCACGTCCACGAGCAGTTTGCCCTGCTCGCCTTTCGTGTAGTTCACACGGTAGAGCGCCGCGCGGTCCGTCGCCGTGTATTCGACCCATGCGTTGTAACGGTCGAGGTAAAGGCGGTGGTAACCCGGCTGGATGATCTCGCTCTCATGTTTGAAAGGCGATTTCCATCCGGACATGCCCTGCATCGGGTCTACGTCGCCCGCGGCGGGCATGATGTTGGGTCCGGCGATCATCCAGTCGTTGACCTGCGTGAATCCGAGGATGTCGGGGAAGTTGTAGTTGTAACCGCCGCCGCCCTGATTCTTGTTGCGGGTGAAGGCGTGCGCCGCCACCATGCCCATCGGGCGTGCCGCGGGGGTGCAGAAGAACCAGCGTCCGCGTGTGGTCTCGATCCAAGGGTCGACCCACTCCACATACGGAGTCCGTTCGTCCCGGGCCGGGAAGACCTCGATCTCCGAAAGACCGATGTTCCTGCCCGCGCCGTCGGTCGCCTCGAAACGCATCCATTTCACTTTTCGGGGTGTGAACGTCACGCTTCGGGGGCCTCCGTCGTTGGGAATCCCCGTCACGCTGACCTCCGAGCCGTCGCTGAAGCGGAGCGTGCCTCCGGCGAGGTGCTCCTCGGGCGATACGCGGTCGTAGAGCACCACGCGCTCGATCGTCACCTCCTCGTCCCATTCCAGTTGGGCCCACGGCATGTGCATCACGCCCCACGAGGCCACGGCTCCTTGGCAGGCCCATTCGCCACGCCCGTCGTAGCGGATCACCCCGTCGTTGAGCCCCTGCGCGCCGTATTGTTCGCTCAGAGCGTCGGAAACGGTCGCGTGCGCCTGCGGAGCGATGTTGTTCTGCGCAGCCCGGCCCGTCAGGGGAAAGAGTGCTGCGAGGGCCAGTATGCTGATTATCGTTTTCATTGGTTTCGAGTTGTTCCGTTAATAACCGTCATTCTGCGTGATTTTCTTGTTCAGCAGCCGCTCGTACTGCGGAATCGGGTAGAGTTTGTGCTTGTCGGCAACGTAGGCGGCGGGCTTGGCGCGCTTCACCTCGCCGGCGAAATCCGTCGAGAGACGCACGAGGTCGAACCAGCGCGAACCTTCGAGCGTGAGTTCCCAGCGGCGTTCGTCGAGTACCGCCTTGCGGAATCCGACGAAGTCGAGGTTTTTCAGGTCGTGGTCGCCCGATCCGTTGTCTTGGAAGGCGCGGTCACGCACCTTGTTGATGGCGTCGTAAGCCTCGGTCGTGGGACCGTCGTGCACCTCGTTCAGCGCCTCGGCATAGATCAGCAGCAGCTCCGAATAACGCATATAGGGGTAGTTCTGGTTCGAGTTCTGGCCGTTGGGCTCCGCCTCGCGGTCCCAGAACTTGCAGAAATAATAGGGATACTTGGCGCTTTCCGAGAAGACGAGGGTCGATCCGTCGCTGTAGGTGAAATCCTTCATGATCGTCACGTCGCGCCGCGTGTCGCCGTCGGCGAACGATTTGTAGAGATTCTCCGTCGGAACGATCCACGAGTTGGCGTTCGAGGGGCCTTCGCTGCCGCCGGGGCTGTTCTGGCGAATCTCCGCGGGCAGCAGCGAGACGTTGAACTGCGATTTCCAGAGGTCGTCGCCGCCGTAGTTGATCGACACGACCGATTCGATACCGTGCTTCTTGCTGATGACGAAGTTGTCGGCAAAGCTGGGGAAGAGGTCGTATTTCCCGGTTTTGATTACTTCGTAGGCGTAGTCGGCGGCGTTCTGGTAGTCGGCGGCGTCGTGTGTCCGGGCGGCCTTGATCAGGTACACCTTCGCCATCACGGCGTTGGCCATCAGCACGTCGGCGCGTCCGTAGCCGGACCGGTAGTTGTCCATCAGATTGTCTATGGCGAACTGCAGGTCCTCGATTGCCGTGCCGAGCACCGTGATCTGGTCTGTGCGTTCCACGCCGAACAGCTCGTCGACCGATTCGCTGGGTTTCAGCCGCAGCGGCATGTCGCCCCACATCTTGACCATCTCGGCATAGAGCAGGCCGCGCCAGAAGCGGGCTTCACCCACAAGGTGGTCGCGTTTGTCGGGGTCCATGTCGATGGCCGGAATCCGGTCGATGGCGATGTTGGCGGTGTTGATGGCCCGGTAGAAGGAATACCACAGGGTCTTGACCTTGCCGTCGGTCTCCGGAAGGCTGAAGTTGTCGAAGTTGGCATAGAGCCAGTTGTCGTGAAGGGCGTTGTCCGAGAAGAGGTCCTGCGACAGCCAGAAGTCGTTGTAGAAAACGCCTCCGTAGGGGGTGTTCGCATTGCCCGTGCCCTGCCACTGGCTGACCGAACCGATGCCCACCGTTTCGTAGATGGCGTTGACGGCGCCCTCGGCGTCCGATTCGGTGGTGTAGTAATTCTTGTCCGTCACGTTCGACAGGGGCACTTCGTCCAGAAACCCGCTGCAGGATGCAAGTCCCAGCGACAGGCCCAAAATCGTATGTATGAATCTGTTTTTCATCTTCGTAATCATTATTGGTCAGTAGCTTAGAAAGTCATCGAGACGCCCAGCGAATATTTCCGCGACGTGGGATAGAGGTTCTGGTCGATGCCGCCGCCGATCGAGGGGTCGTTGCCCGAGTATTTGGTGAAGGTGTAGAGGTTCTCGAACGACACGAACACGTTGATGCTGGCGATGCCGCGCAGGGCCTTGCGGGGGATTGTGTAACCGATCGTCAGGTCGCGGATGCGCAGGTAGCTGCCGTCCTCGACCCAGCGGTCGGAGAAGCCCGACGAATTGGACACGGCGTCGGCGCGGGGCAGTTTCCCGTTGGGGTTTTCCGGCGTCCAGCGGTCGAGTACCGTGGTGATGTTGTTGTACGAGCCGTCCATCGACTCCAGCTCCTTGCGCGTGTAGTTGATCACGTCGTTGCCGTAGGTGCCTTCGAGGAAGAGGTTGAGGTTGAAGTTCTTGTACACGAAGCTGTTGTTGAATCCGAACGAGAATTTCGGCGCGAGGTTGCCCAGAATGACCTCATCGTTCAGGTCGATGATGCCGTCCTTTTTGATGTCTTGGTATTTCTGCTCGCCGGCCACCATCGGACGGTTGGGTAGCTGGGCCACCTGTGTCAGGTCCTCGTCTAGCTGGGCGATGCCGTTGGTCTTGTAGCCCCAGATGTTGTTCAGCTTGTCGCCGACCACCATGCGGGTCACGCCCGTGCCGGCCGATTCGCCCTCGGCGATGTTGAGTTTTTCGATGCGGGTGACGTTGGTGTCGATGTTGAAGGTCGACGTCCAGTTGAAATTGCGCGTGGTCACGGGAACGCCCGTCACCGAAAACTCGAAGCCGCGGTTGCTCAGGTCGCCCAGATTGCGCATCGAGAACATGTAGCCCGAATACATCGGCAGGTCGACGGCGTAGAGCAGGTCGGTGGTGTATTTGCGATAGTAGTCGGCGGTGATGCTCAGCCGGTTGTCGAACAGGCCGATGTCGATGCCCGCGTCGAACTGCGAGGTCGACTCCCACGCCAGATCGGCGTTGGGCAGCGTCAGCGGGGCCAGTCCGCCGCTGGCGATGCCGTCCCCGAAGGGAGGTTTTACCGAGACCAGCGTACCCTGCGACTGGTAGGGCGAGATGCCCGCATTACCCACCACACCGTAGCTCAGGCGGAGCTTGAGGTTCGAGACGCTCTTTACCTCCTTCATGAATTTCTCCTCCGAGATGCGCCATGCGAAGGCGCCCGAGGGGAAGAAGCCGTACTTGTGGTTGGCGCCGAATTTCGACGAGCCGTCCACGCGGCCGGTGAAGGTGAACAGGTAACGGTTGTCGAACGAGTAGTGGATACGGCTGATGTAGGAGAGCATCGCCCACTCGGAATCGGTCGTCTGGTTCAGCCAGACATCCTTGCCGACGCTCAGGTCGTGGTAGCCGAGGCGGTTGTCCTCGAAGTTCTTGACGCCCAGCCGGAAGACGGTCTGCGTGAATTTCTGGGCCGTCTGGCCGACCATGGCCGAGAGGTTGTGCTTGCCCCATGTGTTCTTGTAGGTGAGCGTGTTCTCCCAAACCCACGTCTTGGTGTTGAACGTGGCGACATTCCCCTTGCCGGGGCCGTCGACCGACACTGCGAGGTCGTTGGGGAGGAACATGCGGTCCATGCTGAAGATGTCGTCCACGCCGAACTGTGTCCGGAATACCAGCCGGTCGTCGCCAAGAAATTTCAGGTCGGTGTAGATGTTGCCCGTGAAGCGGTTCTGGCGGTTCTGCATATCGGCTTTGCGGGCCGTGGCGACCGGGTTGCCGCCGTAGACGCCCGTCGACGAGGAGAGATTATTGCGGAAGGTGTAGTTGCCGTCGGCGTCATACACAGGCAGCGCGGGGTTCATGTCGTAGGCCATGGAGATCATGCTCAGCGACTGGTCGGCGTTGCCGTAACCTTCGGACTGCACCTGCGAGTAACCCATCGTGCTGCCGAAGCTGATGTATTTGTTGATCTCGGCCGCCACCTGTCCGCGGAAGGTGTAGCGGTTGAAATCGGTGTTGATGAGAATACCTTCCTGATTGAAATAGCCCGCCGAGAAGTTGTAGGTGACCTTCTTCGATCCGCCGCCGAAATTCACCTGATAGTTCTGCGTGATGGCCGTGCGGAAGATTTCGTCCAGCCAGTTGGTGCGCGTTACCACCGACTTGGGGTCTTGAAAATAGGCCGGAACGGACATCCCGGCATTTTCGTAAGCCTCCTTGCCCAGTTGTGCGAGCTGTGCGCCGTCGAGCATCGTGTAGGCCTGCTCGGGGGTCTGGAGTGAAAGGGTGGCGGTGAAGCGCACTTCGCCGCGCTGTTCGCGGCCCTTCTTCGTCGTGACGAGGATGACGCCGTTGGCGCCGCGGGCTCCGTAGATGGCGGTCGCCGAGGCGTCCTTCAATACTTCGATCGACTCGATGTCATTGGTGCTGAGGCTCGACAGCGGGTTGATGACCAGACCCTGTCCTTCGGTCACCGATTCGCTGATCAGGGGCACGCCGTCGATCACATAGAGCGGCTCGTTGGTGCCGTTGATCGAGCTCGTTCCGCGGATGCGGATCGACGCTCCCCCCCCCGGCTGTCCGTCGTTCTGGCGTACCTGCACACCGGCTATCTGGCCGCGCAGGGCGTTGTCGAACGAGGCGATGGGCTTGTTCTCGAGCAGTTCCGATTTGATCGACGAGACGGCGCCCGTGAGATCGGATTTCTTCATCGAGCCGTAGCCGATGGCGACGACCTCCTCGAGGGCTATCGCATCCTCCTGCAGTGTGACGTTGATCTGCGTGCGTCCTGTGACGGCGAGCTCTTGGGTCTTGCACCCGAAGAACGAGTAGACCAGCACGGCCTTGTCCGACGACACGCGGATCGTGTAGCTGCCGTTGGCCGAGGTGACCGTTCCGCGGTTGGTTCCCTTCTCCACGATGGAGGCTCCCGCGACGGGTTGTGCGTTGCGGTCCGTGACTACGCCCGAAACTTCGTACTGGCTCTGGGCCCGGACTCCGGAAACACCCAGCAGTAACAGGCAGACAAGGGCGGTGAAGCTCCGGAATGCCCATCCTCTGCGGAAGTCAAGTTGTTTTTGTTTCATGGTTATTTCAAGTATTTGGTTAGTTGTATCTTTCTCTTGTCAAATGGAATCCGTTTGTCCGATGTGGTTGAGCGCATAGACATAGGCGCCGACAGAGACGGCGCGGCTGGCTCCCAGCCGGCTGACGGTCAGCCCGATCTGCTTGTCGGCGTCGTAGATTACGACCTTGTCCGACCCGTAGACCTTCAGCGGCCGTCCGCCGTTGGCGACGAATTGGCGGAGCGACGTTTCGTCGTCGAGGTTCAGCACTTCGGTCTGCATGCGGCAGAAGGCGGTGCCGTTCATCATCTTCAGCGGGCTGCGCATCTCTTCCAGCATCGCCGGAACGAAAAACTCCGCTGCGCCGGTCAGTCCGCCGCCGATGACGATGATGCCGTCGACGATGGTTGCGGCTGCGGCGAGCGTGTCGCCTGCGGCGCGTCCCAGTTCGGCGAAGCTCTCCCGGGCTGCTGCGGCATCCCCCGGACGCGAGCCTTTGGCAATGTCGTAAATATCTTTGGGGGTGAGGTCGGACGTGTCGCCCGAGCGTTCGGCGTAGACCCGCTTCACGGCCCGGATGCTGACGCTCTCCTCGATGATGTATTCGGGATATTTGCCGTTGCGGAAGCACCAGACGTCACCGCCCGAGGCGTTGTCGCCCAACAGCAGTTCTCCGCCGACGACCACGCCGCAGCCGAATCCCGTCCCGAGCGTCACGCCCAGCAGGTTGCGGTAGCGTTTCTGCGATCCTGCGGCGGCCAGTTGTGCGTTGACCCACGGGAGCGCCCCGACCATGGCCTCGCCGTAGGCGAAGAGGTTGCCGTCGTTGTTGATGAAGACCGGGATGCCGAATTCCATCTCGAGAAACGGTCCGAGGGCTACGCCGTCGCGGAACGACGGGAAGTTGGGCAGATTGCCGCCGATGATTCCGTGGGGATAGTCGGCCGGTCCCGGGAATGCGAAGCTGATCGCCACGGGAGGCGTGTCGAGGCGGGAGATCACCTCCCGAAATCCCTCGACGAGGGTTTGCAGGCAGCGGTCGAGGTCGTGGGAGTTCGAGGGGCGGCAGAGGGGTTCGGTGATGAACTCACAGCCCCGCATGGCCCCGAAAACGAAGTTCGTACCGCCCGCGTCGAGCGTTACGACGGTTCTGTCATCATGCTGATACATGGCTTTCGGTTTTTTCGGATCGGATCATCAGGCCGCAGCCCAGCAGGTAGAGCGCAAAGAGGGTCAGCACGGCCAGCGAACCGGCCTGCGAGCCTACCGCGTCGGTCAGCACGCCCATCAGGGGCGGCACGACGGCGCCGCCGAAGACTCCCGTAATCATCAGTCCCGAGATTTCGTTGGCGCGGGCCGGCATATGCTTGAGCGCTTGGGAGTAGATGACGGCGAAGATGCTCGAAAAGGCGAATCCTTCGACCCCGAGGGCGATCAGGATGGCGTAGCGACTTTGTGCGAAGTAGAGTGCGCCGAGTACGGCGAGTCCCAGCAGGATGTGGGAGAAGTAGTAGGTCCGGTCGGAGAGGCGGGTCAGCAGCAGCGTTCCCGTGAATGCCCCGATCACGCGGCAGAAGAAGTAGACGCTCGACCCGTAGCCCGCGCTTTCGAGGGGCATGCCGCACCGTTCGATCAGCAGTTTCGGGGCCAGCGTGTTCAGCCCGACGTCGATGCCCACGATGGCGACGATGCCGAGGAAGAGCAGCCGGATCTTCCGGTCGCGGAGCACCGAGAAAACCTCGCCCATCGACGACGACCGTTCGGCCGGGGATTCTTGAATGGGAGTTGCCAGCAGCCACAGTGCCGAGATCAGCGACGCCCCGGCGAAGATCGGGAACATCCAGATCCAGTTGCCCAGCGTCGCGGCGGCGAAGGTGGCGATGAAGGGGCCGCTGAACGAGGAGACCGCCTTGATGACCTGCCCGGCGGTCAGCGAGCTGGAGAGGGCGCGTCCGTCGACGACGTTCGTCAGCAGTGGGTTGAGCGACACCTGCAGGATCGTGTTGCCGATGCCCAACAGGGCGAAGGCGATCAGACAGGCGGCGAACGAGTAATCCGCCAGCGGCGTGAGCATGCCGACGATCGTGATGACGTTGCCCACGATCACCATGCGGCGGCGGCCGATGCGGTTCATCCAGAAAGCCACCGGCACGGCCAGCAGCAGGAACCACAGGAAGACCATCGAGGGAATGAGTCCCGCGAGGCTTTCCGAGAGCGCGAAATGCTGCTGCACATAGCTCGTCGCCACGCCTACCACGTCGCAGAAGCCCATGATGAAGAATCCGAAAAGCACGGGCAGCAGGTGGCTCAGGGTGTGTGTGTTATTCATGGTTCGGGTTTTAGGTTGGAGTTCTGTTTACAGTCGGTAGGTGTCTTTCACGAAGGCTTTGACCATCATGACGTCGTCTCCCGAAGCGTTGTGCAGCGTGTAGGAACCTGCGGCTGCCGGAATGATGAACGTTTCGAGGTAGTTGTAACGTTCCCTGCGCCCGTCGGCGGTCTCGACCTCGACGCCGGCGCCTTCGACGACCATCCAGACGTGGCAGCGGTTGTCGGTGTCGATCTTCAGGCTGTGCGCGTCGTGCAGGTGGTAGCGATGCACGTCGTAGAAGTGGTCGGGATGCGTGGGCAGGTGCTCCTGCGTGTAGCTTTCGTTGCTCTCCATGACGGTCGGCTTGCTGATGAGCGTCTCCGGGACCACCTTGCCGCTGCGTTCGAAACGGACGTTGTTCAGTCCGTGCTCGATGTTGATCGGGCGGGGACGGCCGTCGATGTCGAGGCGCACCCAGTCGTACATCTTGAAGGTGAAGATGTAGGGGGCGCTGCTGATCTCCAGCACGAGGTTGCCGGCGCCCGAGGCGTGGATCGTTCCGTTCGGAATGAGGAACAGTTCGTGCTTGCGGGCCGGGAAGCATTGCACATACTGCTTGATGTCGAGTGCCTTTCCGGTGCGCTGGCTCTCTTCGAGCGCGGCGGTGAAGGGCGCTTTCCGCACACCCTCCTGAAATCCCAGATAGACGTGCGCGTCGTCTGCCGCACGCAGTATATAATAGGTCTCGTCCTGCGTGTAGGGTTTGCCGAACCGCGAACGGATGTACTCCGGACGCGGGTGGCACTGGATCGAGAGGTTGCCGCCGTCGATCGTGTCGAGGAAGTCGAAGCGGATCGGGAAATCCTCCTTGAAATCCTCGGCGCAATGTCCCAGCACCTCGCGATAGCCGTACGACATCAGGAAACTGAACGATACTTCGAGCAGCGTGTCGTTATGTTTGAACATGATGCCGTTCTCGAGGGCCATCAGCTCGTACGACCAAGCCATGTTCGGCGCCTCGCGGTTGAGGCCCCGGATGTGGTCGCGCAGGTAGGTGCCGCCCCAGACGCCGGGTGCGAACCACGGCCGGACGCGGAAACTGCTGCGGCACATCCGCCGCAAGCCTTCGCGCAGGGCGTCGCCGCTCATGAACGTGTAGGCGTCGATGCGCTGCTCGTCGACGACCCAGTCGATGCGGGGGATCAGCGCCCCCTTGTAGGCGTCGAGGATCGGCCAGTCGATGAAATAACAGCGTTTGTAGGACTCCCGGGCGTCCATGCGGCGTGTCGTGCCGACGTTGAAGGCCGCTCCGGCCGCCATGCGGAACTGAAGTTCGTTCTTAGGCAGGTCGACATACACGAGCGGGGCTTTCCAGTCCGCCAGCGCGGCACCGCAGCCGTAGAGGATGGTGATGTCCGCCTCTGCGTCGGGGGTGAGTCGCTGCAGGGCCGCACGGTCGAAGAAGTCGATCAGCAGCAGGTCGGTCATGCGGCCGAAGATCGAATCCTCCTCGCCCATGAACGGGGCGATCAGCGCGTCGATCTCCTCCTCGCTCTTCAGCGCTCCGGCCACGGGAATGGTCGCTACCTTCCGGCCCTGCGATTCGAGGGCGCGGACCAGCGACTCGATGAATTTCTCCCACAGGACGCCTTCGTAACCGTCGATGACGACGCTTTTTTCTGCGGCGATCCGCTCTGCGAGCACCTCGATCCGGCTGAATATCTCATCTCCGATTTCGAATGCCGGGTAGAGTTCGTATTCACCCGCCGGTGTTTCGGCCGCCTCGACGGGGGCCAAGAAACTGTCTGATTTTCTATACATGGTGTATCTTATATTGTTATATATGTTCATACATATTATTGTTTGTGCAAATAAAGTAACATATTTTGTAAATACAAAATAGTTTGGCACTTTTTTTTGGTCCGGAGATGAAAAAAGTCGGAAGGAGACTTCCTTCCGATACGGAAAACAGCACCTAAAGGCTGTCAAAACTGTATTGTGCGGCTATCGCTCGGCCGTGATCGTGTAGGTGAAGCTGTCGGCGCGGTAGTAGCCGATGTTGTATTCGACGGGTACGCCCTTGATATCGTAGACGAAGCGGCGGCGGATCAGAATCGGGTCGTTTTCCGGGATGCGCAGTTTCGAAGCGACCCGCTTTCCGGCCAACCGGGCCGAAATCTCCTCGACGGAGGTGTGCACGACGATGTCGTATTGCTTTTCGAGCAACTCGTAGAGCGGCTTGGCGAAGTTGTCGTCGCTGCTGATCGGGAATTTGGGGTTGAAATAGGAGATGAAAACCACGAACGGATATTCGGCATGCCCCCTCACACGCTCCAGTTTCAGGCAGAGGTCATTCGCGCTGTCTTCCATGCCGAAGAACCGGCGGACGTTCTCATCGGGCTGTTCCATAGATACATGCAGTTCGTAGTTCTTGACCTGAATGCCCAATCGCTGCATCTCCTGCGAGAAACTCAGCCAGTTTTTCACGCCGCCCGTGATGGTCTTCTTAGCGACCCATGTGCCGTATCCCTTGCGGCGGCAGAGCAACCCTTCGAAAACCATCTTGTTGATGGCTTGTCGCAGCGTGTTACGCGAAATATGGAGGCTGCGCGCGAGTTCGATCTCGTTGGGCAGCAGTTTGCCGTTCTGGTATTCGGGAAGCACGATCATCTTCTTGATCGCCTCCTCCGCCAACACATGCAGCGGTTTGTTCACTTTCACTTCGGTCATGGCGTATGACATATTGTGAGTTATGTATGTGTCCTATGACTGTTTCCGTGTTTCAAGCGTCCCATTATGAGTGCTTTGTACGGTTGCAGCCGCCGAAATTGATTCGTTGGGTTCGTAGTATATGTGCAAACATAGCACTTTTTTCTTTAAACAACAAATCGCATTTGGTAAAAAAACAGCGCCGGATCGTGAAATCCGGCGCTGTCCTGCCGCTGGGGATCGGGTTTATTCGTCCGCCGCCTTTTCGTAGACGCGCACATAATCGACCTCCATCCGCTGGGGGAAGACCCGGTCGTCGATGCCCTGCTGGCCGCCCCAGTTGCCGCCGACGGCGAGGTTGACGATCACATAGAACGGCTGGTCGAAGGGCCAGCTCTCGGGGCCCGTGCCGTCGTTCTCGTAGGTGAAATAGAGCTGCTCGTCGAAATAGAACCGGATTTCGTCAGCCTCCCACTCGATCGCGTAACGGTGAAAATCCCGCGTTACGTCGGCCGAGCGGACATTTCCGCTCTTCTGCGTCCCGTCCAGATGCGAATGGCGGGTGGTGTGTACCGTCCCGACGATACACTCCGCATCGTAACCCACCTGCTCCACGAGGTCGATCTCCCCGCTGGCGGGCCAGTCGCCGTAGCGGCTATCGGCGGGCATCAGCCACACGGCGCTCCACGTTCCGCGTCCCTCGGGAAACCGCACCCGCGCCTCGACGCGTCCGTACTGCCATGTCTGGCGGCCGCGCGTGACCAGCCGGGTCGAGGTGTACTGCTTGCCGCCCTGCGACTCCCTGCGGGCGGTGATGGTCAGCAGGCCGTCCTTCACGCCGACGTTCCTGCGGCGTCCGGCCGTGTAGTGCTGCAACTCGTTGTTGCCCCATCCGTAGTCGTTGCCGCTGATGTCGTAATCCCATTTGGCAGGGTCGGGCAGACCCTTGTAATCGAACTCGTCGCTCCAGACCAGCCGCCATGCGGCGCCCGAAGGGGTGCGTATCGTCGCAGCCGGTTCTTCGGCCCCGGCTGCGCGAACGAAAAATGTCGCGGCCAGCAATAAAATGATTCTTTTCATAAACGCATCTGCATGACCCGGGGAGGAACGGTTCGCCCCTCCCCGGGTTGTTCCTATTTAAGCAGCCACATCAGGCCGTTGATCTCGTCGGCTTCGTTACCGAACTGGCGGTTCAGCGCCTCGAGCAGGTTGTTCTTGTTGGTGGTCTCCTCGTTTGAGGGATACATCCAGCGTACCGGCAGTTTGTCGGGTGCATTGACGTTGAGGCTCGTCGAGGGGTCAATCGGCAACTGGGGCCATCCCGTGCGGCGGTACTCGAAGTAGGCGTTGTCGCAGTCCTGCAGGAAGGTCATCAGGTACTTCTGATCCCAGATCTGGTGCAGCCGGTCGGTGGAGGAGCTCTTGTAGGCCGCTTCGCCCGTGAAATAGCCGTCGATGTAGGCCTGCGTCACGGCCTTGCCGACGGTCGAGGCATCCAGCCCCATCACGAATGCGAGGGCCGCCTTGACACCGTTTTCATAGTAGGTCTGTGACGTACCGTTCACCCAGCCGCGCTCGATCGCCTCGGCGATCAGCAGGCACTGCTCGGCATATCCGATCAGCACCAGCGGTTCGCTGGCCTTCTGCGACACATAGCGCTTGTTGAGCAGCGAATAGTCGCGGCTGTTGTAGGCGGTGTTGATCCCCGTGAAGTCGAGCGTCACGTCCACACCCCGGTAAGCTTCCATCTGGTCGGCCGTGTAGCCGTCGGTGGCGGCATTCTCGTAGGGCGCCGCATAGTAGAACAGACGGTAGTCGTTCAGCGCCTTGAGCTTGTCGACCACGAACGAACTCATCATCGTGTTGACCACGAATTTGTCGTTGGTCGAATAGAGCGGGTGGTAGCTGTTGGGTTTGTCGACGTAGGCCAGCGCCAAGTTGTCGGCGTTGCTCTCCATCAGGCGCCCGTCGCGCACGATGTCGGCGAAAGCCGCTTTGATGTTCAGCGTCGTGTTGTCCGTATGCTCCGAGAGCGACATGAGCACCTTCAGCCGCAGGGCGTTGGTCGCCTTGAGCCATTTCGAGGGGTCGCCGCCGAAGAAGATGTCGCCCGCGAAATTGGCCGAACTCTGCGAGAAATTGTCGGCCGCCGTCTGCAGGTAGGCGAGCACCGTGGCGAATACCTGCTCCTGCGGGTCGTATTTGACCTTCATGATGCCCTCCGTCATGCCTTTTCCGGCCTGCGAGCAGGGGATGTCGCCCATCTCCATCGTCAGGCGGTAGAGGATATAGGCTTTGACGAAATGCTCCACGCCGCGGTACGGCGAGACTTCGTAGGTTCCGCTCTTGGATGCGAACGACACCATGTCGTCGAGGTTCGGAAAGACGGCGTAGAGCGAGAAGCTGCCCCGGCCGATGTTGTTGTACTGTTCGGCCATCTGGCCCTCCTGAGCGTAGGCGATGTATTTGGGCAGGGCCGCCGTGGCGATGTAGGCCTTGGCGTCGCCGCTGAACTTGGCCATGGTCGTGAGCGCCGAGGTGCAGAGCAGCGCGGGGTTCACCTTGGTCGTCTTGTCGGGATCGGTGTTCATCTCCTCGAAGTTGCTGCAACCGCCGGCCGCCAGCAGGACCGCGATGCCGGGAACGATGTATTTGAATATGCTTTTCATAGCTTTAGCATGGATTTAGAACGAAAGTTTGACATTGAAACCGAGGTAGCGCGACGAGGGGTCGGAGAGGTTCTCCGTGCCGCCGTCGGGGTCGGAATATTTGAAGTCGCGGGCCGACATGAATACGTTCTGGCCGACGAACGAGACCGAGATGCCTCGGCTGCGGATCATGCGGCAGTATTTGGCCGGCACCTCGTAGGTGAGCGATATCTCGCGCAGCTTGAGGAACGTCGTGCGGAACATGTCGAGCGGCGAGGCGACGCCTCCCCAGACGTTGTTCTTGTGCACGCGGCCCACATAGTCCTTGTAGGTGGTCTTGACGTCGTTCGGAACGAATACGCGCGTGTCGGTGAGTTTGTTGCCCTGAGCGTCCCACGTCGCCGAACCGCTCGCCACGCGCAGGCCCTCGCTCAGGTGGTTCTTCGTGCCGGGGTTCGTCACGTCGAGGTAACGCGCCTCGGTGGTCGAGTTGGGATGGCTTCCGGCGATCCAGAGGTAGGTTTCGGTGTAGCTCTGCGTCATGCCGCCCACACGTCCGTCGAACGAGAGCGACAGCGAGAGGTTCTTCCACCGCAGGGTCGTCGTCGCGCCCCAGATCCAGTCGGGATCGGAGTAGCCGTAGACCGACTGATAGGTGTTGAAGAGCGGCAGGCCGTTGGCGTCGTGGATCAGCTCCCCGGTCTCTTCATGTTGCTGGAAGGTGTTGAGTACGATGTGGTCGGCACGCTTGCCCACGGCTACCCACGGACGGTCGGTCGAGTATTCGGGGTCGATCCGGGTGTAGTGGCGGCGGTAGCGCGACCAGTTGAACGCCACGTCCCAGCGCCAGTCGCGGGTCTTGACGGGCGTGCCGCCCAGCGTGATCTCCCAGCCTTTGTTGGTGATCTCCTCCTTGGTGTTCACCAGATTGTTGTAGTAACCCGAAGCGTTCGATACGGCCACGCTCTTCTGGGTGTCGAAGTTGCGCCGCTGGTAGTAGGCGACGTCGAACGAGAGGCGGTTGCCGAAGAACGAGGCCATCGTGCCGACCTCGAAGGTCTCGAAGGCCGAGGGGAGGATGGCGATGTTGTAGCCTGTGGTGTTCTGCGCGGCGCCCGTCATGCCGTTCCATGTGTCGGCGGTCACTTTGTAGCTGGTGTTGGTGGCGTAGATGTCGGCGGGTTTCTTGGAGATGGTCCACGAACCGCGGAGCTTCCAGATCGAGAGCCAGTCGGTCTTGGGCAGCAGCTCCGAAGCGATGAAACTGCCCGATACCGAGGGATAGATGTAGGATTTGTAGGGCGTCGACGCCTGCGTCGAGCTCCAGTCGTTGCGGAGCGTGGCCTCGACGTAGATCATGTCGCGCCACGAGAGCGCCAGACGGCCGTAGAGGCTGTTGACCTGCTGTTTTTTCAGCGACGAGGTCGCCTTGGCGCCGTCGATGGCATTGTTGAGCGAGAAAAAGTCGGGCTGGCTCAGTCCGCCGGCCGTGTAGGCCATCAGCGTCTCGGCCTCGCGGTAGAAGATGCTGCCGCCGAAGAGCCCGTCCACGCGGAAGTCCCCGAAGGTGTAGTCGCCCGAGAGAATGAAGTCGTTGTTCGTGCTGTAACCCGTGTCGCGCTGCGTGCGGAAATAGCCCAGTTTGGCACCCACGACCGAACCGTAGGTGTTGCCCGAGTTGGTGAGGCTGCCCTTGGCGATGCGCATCTCGGTCTTGTCGACATAGAAGTCGAGTCCCGAGCGGACGCTCAGTTTCAGCCACGGCATGATGTCGTAGCTCATGCTGATGTTGCCGTTCATCACGTCGCGGGTCTGTTCGCGGATGCGCTCCTCCTGAATGAAATAGGGGTTGTCGAGCGATCCGGCCTGCTGGATGGTGCCGTCGTCCAGCACGCGGGTGTAGGGGTTGTTGGTCGCCTCGCCCGGCGTGATCCAGTAGTCGCGGTAGTCGCGGATGTCCCAGTCGGCGCCGCTCCAGATCAGCAGCGAGTACATCGGGTCGTAGTTTGTGTAGCCGTTCTGCCCGGCGTTGGGCGTGTGGTGCTTGTTGTAGGAGACGTTGCCCGAGAGCGAGAAGTTCCTGTACTTCATGTCGCCGCCGATCGAGAATGTGTACTTGTCGAATTTCTGGTTGGGGTAGACGCCTTTGGTGTCCATCCACGACGCTGAGGCGCGGAAGCTCCCCAGTTCGCCCTGCTGCGTGGCGCTGATGCTGTTGTTGAGGACATAGCCCGATTCGAGGAAGTTGCGGAAATTGTCCTTGCCCACCGCCGAGTAGGGCCGCAGCTCCATCTGCTTGGTGCGGGGGTTCCACTGCTCGATCTCCACCGAGCCGTCCATCAGTTGACCCCATTGGCGGTCGCCGTTCCATGCGTAGACGCCCGTGGTGCCGCGGCCGTACATGTTCTGCTTCTCGGGAATGGCCAGAAATCCGGCGTGGAACATCGTCGAGGAGTTGATGTCCACCGAAAACCCTTTCTTGTCCAGCCCGCGCTTGGTGGTGACCATCACGGCTCCCGAGCCGCCGCGGGCGCCGTAGAGCGCCGATGCCGTGGCGCCTTTCAGCACCGAGATCGACTCGATGTCGTCGGCCGGGATGTCCCGCATCGTCATGTTATAATAGGGTACGCCGTCGATCACCAGCAGCGGTGTCTCGCCGCGCAGCGTCAGCGTCGGGGCTTCGGCGAAGTCCGAGGGGTTCTTGACCATCAGGCCCGACACCTTGCCCGACAGCGAAGTCGCCACATCGACGCCCTTCACCGTCTGCAGTTCGTCGGCCTTCACCTTCTGCACGGCGTAGCCGAGGGCCTTTTCGTCGCGCTTGATGCCGAGGGCTGTCACCACGACGGCGTTCATGGCGATCGCGTCGTCCTCCAGCGTCACCTCGATCTGCGTGCGGCCGCCCACGGCTACCTGCTGGGGCGTCATGCCGATGAACGAGAATTTGAGCGTCGCGTCGGCCGGGACGTTGAGCGTGAATGTACCCGAGGTGTTGGTCGTCGTGCCGATGGTCGTGCCTTCGACGATGACCGATACGCCGGCCATGGGTTGACCGGCTTTGTCCTTTACGGTTCCGCTGACCGGCTGCTGTGCATAGGCGCCGGCCGCGCTCATCACGAAAATCAATGCCGCCAGAAGACGGACGGCAAGACGGCCCGCTTTCGTCGGCTTGCTCTTGGGGTTGAGACCTTTCATAAGCAATGTTTTAGTAGTTTTGGTTAAGGTGTGCCCGGTTCGATGCCCGGGGCTTCGATCAAAAATAGAATAGAAATCCGGGCCGGGCAAAAAAGTCGGCTTTACAAACCATTTACACCTTAACAACCAAAAAATCGGGACCTTTACAAAAGGCTAAATAAAATATTATAAAAAATTGATACTAAACGGTTAACACAGATTTTACCCTTTACAGCAGGGCGGTAAAATAGTTGAACGGAGGACTCTTTGCCCGCAGGGGTTCAGATTGCGGAGATGTAGTGCTGGAGGTTGACCTCCGAAGCCAGTTCCATCTTCTTGCGCAGCCGGTGGCGGGCGATCTCCACACTGCTGGGCGAGATGTTCATATAGGCGGCGATCTCCTTGGTGTTGAGATTGAGCTTGATGTAGGCGCAGATGCGCATTTCGTTCGGCGTGAGCCCCGGATGCCGCTGCAGGAGGCGGGTGTAGAATCCGTCGTGAATGGTGTTGAAATATTTTTCGAACAGCTCGTGGTTCTCCTTGTCGTTCATGTAGGAGTCGATCTTGCGCAGTACGCGCCGGCGCCGATCCTCCTCGGGGAATTGCTCCACCTCGCGGCGCAGTTCGCCCAGCATCGTGTTGCGCTGAATGCCCATCATGGTCAGGTTGATGAGCTTGCGCTCGCGTTCGCGCAGTTCGACCCGCAGCAGCTCGATGTCGTGCTCCTTCTTCTCGCGTTCGAGCAGCCGCTCCTGCTCGCGCAGCAGCGCCCGGCGCTGCCGCTCCACGACCCGTTTGAACAGGAACCGGACGGCCAGCCCCAGCAGCACGGCCGCCAGAAGCAGGCAGGCGATGAACCGTCCCTGCAGATACCACGGATAAGCTATGTCGAAGAGCAGTTCCAGCGGCTCCTGCGGCGGGTTCACGGGGTCGAGGTTGCGGATCAGAACGGTGTGCCGTCCGCTCTGCAGGCCGTTGATCCGCAGTGCGGGTACGCCCGGGGCGGTCGTCCACTCCCCGCCGTCGACCGAATAGCGGATCTGCCCGTGGGTATAGAGGTTCGACAGCCGGACCTCGACCGAGGTGTAGTTCTGCGGCACGGCATACGGCTCCTCCCGGGGCGTCACGGGCAGGAATACGGAGCTGTCGCGCAGGTGCAGCAGCAGCCGTTCGAGCCGCAGTGTGCGGGGATTTTCGTATTCGGCCTCCTGTACGCGCATGTCGTGGAAGAAGATGCCGTTTTGCAGTCCCACGGCGATGGTGTGTGTGCCCAGCGGAATGATCCGGCGTGCATGCGAGGGGATCATGTTCAGTCCTTCGGGCATGTTCAGCCGTCCGTAATCGAAGAATCGGTTTCCCCGGCGGCCGATGGCGCCCACTCCGTCGGGATAGATGGCGAAAACGCAGTCGCCCGACTGGGTCAGCGCCGTGGGAGCGTCGCGCACGACGGCGAGCATCCCGGTGTAATAGTCGTTGCGTACCAGCGAATCGCGGTGTATGTCGTAGCCGAGTACCTCGCGGCCGCGGAAAAAGTAGATGTCATTGTCCAGCCGTGCCCGGTAGAGCGGTTCCGGGGATTCTCCCCGGGAGTAGGTGCGGATCTCCGTCACCTGCTCGTCGGCACCGATCCGGATGCGCACGGCGTCGCCTCCGCGGTTCTGAACCCAGATATTCCCGAAGCGGTCGATCCCCATGTCGGAGTGCACGCCGCTGTAACCTTCGATCTTCTTTCGGGGGATGAGCTTCCCGTCGCGAACCTCGTAGAGCGTGAACCCGCCTTCGAAATCAGCTCCGAGCCAGCGTTTTCCGTCGGTCCACGGCAGCAACTGCCAGATGTTGCAGCCTTCGCTGCGGACGAGCGCACCCTCCCGGAGCGTAAAGGTCCCGGCGTCGTGGCTGACGACCAGCGTGCCGCCGGCGTCGATCAGGCGCCATACCTGCCCTTGAGTCCCTTCCACCAGCCGGAATTCGCCGTTCCCGTCGTATCGGAACAACCCCTTGTTGGTCCCGGCATAGAGTGCCCCGCCGTATTCGGCGACATCGTAGACGCTGCCGATCTCCTGCGAACGGCTCGTTACGACCACCCCGGGTCCCGAGTCCTCGATGCGGGCTATTCCGCCGTCGAGCCCGAGCCAAACGTCGCCTGCGGCGGTCTCTTCGACGGAGAGAACGGTCGTATGCTGCAATCCCTCCTGCGACCCAAAATGGCCGCGAATCCGCCACTCCCCGTCGACGACGTAGAGACCGTCCATCACGCTGCCCAGCAGGTAGCGTCCGTCGGAGGTGCGGTTTGCGGCGAAAAGCCGCACCTGAGCCAGCCGGGCGTTGAGCTGCGGGTCGGCCGGAACCGACCTATCGCCGTCCCAACTGAAAATCCCGCTCCCTTCCGTGACGAGGATGTGCCGTCCGTTTTCGGGATAGACGGCGATGACGCGGTCGGACAGCGCGATGCCCGTCCGGGCGATGCCGTCCGGGCCGAGCGCATACAATTCGGTCCCGTCCTGAAACCAGACGGCATCTCCGACGGCATGGATATAGCCGACGGCGCCCTCCTGCACGACGGGCTTCATCCGCCCCGATTGCAGGTTGCAGCGGTAAATCCGTTCGTGGGTCTGGAAATAGCCCGTGCCGTCCTGCAGGATGATGCGCCAGAAGATTTCGGGAACCTCGTCCCGGGGGTTCTGGTACAAACAGGTATAGGTATACCCGCCCCGGGCGTCCTTGGTGAAATAGCCGACCTCGTTGTCCGCCCCGGCATAGATGCGCCGTGCGGCGGGGTCGTAGGCGAGGCATCGGAGGATGGGGCTTCCGGGCGTCTCGCAGAGGCTCCAGCGGATGCCGTCCCAGACGCTCAGTCCCGCACCCGTCGCGGCGAAGAGGCGGCCGTCGGCATCGGTCGTGAGGTCCCAGACCTGCACGTCGCCCAGATAGTCGCGGGCTTCGACGTTCCGGACGAGGGTCCGGTGCATCGGTATGCGGAGCTGTCCGCTGTCCGGAACCGTGATCTCCGCTGCGGTGAGGACCGGTAGGAAAATCAGTCCGAGAATCGGCAAAAATATGCGGTGCAGGTGAAAGTGCATGTTTTTAAAAACAAGAGGGTCTTTCGGACAAATGTATAAAAAATCCCGACGCGCCGGAATTTTATTTGCAATTCTGGGTTTCGGAGAGCGACTATTCCGCGGCGCATGACCCCGAAATCCGGACTTTGGCGGGTTGATTCGCCGGTTTTGTCGAAAAAAGAGCAATATTCCATTCGGTCGGCTCGAATACGGGAGAATGGACAATCAGGGCTCAAAAAGGGTCGGAAAAGGCATTAAATATTCTATTATCAACGTGTCGTATGGAATATACGGTTGCGCGGAATGTTCCGTGAGGGGCTTAAAAAGTCCGCCGGCGGAAGACTAAATCGCGCTGTATCACCGCGCTGCATGTTTGGAGATGGAGCTAATTTTGTATCTTTGCATACAGTGACTAATTCTTCGTATTAATTTTTTATTATTATGTATTCCCCAGATTCCGCTTTTACGGGGCGGCATCCGGTTGTCGGGTCATACCCGTCCGGGATGAGTCGTGCCCGTAGCAGCGAGCAATTCGACTTCGTGTCGTGTTTCTCGCAACACATTTTCGATTACGAAAAGGCAGGAAAAAAAGGGTCGGCAGCGAATTACCGGGCATCGTTCCGGTTGTTGCTGAGTTATCTGAACGGGCTGCGTCTGACGCCGAGGCAGTTTACCGTTCGGTGGGTCGAGCGCTACGAGCGCTGGCTCCGGGCCCGCGGTGTGACGACAAACACCGTGATTTTCCACCTGCGCAACCTCCGGGCGGTCTACAACCGGGCCGTCAGGAAACGGCTGATTCCCGCCTCCCACGCCAACCCTTTCGGCCAACTGTCCGTCAGGCAGACCGTGACCCGCAAACGGGCGCTGTCGCGTGCGACGCTCAAACGGATCCTCAGCCTCGACCTCTCGTCGTATCACCCCAGATATGCTCTTGCGCGTGATATATTCCTGTTCAGCTTCTTCACCCGCGGCATGTCGTTCGTGGATATGTGTTACCTGCGGACAGACAACATCCGCAACGGCGTGCTGACTTATGTGCGCCATAAGACGGGCCAGACGCTGCTGATGAGCATCGAGCCGCAGTTGCAGCAGCTCATCGACCGTTACCGCAATGCGTCGCCTTACATCCTTCCGATCCTGGCGAAAGACGACAGCTATCAGAATTACCGCCAGCAGCAGCGCGAGCTGAACAAATTCATTCGAAAGATCGGAGTCCTGTTACATCTCCCGGAACCGCTGACATTCTATGTCGCACGCCATTCATGGGCTACTCTGGCCCGTGACTGCGGCACGCCGCTCACGGTGATCAGCGCCGGGATGGGACATACGTCCGAGAGGACGACGCACATCTACCTCACGCAGCTCGATCACAATATCATCGACCGGGCGAATCGCAAAATCATCGATCTGTAGAAAAGCCGGTTCTGTAAGCCGTTCGGATTTTTCGGATGGAGAGAAAGGAACAAGGACATAAAAAAATTCAAGACCCATTATTACCAATAATGTATCTTGAAGACCTAATGAATTGTATTATAGACATTTTGAACTGTTGGCAAAAGTAGGATTAATTATAAATATAACCAAATATTTTACGGGGAAAAATTGTATCGTATGGGGTAAGACTTTGACTGTTAGCTAATTAAATTTTATTTCCGCCTCGCTTGATCCGAACTGACTGAAAACGTTCGGATTGCATTCGTTTTGCCCTCGCCGGAGTGTCCGAATAGCGTATCTGCTATCTGGTAATCAGACATATACCTGTAAGAAGACCCATTATTGGTAATAATGGGTCTCGGTAGTTATATATAAAATATTGATATTGAAATAGTTACTGTTTTATGCTGTCTGTAAGGATACTCTGGGCGGTGAAAATTCTGCTCGTGCTGCGCAAGGCTTCCGCTGCCGGGGCCCCTCTGATGAAGGGCCGCGAGTTGCAGGCGGCCTGCATCGGTCCGGGAGCGGACAGCTACCTGTACCGCCGGACGCTGCGGAAGCTGGTCGCGAAGACCGATTATGTGACCTGTGTTTTCCAGTCGGGAAAGACCTCTTACAGTTGGAATCCCGATTCCTGTCCGACGCTCTACGATCTGGTCATCCGGATGGAGGGCGACCTGCGCGAAGCCTCCAACATTTTCTGGTCCTACGAGAATATCCTCACCATGCAGCCTTTGCGGAAGGTATGCATGGATTTCGACCGCCTCATGCAGAGTTATCTGTCAGAAATACAAATCGAAGAATTAGAATCACTTGCCTTGTCGCGGCAGAGCCGGTTCAAGCTGTCGCAGCCGGATCTGTCGGGCGGCGGGAGTACCGGGACGGGACCGCTCTGACCTGCCGAAAACGAATGTCAAACAATTAATTCATTACAAAACATTTGAACATGAAACACTTTTGCCTTTTTGCCCTCCTCCTGTTTTTCGGCCTCGCTGCGCAGGCGCAGGAGAAAGAAAACCGCGATGCGCAGGGCCGCATCGTGCGCGGCCCTTACGAAACCAACCGGCTGTTCGACAATATTTTTGTCGGCGTCGCCGGCGGTGTGAACCTCTATTTCGGTGAGAACGATTCGGAGGGTAAATTCGGCAAACGGCTGGCCCCGGCGCTGGACATCCACGCCGGAAAATGGTTCACTCCCTCGATCGGCGCCCGCGTCGGGTATGCCGGACTGCAGGCCAAAGGCTGGACCGCCGCCAATTCGCTCTATGCCAAGGGCGCCGACGGCAACCTGTTCAAGGAGAAATTCGGCGTGATGTACCTCCACGCCGACGCCATGTGGAACCTTTCGAACGCCCTGAGCGGCTACCGCGAGGACCGCACCTGGAATTTCGTGCCCTATGCCGGCGTCGGCTGGGCGCGCTCCTACGGCAATGACACCCACGACAACGAGATCGGCTTCGATGTCGGCCTGCTGAACGTCGTGCGGCTCTGCAAGTCGCTCGACCTGACGATCGAGGCCCGCTGCCTGCTCGTCAACCAGCGTTTCGACGGCGTGAGCGGCGGACGTCTCGGCGAGGGCATGCTCTCCGTCACGGCGGGTCTGGCCTACAAGTTCAACCGCCGCGGTTTCAAACGCGCTTCGGACGTACAGCCGATCGACATCACGCCCTATCTCAACCGGATCAAGGGACTCGAAGATAATAATTCCGAACTCGCTTCGAAAAACTCCGTGCTGAACGACGAGAACGAGAAACTGCGCAACGCGCCCGCCAAGGTCGTTGTCGAGCGGAAGGTCTCCGCATCGCCCGTGGTGCTGTTCTTCAAGATCGGCAAAGCGACGCTCGACAGCAAAGAGCTCACCAACCTCGAGTTCTATGTCAAGAACGCCATCAAGGCCGACAAGGACAAGACTTTCACGCTGATCGGCTCGGCCGACAAGGCTACGGGCAGCCGCGAGCTGAACCAGCGCCTCAGCGAGCAGCGGATGGAGTATGTCTACAACCTGCTGAAGAACAAATACGGCGTCGCTCCGGACCGCCTCGTCAAGAAGGCCGAGGGCGACACCAACAACCGCTTTGCGGAACCCGAGCTGAACCGCGCCGTGATCGTGGAATAATGACTGCCGACAATGTTTCCCGCATGTCCCGAACCGCACTGTCTGCCATGGGCGAAACGCCCCGGTCCGCTTCGGCGCCGTACTACCTGCTGGCCTACTTCGAGGAGGAGCGGCTCTGCGTGTACGCTCCCGATTCGCTCGGGGCGTGGGTCGGCCGGCAGCTTCCCGAAGCGGAAGAGCTGCGGATCGAAGCGGAACTGCACCGCCTGCGCCGCTCCGGAGACCGGGTGGCCGTGCTGGAAGTCTGCCTTTTCGCCGGCGGGGAACGGCAATACATGCGGGTGCTCTGCGTCGCGGCATAGTGACGGAAATGTGCAACTAATTTAAACACCATAAAATGACAATGAAGACACAATTGATTTATGAAGCTCCGGACCTGTACGTCATGTCCGTATGCGTTGAGAAAGGATTCGCCGCAAGCAGCGACATCGAGCCGGGAACCGGCGGCGGAGAGCTGGGCGACAACTCCCGTTCGTTCGACGATTTCGAATAACGGCAGTGCCTGTTGAGAATTAACGACAAAAACGAAAGACGCCTTATGAAAAAATTATTCGCCATTGCCCTTTTTGCCGCAGTCGGCATGAGCGCATGCAGCAAGGACAGCGATGTGACCTCGCTCGAAGATACGAAGAAGTATGTGCAGGTCACCATTCCCGAGGAGATGGTCTCGGCGCAGACCCGTACAGCCATCGACGGCAACACCACCAACTGGGTGGAGGGCGACCGGGTCGCCGTGCTCCTCTACGACGGCTCCGTGACGCGGACCTGTCTCTTCACGGCCGACAAGTCGGGCCCGACCACCACGTTCTCGGGCGACGTGCCCGTCGGCTCCTACACGATGGCTGCGGCCTACTATCCCTACGACTGCAACGCCTCGTTCGATGCCGTGAACAAGACGTTCAAGCACACATGGGGCGACGCCTACTGCACGTCGAACCTCGCCGACTACGATTTCATGTACACGAACATCTGGGAGGATCCCTTCAGCGTCAACGAGACCTCGACCGTGCTGCCCGTCAACTTCACCTTCAGGCCGCTGATGGCCCGTCTGAAGATTACGCTCGGACTGGGTGCCAGCGAAACGCCCAAGAAGATCATGCTGGAGACCGACGCCAACGTCCTGCCGACGGCGGGTACGATCGACGCTCTGGGGAACTTCACGGCCTCGTCCGTCACCAATGCGATCACCATTCCCACCGGACAGAAGGAGTTCGTGATCGGCCTGCTCCCGGTCAGCATCCACTCGACCCTGACCGTCCGTGTCATGACCACCGACGGCCTGACCTATTCGGACAAGTCGCTGACTCTGGCCGGTCTGAAGCGCAACCACCACTACACGATGAGCGTTCCCTGCAACAAGAAGACCGTTACGATCACCGTTCCCGATGCCATCGACAGCAAGTACGGCTCGGATACTTGGAAAGACAACGGATTCTATACCGTGGCTTCGCAGTACGATCCCGACGGACTCTTCGACGGCTGGTATTTCTACCGCGCCGAGATCAAGAGCGACAAGAACGGCGACGACAAGCTCAAGAAGAACCGTATTCAGTTGCAGGTTCCGGCCGGTACCAACAGCAGTAACAACGGCTCCTTCGTGACGGCTCCGATCCAGTGCGACGGACAGAAGACCGTGAAGATATCGTTCGAGGTGGCTACCAACCGCGCGCTGGTGAACATCAAGTACCGGATCGGCGTGACGGGCAACGGTCCGATCACCGAGGCTTGGCTCCGCGACCGGAACAATATCATCAGCGGAAACGACAACGAGTGCCGCTCCGGTACGCAGACCCATACTTTTACGGTTTCGAACGGACAGCGGATCATGATCAAGATCATGAGTACGGCCGGTTCCTACCACGTCGAGTTCGCCGACTTCACCTATACGATCGAGTAATTCCGGCGAAGAAAACCTGCATATATCGGGACGGAGGCAACGCCGTCCCGATATGTCTATAAAAGTAGATACCTGATGAAAGCAGTTTACATACAGCCGCAGTTGGAGGTGTTCGCGGTTGCGGCGGAGGCGGGATTTGCGATCTCCCAGCCGCACGGCGGGGAGCTGGGGCCCGATTCGCTGGACTTTGCGGACGATGAGTACTAACGCCCATTCAGAACAGACGCTATGAGATACAGAACTATTTTCCGGCTGCCGGCGCTTGCGCTCCTGCTGGCCGGGTGCGGAACCGACCTGACGGAGACGGCCTGTGGTCCCGGCGATCCCGGGAGCGGGGGTGACGGCATCGCCTGCCGTTTTTCGATCGACAACGACGATGAGGCGGACGCTCCGCCCGAGACCCGCACGGCCTACGGGCCCCTGCGCGACGGCGGCTATCCGATCTACTGGCGCAATGGCGACCGGGTGGAGATCCTCTGCCCCCAGACGACCCCGCAGCGTGCCGCGGTCACGGTCAGCGTCTCCGGAGCGACGGAGAGCGAGACGGACCTCAGCAATACGGGTATGGCGTGGGGCAGCGACGAACGTTACAATTTCTATGCGTTCTACCCGGCTGCGGCCGTCAGGGCCAACAGCGGGTCGATCGTCCTGACGGCCGTTCCCTCCGTGCAGACCTGCAACAACGGCGAATGCAACATGCAGTTGGCCTACATGGCCGCCTGCAGCGAGGGCGTGGAACGTGGCGCCGAGGTGCCTTTCGCATTCCGGCCCCTGATGACCACGGTCACGATCCAGACGGGCTTTTCCGAGGCCGTCGAGGTGCAGAAGCTCGTGCTGTCGAGCGACGACCCCGTGGCGGGAGCATTTACCTACGACATTGCGACGGGCGTCTGCACGACCGATCCGGGCAAAACCTCCAAGGTGCTGGCCGTGCACCTGACCACCGGAGCGGTCCCGTACATCCGCCTCGATGCGGGTTCGAAAATCCTCGTGACGGCTTTCATGCTGCCGCAGGATATCCGCGGGCTGACTCTTTCGGCCGTTACGACCGAGGGCAAGACCTACGAATATACCTCTACTGCGACCCTGCGGGCAGGCCACCGCTACACCTTCACGGTAGGCGACATGCCGACTCAGGCGCAGCGGATCGGCGGGGACTACTCCGACTGGATGGCCGGCCTACCCGATAACGCCTATCTTTCGCAGCTCTCCATTCCGGGGTCGCACGATGCCTGCACGATCTTCGGATCGCATTACGAAGCTACGAGCGGCAAACCGAGCGAACGCTACCATTTCAAATGGTTGCAGAACGTGGTGTTCGGCTACATGAACATCACCAAGATGATCAAGGCGCAGGAGCTCTCCCTCGAGGAGCAGCTTGCGGCCGGGGTGCGCATGTTCGACGTGCGTCCTTCGGCGTCGGGCTCCTCGGTTCAGGACCTCCCGATCCAACACGGCATCGCCCCGCTGGGCGACCCGTCGCTCGGCGGCTACACACCCGGCGGGACCGACCGGCAGGAACTCTCGCCCTTTATGCTTTCGCAGGTGCTCGACCGCTTCGTGCGGTTCCTCGAGGCGCATCCCGGCGAGACGGTGCTGGTGCACCTGAAATACGAAAATACCAGCGGCACCGGCAAGACGGGGTGGGACAGGAGCGTCGTGAGCCTGATCCGGTCGCACTGCGAGGGGCGCATCGCCGACTTCCATCCCCGCATGACGCTGGCCGACGCCCGGGGCAAGATCCTCTTCATCATCCGCGAGGACTATAAATCGTCCAACGACGGGCAGTATCTGGGCGCTTACCTGAACTGGACGCACGACAAGGTGGTTTTCGACACGACGCTCTCCGGTAACGATGTCGGGCAGGCCCCGATCCGGGTGAACGACCTCTACAACATCAAGAACGGCTCCTCGGACGGTAAGACCAAGTATGCGGCCATCGAGGAGTGTATCGACTACACCTACAACACGACGGATGTCACCCGGTGGTGCATGAATTATGTGAGCTGTTACGATACGGCCCACTGTTCGGTCTCGGGCATCAACATCTTCGGTGCCGTCGGCGACTACGACTACTGCGCCAACCTCTACAACCGCTATACGGCCGACCGGCTCAACCGGCACGATTTCCGCGGGAACGTCGGCATCGTGCTGATGGACTTCGCCGGGGCGTCGCACGCGACGATGACCTACGGGCAGACTTGGTCGAACATGGAGGTTTATGGCGACGATCTGGTCCGGGCCGTCATCGGCAACAACAACAAGTGGTCGATCCGCTGCAACGAGTGACGGCAATATACACAAAAGAAAAAGCCTTGCATATTCGTTATGCAAGGCTTTCTTCGTAGAACGGCGCGATCATTTTTACGCCTCTTCGAGCTGAATCCGAGATTTGAACTCGGGACCCCTTCATTACGAGTGGAATACCCTGTCAACTGATTGAATGTTTATTAATTTGTAAATCAGCTAATTAAAAAATCGAAATTCTCCAAAAACCTCAACAGGTAACCAAATAGGTAACACAAATTACCTTTTCATCTGTGGTTGAAAGTGTGTTTACAATAGGGTAATAGCACACTTAGTTTCTTATATTGATAGAAAACTGAGTGTGTATTGAGAGTGTAGGAAATTAGGGAGTGAACAAACATAGTTTTTCAAAATCGAGAATCCATTTTTGCTGTTCCATGAAAGAGCATCCTAAGAGGCCATGAATCTGTATGCCCGATTCCTCTTCTATTTTTCCAAAGGCTGAAGACAAGTCCATGACTGAGAAATTAGCTTTGTATTCCTGCTCTTCCAAAGAAAAAGCCTGTTCAACAACGTCTGTTGTTCGGAGTTCTCCATCTATTCCAAACTGACGCTGTTTGGCTGTTTCTCCCGAGAGTTGGAAGAACTCAGCTACTCGTCTGTCAAGGACATTGACATTACTCCCCGTATCAAGCAAAAAGCACAGGTTTTTGGCCTGTGCTTGTACTATGAGGAGGGGTAACCCCACTTGGGGCAAGCCTATTATGGATAAGTTTCTCATTGGCGTAATCTATCAGAAAGATTTGTATGGCATCAATCATTTTATACATAAAATTGTTGCGAAATGACAATGGTTTCATGTCTTTCACAATAACGAGTCCATGTGAAAGGATATTCGTTCATAAGCATCAATAAGTCATATTTAAACTTTGTTGAAAATGGGATGCTGTTATTCTTGTCTTTTTTAATTCTAAGTATTTTATCAATATGAAAAGAAAATTTTATCACTTCCTTTTGGGATAAATCCGTGTATAAGCATAGCAAATAATAATTTCTAATATATTTTGCGCCGCAAGATACTAACCACAAGAGAATAATTATAGGTAAAATTATAGGCAAAAAAACATAAATTAAGCCTGTGATAAAAATCGATTCTTTATTCACAGAAGAATCCCTTCGAATACCGGTAGGCAAAATAACATTACCAGTATTGGGAGGCAGAATAGCACTACAGTTAATGTGCTGGCAAACCTTACAGTTGCATTCGTAACACGTCATCATAAAATATATTAAATAGCTTTTATGTTTTCAATATGTATCTAACATCTAAACATCAGTAATACAATAAATATGAATATATAATTTTTCATCAAGACTTTTTACCTTGATTAAGAATCATTCGAATTTCTTTTGCCAAATCCGATGCCTCTCGAATATAATCCCGTTCATAATATTGCATCCACCCAGTATAGATAGTTGAAGCCTGCCCTTTGTATGGTTGTGGAACAGAATTCCGGTCAAAATATTCTGATAAATATTTTAGTCGATCTTTTGTTAAGTCGATTGTATAATAGATTTGATAATAGCGATCAGAGGTTTGTGAACCATGTTTTGTAGAAAAGACTTCCAAATAAATATTAATTGTTTGGTCAGGATTATAGGTTTCTTGATATTTTGAGATATTACCAAATTCAGAAAAATGTTTTTTTACTAATTCTCGAACTTTATGCCGCATTTGTATCAATAGGGATATATGCCTTTTCTCAGAATTTGTTAGTTTTATCCAATCATCGTAATAATATGTTCCATAGAGTCTCCCTTGGTACTCAAAAGCACCATATTCCCCGAGTTCTATTCTTGCAGAATTGAATGCTTCTGTAAAACTCAAATTTTGACTATAAACCGCGTTTCTAAATATACAAATTGCGAATATTATTAAGCCCGTGCATTTTACGACTTGATTAACCATCAGATTTTGCGCAGTTAGATTTTGTATATTATAGAAAAGTAAGTGAGTAATAATTATCTCAGGAGATTTAAATTGAACTCTATTTTTTCATCTCCCAATTTCGCTGTTAATATTGGGTCGGTCTTTTGTGTCCAATCAATAGAGTCATAAATAGGCGGAACTATTACAGCTCCATGCTTATCCATAGCACCATATTTATTATCCAATGTTATAATTATAGCAAACTCTTTATAATAATAGAAATTGCCATATACTCCTATTGGAACAATTATATTGTTGTTAGAGTCGACTAATCCTCGGGAATCTCGCCCACCAAGACCTACGCGTATTTCATATAACCCATCTCCGTACTTATTGATTTCTTGATTATTAAAAGGAATGCGAACTTTCCCAAAAGCATCAATAACTCCCCATTTAGAGTCGCGTTTTACTCGAACAAGAGAATCTTCTGTGAAAAATTCGTCTTTCATTTCTTCAAATTGAGGGTTTATGATAATTTTTTCATTTTTATTAATAAATCCAATTTTTCCATTACCAATAATCGGGATTAAAAATAGATTTATCGAAGCAAGAATTTTGCTATTAATCATTATGCCTACATTGTGCTTTTGAAAATTGTATTTCATAATTTCTTATTTTTTATGCGACATAATATTAACAAAAAAAATCGAATTCAATTTACATATTAAAACCAATCATCCTCTTCATCTATATCATCTATATCCGGTAGTTCTTTATTCCAATATTCTGTTTGTCGAATATGCTTAATATCCTGATAGGCTTCTAATGTTTTTTCATTTATCCATTCAGTATTGTCATTTGCAAATAACAATTCAATTGCTCCGTCCTTCCAACATGCTATTATTTGGTCAATAAGCGCTTTTGAATAAATATCCAAATGCCAACCGCGAGATTGTTCAATTTCTTCTATAAAATCAGATATACTGCCATAATGCTGTTTTTCCCATAATGCCAATAACGGTTTCTTGAAAAAGTCCAATAATAATAATGCAACCAAACTCCCAAGTTTATTTTTAGATTGTATTAGTTCGTCAGCAGTATGAAGCATCCATTCATACTCATAGGACGGCTCTAATCGTAGCATACCTTTGGTATGTATTAAAGATACCATAGGTGTAGTATTAAGTACAGCCCCCAGAATCCCATATTTCTGAATCTTAGGACTCACAAGACCCTGCATTTTCCCATTTTGAGTTTCAAACTCCATATATTTATTAGAGGGTCCTTGGGCTATAATGTGAGAAATCTTACATTGGTCTGGATTATCTTTTATCTTAATATCACTAACTTTCATTTGTGCCTCAAACTCAAAAAATGTTAATGATTTACTACACAAAAAATTCCAGTCATAAGAATTGTTTATTCTGTATTCAGCTCGATGAAATGCTCCTATCAAATTTCGGAGTTCTTCTTTGGTCAGCATATATCATTCGACAAATCTGCCGTCCCCCACAGATGGTTAGTAGTAAAAAGAAAGCGTAGGACTGAAAGCCTATTTTACTAAAGCAGGTTCTGGAATACCTCGATGGATAAAACAAGCAACAGCCCTACGCCTATATACTTGTGATAAGTATACGACGAAAGGATAAGTCCGCTTATTCTCACCATCAATGAATTTTCCAGATTCGCTTTATGGGAATAAACTTACACTTTCCGTGTCAGTTAGTATGTTCCACAAAAGTAGAAAACTAACTCGGATAATGCAATAACTTACCCTAAATTTCAGGGCTGTTGCAGTAACAAATTTCGGTTTAAAGTTTCAGAAAATCAACATTGACTTTCAGAAATGTTTACTCTTGCTTGCGGGGGTCTGCCCTGATGTAAGCCACAAGGCAGATTATAGCCCAGACAACAAGCGTTATATACAAATCTTTCATAAGCGTGAATTTAAAGTTAAATCGGATTTATCCCCTGAGGGGAGGACAAAAATAAAGAGGCATGGATTGCTCCACACCTCCCTTTTCATGCTCAAAACTCCGGTTTATCCCCGGATGATTTGCAGATAGTATTCCAGACTTTGAATCACCACCTCTTCAATGAACTCCACAAAAGCCGAGTTATCCCCCGAAGATGCTTCTTCCAAAGTTTGGTAGTAGCGGCGTCTGGTGTCATTATCCCCTTTGATATTGGCAATGGGATAGCCGTGTTGCATCAATATAAGATTCATCAACAGGCGTGCTGTCCGGCCATTGCCATCTATAAAGGGATGGATAGATACGAATTTCTCGTGCATCTGAGCTGCCAATACAACCGGGTGCATGGAATCCTTGTTTGCCTCATACCATTGAAACAGTTCATCCATTTTGGGCTGTAACAAATAAGGCTGAGGTGGAATGTGTTTACTACCGCTGATAATGACAGGTACACGACGGTATTTTCCAGCATTCTCCTTATCTATGCTGTGCAGGACAATGGAGTGAATATCCAACAGCACCCTTTCCGAGACAGGCTCTTTTTTCTGTGCTATGTCCTTGATAAAGTCAATAGCTTCTTTGTGGTTGATAGCTTCCAGATGCTCCCTCAGCCCTTTGCCTGCAATGGTAATGCCTTTGTTGACCACCATTTCCGTCTCATTGAGGGTCAACGTATTTCCCTCGATGCGGTTGCTGTCATAGGTATACTCAATCTCCAGAGCCTCCGTAATGCGGTAATTTTCATTGGCCCTGTATTGATTCAGTTCACCTAAAAGGGTGTCTATCTGTTTCAACTTGTCATCCATACGCACAAAAATACACAATTTTCAGACAAAAGATAATTTCCGTCGCTCTTTTGGGGGCTTGTACACCTATCTTTCTATTATATAAGGGAGATAGATGTACAGTCTATGCGCAGATAGATTGTATTATTACAACCAACTAAGTGCGCATCCTCCAACTTTCATATCATAATGGAGAAAGGGTGAGAGGGATAGTGATACTCTAAAGAGTGTGGGTGATAAGACTGAGGTGTGGGTTGAAAAGAAAGAGGGTTTGGAATCTCAGACAGTCATTCTACGCACTTAGTTTTGGAATATATAGAAAGTAAGTGCGTAAGGTGGGTAAGCTGTCGAATTTTTTTGTTCCATTTCCCTATAAGGTGCAGGTTCTGAAAATCCGACAGTCTTTTCCTTACTCCACAAACCACCTGTATTCACTCTCTCCATAAAGGGCCTTGTTGATGCCCTCAGCCAACTGTGAGGCATTGAGTGCCCTGTCCAAGAAATTGTCGATGTAGGAGGACTTATTGGCCCCTGTCAGGAGGTTGTAGACCCTCCACATGGAAATCTCCCGGCCGAATGCATCCACCCCGAAATCCTCGTCTTGGTAGTAGGCCCTTGCCACCAGATTTATCTGGGTGTCGGTCATCAGCAGTTGGGGCAGTTTCCTTTTCTCCTCCTGAGGCAGACATTGATATAGCCGTGACTTACCCAAAAACTGAGCAAACTGGTGTTCAGTCATGGAGGAACTCAGCAGGTTTTGCATCTGTCTTGTGTGCTTCTCGGGGTTATAGAGTTGAAACAGCTCCATGGCAGCCTTAAAGAGAGATTGTGTGTTCATTACTTTGATTTCACTCTTATAGCCGTCCGTACTTACACACATATTACAGCATACCATGTTTTTGAAGCCCACGAAGACCTTGAATTTCTCCGCCGATTTCCTGTTGTAGAGGTTTTCATGGTTATAGGCTCTTACGCCTCCTATGGTCAGCTTCAAGGGGTTTTGGTCGATAGTCCGGCAGATAGTAGGGATTTCAAAGCAGAACATCATCCGCTCGTAGTAGATGGTCTTGTCTGTCTCCAAAAGCTGGTTCACGGGCTTATGGATAGCTTCGGGGATTCTCCCCTTGATGATATGGCTTACCCTTATCTCAGGGCTGTCGATGCTCTCTCCCCGAAAGAACTCCTGTGCCGCCTCATAGACTGTCTCCACAAAGGCCGGATGGGAGATAGTCACTTCATTGTCTTTGGAGAAGACAGGAACCACACAATCCTCTTGCAGATGCCGTAAGGTGACAGCTTTGGTGTTGGCTTCCACAAAGGGTTTCAAAGGTTTCTCTTCCGAATGGTCAGAGGCTGGAAGAAGCGGAGATACTGGCAGGGGAATCAGATTATGTCTAACAGGATGGAGCTGGAGTGCTGTTTCCATAGTTTTGGGATGTTTGGGGTTGTACGATAGTTTGCTGGGAATTGAGGTTGCACCAGTTCAGAATGGCTTGGCCTACTTTCGGAGTGATGGTAAATTCGGGACGGCCCATGAATAGCCCTGTCCGGTCTTTGGAAGCCTGCACATGGTGTTTGAGGTCTATGTCCAAGACGACGGTAAATTCATAGTCCATGCCATCCCTTTGCATGGCTTTCAGCCCTACTTTCTCCGGGACTAACTTGCCATTCTTCTCATTGAGCACATAATCCTGTTTGGTACGCATGGTACAGATGATATGTGCCGGGGATTGGAGGATTTTCTGTACGAAGGCATTCTGACGGGGTGTGACCTTGGCCCAGTTGGCAAAGGAGTTGCCTTGCAGTCCTGCATGGAAATCCAGCAGGTAGTCCCAGCATTGGGAAATACTGTCCACGATGATTACCTCCATGCCTGCATTCTCACAGAGGGCGATAGCCTCGATGTAGTGTTCCGGGGAGTAGTCTCCTCCGAGGGAGACCACATTGTAGCTTCCCAGATGGGCATAGAGGTCAGCAGAGCCATTTTCTGAATCTATGACGGCGATTTTAGACCAGTCGGAGGTCATGCCATAGGCTAATAAAAGGGCTGAATAGGTTTTCCCGGAACCTGCACAGCCTTGGAGGGCTAATTTGATTTTAGCACGGTGTCTTGTAGAGGGGCGGATGGTTAACATGATAGGTGAAATTTAAATTATTTATAGTATATTTAGATGACTAAAAAGACTTATTATGGCTGATAATATCATTCGCACATTTCATCCGGTAGGACAAGGGGCTTTCTATTCTGAAAGAATTAATAACTTCAACTTGGTTTATGATTGCGGGACAAAATCTGGGAAGAACCTACTGGCACCTGTTGTGGCGCAAAGTTTTAACCACCAAGATATTATCAATATTTTGGTCATATCCCATTTCGATGAAGATCATATCAATTTAATACCCAAACTCAAAGAAACCGTTAAGGATATTCAAACAGTAATTTATCCTTTAATGTCTCCAGAGCAGAAAGCCTTTTTTCTAAGCACCTATGAGGACAAAAATCTTTACGATATTGTTTTAAATCCCCAAAAATATTTCAATGGAGCTAAAATTATATGGATTAGGCCCGCAGATAGGGAGAGGGACTACTATTATAATAATGAGGAAAGACCTCCATATTCTATTGAAAATTTAGAGGATGAACAAAGAATAGACAGTGGAAAAGGAATCAGTATTCCCGTTTCTGCCGATTGGATATTTATTCCATATAATCATGACGATGGCTCGAAAAGTAAATTAATTACGACGTTATTTGAAAAGGCATTTAAAGATGACAAAGATTTTGATATAGATAATATAGCAGATAGTCTTTCAAAACCACACATTTGCAATAAGATTAGAGCTATATACAAAGACAAAAGCATTGGCGGTACAAATGAGAATTCTCTTTTAATGTACTCTGGCCCAATTAAGAAAGACACATATTACATTAGACGACACATACAATATTTGTATTGTCATTTTTGTCGTCCTATTATATCCCATTATGTTGGTTGTATATACACGGGAGACGCCACTATCGACACTAATATCTTAAATTGGATTAATGCAATCAAGAAATATTACGATGTTGGGACTATCCAAATACCCCATCACGGCTCGTTGAAAAGTTTTAATCCATCATTGCTTGATAATGGTTCATTTTCCTGTATAATTTCCGTCGGAAAGAATAATACTCACAAACATCCGTCCTGTAAAGTTTTAGCAGACATTTTATCGAGAGATTGTTATCCAATTCAAGTGACAAATGACCCTACAACATGTTTTATCGAACATATTGTGAAATATTAAAATATAACAAGAGAGCTTTTTCAGCTCTCTTGTTAATATAAAACTTAAAACACAGCCAATGTAGGTGCTCCTCCCTCTCCACGCTGGTGGAGCATCATAAACATCTCCCCTGTCTCGGCATTGCACACCTGAGAGACTACGGGGTCTGTCAGAAGCCCCTCTTCCACTTTCCGGCTGCAAGGGCCTGTTTCAAAGCCATAGACGAAGAATACCTTGCCTGTGTGGGGATTTCGCTTTACTTCCAGCTTATCAACCTCCTGCTGGGCTTTAAACTGGGCAACCTCCCACGTCTTGATGAATTTCAAAGTACTTTCCATACCAAAATTTGATTTTAAAGGGTTGTGACGGGGGACTATCCCCCACGCCGTAGGCGGGGAGGGGTCATGTGGGGATTGAAATGGATTTGTGCGGATAAAGCTGAAAAAAAATTAAAAAAATAAAATTTTTGGATTCCTTTGACTCAGTAAATTATGTCTTATTAATAATATACTTACTCAGGGCTTAGGACTGAGATTAGAAAGGAAAAGGGCAGGAGTTAAATACTCCAGCCCTTATGCGCACTTAGTTGTATTATTGTATAATGAATTAACTGAGATATTTGTGTGATAGATAATAAATAGGGACTTTGGGGTATCATGTTCAAATGGTTCCTGTCTATGTAGCCATTCTTTGTAATTCTTATAGCCCAACCAATCACAAGTGAGCATTAAAGATTCGGGATTATTCGCATATTGAGGATTTTGAGGATAATCACCAACAAAGTTTATATAACCTTTAGCTTGTAAAGATTTTAAGTGTTTGTAGTAGGCTGTTTTTGAAATACCCAGTTTCTTTATAGCCTGACCTGCAGGTAGTCCCATATTAAAAGTGTTATTGGCTGAAATACAATAGAGTGCTATCAGGAAACCTTTTTCTTCAGAACTGAGGAAGCGGTCATTAATTAATTCTTTTCGAATTATTCGGAAATTACTTGTAATGGATGGGAGAATATATTTTTTTCGTCTTCTACTTGCCTTTACAAATTCTTCAATAACGCATAGTTCGCTATTTTTCAATCTCTTAGCAAAATGGTCCTTTATATAGCCTATGGAGGTTCCTGTGAACTCTGCTAATTGTTCATAGGTAACATCTGTGGTATTGTCATCATGGGCAGTCATGGAGAGAACTGTGAAGACAAAAAGATCATTGAGAGACAGTTTTTCAGCCGCCTCATTCTGAATAACCGTGTAATTTTTCATGGATTACAAAAGAAGTGTTCGTATTTTAGGCTATTCTATAATACTTACCTTATATTCCCCTTATTATCTTATAAGTAGGTAATATAGATTCGCATAAAATGCGAACACACTTAAAAATGAAACTTATATTTTGATTGTTGGAGGGCTTAACCTCCTAAAAGACAATACAAATATAAGAAAAATTTTTGACTTTTGCAAATATTTTGACGGGTATTTTATTGCATATCAGCATTTTATATCACAAAATATTTCAGCAGATTTTCTTCTGTCCTCGGGATTTTCAGACTACCGTGTTTCTTAAATCCCATGGGATTTTTGCCTTTTATGAGGTAAGTTTTGGGCCTTTCTATTAAAAACAAGGCTTTCAGCAGACTGACTGCCGCACGTTGCTTAATAGTCTTATGAAGGTGATATTTCACAAGAGGAGCAAGCAATTCATGGATTTCCGAGGTCTTATATTTCCGGCCGATTTTAAATGTCCTGAATAAATCCCGTTTGAATGGATGCTTGTCATCCAAAGCCCAGAATACAGCGGCATTTTGTAGGTTATGATAAGCTCTTTTATCGCTATGGCGGATTTCCCATAATTTGTCTATCAATGTCTCAGCATCAGCCAGTTCCCGGAGCTTATACAGTCTTTGTACATAGCCTTTACAACTTTTCTGCGTAAGATACTCAGCCAAATTGCCCTTTGAAAGTCCTGCTTTTTGTTTTGCAATTTCTCGGATTTCCTCGATGGCTTTCTGTAGCTGAGTATCAATTATATCCCGGGCTTCTTTTTCATAGGATAATTCCGATTCGGCTTGTGTCGCTGTAGAGGACATTGGTTTATATTCATAGCTGACAGTATGGCCCTGTTTCTTCAATGCCAAACTCAGACTCCGGCTGGAGTTATAAATTGTATTACACAATTTTTGCCGTTCAACCAAATAGTCGATATTCATGTAGGCAGGAACACTTTCCCCGTAAATATTTTCTCGGGTGAGTTTGACAGGTTCCTCTCTGGGAAGTTTTACAGCCGCTTTCTCTCGAATAGCAGTTTTCACTACCTTGAATAAATCTGCAAGGTCTGCATCTTTACTGCCTAATTCTGATGCGGCCTTTTGTAACTGGAGTATTGCATCCACTTGCTTTAACAAGGTTGCTTCATCGCTTTTATTGGCATTGGTCTGTCTATCATCACGGCTATTCGCTATAATAGTGTCGCTTAATATACCTTTGGCTATTCTGCACCGTCCATATATCTGTGTCAGCTTGTCTAAAGACAGCATTTGATAATTTTGGTGTGCATTGGAAACCGTGATAAGGTGATAGCTGTCTTCAATATCCACCCCTGCAAAATAACAGCTTGTTAGGAAATTAATTCTTTGGGGAAGATGATTTGTGTTTGTTAGCTCCGCATAATAATCCCCGGCCTCCTCTTTGGATGAATCGCTACATAGAATTGCACACTCTTTTTGAGCTTCTTCGGAAAGCATTTTAATAATATTCAGGCAATGACGGATGGAGTTAAAGGCAATTACTATTTTGTCGGTTTGAGGAATTGATTGAACCTGCTGTGCCGTCAAAGTATCCAAATCATCTGTATAATATTGTTTGATATCCCGTTGGGGTTTATCTTTCCATGTAAGTTTGAATTTACATTCTTGCCGCAGAAGAGGATTGGAAAACTCCCGCAAGGTGGCTGTTACAAGACATCTGTTTTTGGGTGAAAATTGAAAATAATAGTCTATCAAAGATTCCAATTTCGGGCGATAATTACTCTCTGATTGAATCATATCCACTTCGTCAATCATTAGAAAATAATCCTTATACGCCTCTTGGCCTATGACCCCTAATAGTCGGGCTAAGCTGTCTGCTACCACAAGGAATTTTTTAGGCTTAATATTCTCGTCTTTAAGATAGCCTATTATCTCTTTATCACTCGTGGCACTACGCTCTCTATTGACCTTTCCTCCGACATAAAGTGTTATATCCTTATGTTTTGCATATTTGTTATAGGCCAAAATCTTTGTCGGAACTACAATAATAGAATTTCTTTTTGAATTAATCTCCAGAGTAGTTGCTCCGATGCCTGCTATTTGCTTATCTACTATGCCATGAGGCATTTTCTGGATAAAAGAAGATAAGGTGAATCTTTCTGTTTCAAATTTAACTTTGGTTTTAACAATTCCCAGATCAAGATTGCTTGTGTGGTCACTTAGCTCAGCTTCTAATGCACTCCAATCTGTTGGAAAATCCATTTCAAGGCTCAGATTCTCCAAGCTATCTATCGGAGTATCCATAGGGGTAGCTTTCCAAATATCTTCGTCAAAATCATAATACTGCTCTTGGGACGTATCGAATAAATCCCCATAGGTATTAGGAATATTTTTAGATTGCACCTCCGGATTTTGTTCTCTTTCTTGATTTTGTTTGGTTGCTATCTTTTGGGGCTGTTCTATCTTATCTGGCGCAGTAGCGGGGGAGAACTCACTAAAAATAATTCCGGATGTATCTATATCATCTATATCTCCATCTTGCAAAAGTTCAAGGTCTTTTTTCTCTGTATTTTGAGATGCATTGGATTTCTTTCCCACGGTCGCACTTAGTTTAATAATTATTATAGATTCTATCTGAGCAAATATAGCAAAAGTTAAGGGGAAATTTTGCTGTTCCCCTTAACTTTATACAAGGTTTTGCATCGCTTCGTCAATTTGTTTATTTTCAAAGCTATCCAAGTAAATCTGTGTGACTTTCTCGGAACTATGCCCCAAGGAACTGCTGATAATAGAGGTTGATACTCCTGCCCTCCGGAGGACTGTTGCGTAGCTGTGCCTTGCAACATAAGTCGTCAGTTTGCCGGGGATTTTCAGTTCCTCGCCAATTTGTTTGAGGGCTTTGTTGGTTTTCGCAAGGGACTTGTGAATCCGGTTGAATTTTTGCAACTCAGTTTTATGACTGCTGTCGAGAATTGGAAATAGGTATTCAGAATCCGGTTTCTGGTATCTCTGTATTATCTCCTGAGCTTTGGGCATCAGCTTGTAGGATAGCAGTTTCTCAGTCTTGTGCCGTGTGTAATAGAGTCTTTCACCTATAATATTTTTCGGTTTAAGTCGTGCGATATCGCAGAAATTAATTCCGGCTGTATAGTAACTGAACAGAAAAATATCACGGGCTAATGCCAAATAAGGAGCTTTTGAAAGAGGGGTGTATTGTTCGATACGTTGAATATCCTCCTTACTGATAGCTCTCTTGGAAGTTACAGTCCATAGTTTTCCCACTTTGAATTTAGTAAAGGGATTGGATTTAGACTTAAATTTATCTTCCTCAGCAGCTTTGTTATAGGCGGCTTTCAAAATACTGAAATTGGTCGCTATGCTATTATTCCGATTCCCTCGCTTCCTTAGAAATAGTTCGAAATCATTCAGAAATTGTATATCTATCTCCTCCAGTCGAATAGGTGTGGATTTGTACTGTCGGAGCAGAGATAGGAGTGCTTTATGTTTTGACGCGGAGTTGTATTTTCCTAAGACCTCCAGCCGCTCGATGGTCTGTTCCAAGCACTCTTTTGCTGTATAGGCGGTAGTCCTTACCTTTTTCTCATCAAGCAGGGCATCCAGCGTGATTTCTTTATCCAAGGCTTCCAGTTGCTTTAGCCGCTTGAGGTATTTATATTTGATGCTCTCAATCTTTAGTCGGAGTTCTTCATTTTCTGGCTTCTCAGTTATAAAGCACTGGTTATCAGTATTCCAGTCCTCAGTCCGAATATAGATTCCTGTGCTTATATACCTTTTTTCTCCATTATAGGTAAACCGGAGATATATGGGAGCCCAGCCATCTTTTCTGATTTTGTTCTTTTTGCAAATAGGTTGAATCTTGATAATCATATTGTTGCAGGATTATCAGATGAAAAGGAATAGGAGGGTTACCAACTAAAATAGGTACCCAAATAGGTACCCATTTTCTACTGAAAATGCCTCTTTTGGCCCTGTTTTAACCGGGGATTTCAGGGATTGGGATATAAAAGAAAAGACCGATAATCCTTTGATTATCAGTCTTTTTATTTTGAGCTGAATCCGAGATTTGAACTCGGGACCCCTTCATTACGAGTGAAGTGCTCTACCGCTGAGCTAATTCAGCCTTCAAGGAACACCGAGGTTCCCTTTGGGATTGCAAATATCCGAAAAAAAATTATTTCTCGCAACAAATTTGCAAAAATTCTCTCTTTTCTTGCTATATTCGCGTCAAAACTGACCCGAACCTGTGATATGACTACTTTTCTGGTGTGCCTCGCGCTTTTGGTTGCAGCCTATTTTACCTATGGACGTTATCTGGAACGGCTCGTCGGTATCGACCCGAAGGCCGAAACACCCTGCAGCCGATTGTACGACGGGGTGGACTATGTGCCCCTGCCGCGTTGGCGCATCTTCCTGATCCAACTGCTGAACATCGCGGGTCTCGGCCCGATCTTCGGCGCGGTGCTCGGCGCTGCCTACGGCCCCGTGGCATTCCTGTGGATTACTTTCGGAGGCATCTTCATGGGTGCGGCGCACGATTTCATCGCCGGGGTCATTTCGCTTCGCCACGACGGTGCGAGCCTACCCGAAACGGCCGGCAAGTACCTCGGCAACGGCATGAAAGCTGTCATGCGCCTCTTTTCCGCGGGACTGATGATTCTCGTGGGAGCCGTGTTTCTTTCACAGCCCGCGTCGCTTGTCGCCAACCGGCTCGACATCCCGGCGCTCGAAGGTATCGCTTTCGGGAATTTCTCGTGGCTGCTGCTCATTATCTTGGGCATCATTCTGATCTACTACATCGCCGCCACGCTGCTGCCCGTGGACAAGATCATCGGGCGCATCTATCCCGTTTTCGGTTTCGCACTGCTCTTCATGGCTGTCGGCATCCTCGTGGTCCTGCTTTTCAGCGGGGAATATACCATCCCGGAATTTACCTCCTTCGAGAACTGCATCGCCGATGCGAAAGCCTTCCCCATCGTCCCGATGCTTTTCACCACCATCGCCTGCGGGGCTATTTCGGGCTTCCATGCCACACAGTCGCCGCTGATGGCCCGCTGCATGCGCAGCGAAGGCGAGAGCCGTTCGATTTTCTACGGCGCCATGATCTCCGAGTCGATCATCGCTCTCGTCTGGGCCGCCATCGCCATGGCCTTCTGGGGCAATGTCGGGGGACTGAACGACGCCATTGCCGAATACGGCGGGCAGGCCGCCGTGCTGGTCGACGTGATCGCCAACAAGACGCTGGGTCCGGTGCTGGCCGTCTTCGTCATCTTCGGCGTTGTGGCCTGCGCCATCACCTCGGGCGATACGGCTTTCCGCTCGGCGCGGCTGATCGTCGCCGACTTCATGGGTGTCGAACAGCGCTCGCTGCGCAAACGCATCTACATCAGCATTCCGTTGTTCGCACTGGGACTGCTCATCATCTTCGGACTGCCGTTCCAGACCATGTGGAGCTATTTCGCATGGATGAACCAGACCCTTGCGGCCGTGACGCTCTGGATGATCGTCGCCTACCTGCGTTCCCGCAAGCGCGCCGTCTGGCCGGGACTGATTCCGGCGCTTGTCATGACCTACGTCTGTGCCAGCTATATTTTTGTCTCGCCGCTGATGTTCGGCATGCAGAACCGTACGGCGGCCTACCTGCTGGGTGGTGCCGTGACACTGGCAGTCTTGGTCGCAATGATCTTCAAACTCCGTAACAACAATGCAGAAAGCCTTCCTTAACCCTACGCCCGACCAGACTTTCGAGGTCGTCGGCGAGGGCCCCTATAACTTTGTCAAAATCCTCTCCCGGAGCCGTGAAATGCAGGCCGCCGGCGATGTCGAGGAGGCCTGTAACGAGCGTTTTCAGGCTTTTCAGCGCCTTGCGGAACTGATCCCCGAGGACGAGGAGATCAACCTCGAATGGAACCACCGCAATTCGCGTGCGGCGCTGGAGCTGGTCCTCGCCTCGGCCATCGACCACTTCCTGATCAACGATTTCGAAATGTCGGCGGGGCTGTTGGAGATGCTGTTGGAGCTCGATCCCGAGGACCATCTGGAAGGGAGCGAACTGCTGGCTTTCGATTATTTGGCCATGGACGAGCAGGAACTGTTTGACGAGGTGATCAACGACGTCTCGGACAAATATGCCAGCCGCCAGTTGTTGCTGCTGTGGTCGGCCTATCGCCGTGACGGCAAACTGCCCGAGGGAGAGTTGCAGCGTTTCCGCACGCGCTTCGCACCTTGGTTCGCCGAATTTACGGCTGACGAACACCCTGCCGACGATGCTTATCTGCACGATATCGAGGGTGAACACCCCTCGCTCGGGGCGCAGGCCCGCGAGCTGTGGCTCCAGACTGAAAACTTGTGGGTTCTCTGGCCGGGATTCATCGATGCCCTGCGGGCCGTCCGGTAAGGTTTTTTACCGCTCGTTGTAAATCTTCATCTGCTGTCCGCCGTATTCGTTCATCAACTGCGGATAGGGCAGTACGCCGTTTGCGTCGGCCCACTGGAAATAGAGTTGCGCCATCCGTGCGACCCTGCGCGGATGCTGGGCCGAAAGGTCGTGCTGTTCAGTGCGGTCGTGCGCAATGTCGTAGAGTTCCCAGCGCTGCCCCTTGTAATAGGAAGCTACGAGTTTCCACCGTCCGAGACGCACCATACGGTTCCCCTCGTGTTCGGCGAAGATCGGACGGACGGGCAGCCGCCGCCCTTCGGCAAGGGGCAGGAGCGAAATGCCCTCGGCCGGTGCCAGACGGCGTCCTTCGTACTGCGCGGGATATTCGGTTCCTGCGGCGTCGAGGCAGGTGGCCATGATGTCGATGAGATGGCAGGGCTGGTGGTCGATGCCGCCCGGGCGTTTCACCCGGCCGCCCCACCACAGAATACTCGGAGACGAGATCCCGCCCTCGTGTGCGAAATGTTTGTAGAGGCGGAACGGAGCGCAGCAGACATTGGCCCAGCCGGTGCCGTAGTGGTGGTAGGTTCCGGGCTGTCCCATGCCGGCGAGTTCGTCGACAGTGTGGATGTGGTAGTTCGTGCCGCTGCGACCGTCGAATCCGAATTCGTGCCATTCGGCACAGGCTCCGTTGTCCGAGAGAAAGAGCAGGAGCGTGTTTTCCAACTGCCCGTTGTCGCGCAGCGCTTCGACGAGGCGTCCGATATTGCGGTCCATGATGTCGACCATGGCCGCATAGATGGCCATGCGGCGCGCCAAATCGTGCTGCTGTTCTTCCGGGAGTTCTACCCATGCCGGGATCGGCCGTGTGCGGTCGATGAACTGACTTGCCGGCACTACGCCCCGTTCGGCGGCCTGCTCTTCGTCGGACAGCAGGCCCAGACGGCGCAAACGCGTTTCGCGCTCCTCCCGGATCGCATCCCAGCCTTTCAGGTAGATTTCCATGTAATGATCGATACGTTCGCGGGGCGCCTGCAGCGGGAAATGCGGGGCGTTGTACGACACATGCAGGAAGAGCGGTTTGTGCAGTTCGCGCGCCCGGGCCGCGAAGTCGATGGCGTAGTCGGTGATGACGTCCGTGGCGTAAAATTCGCCCCGGGCATATTCCCGCCGGGGCGCCGTTTCGGGCAGCCGGACGTAACGTTCGGGATTCCAGTAGGTCATGGCGCCGTTGAGGAATCCGTAAAAATCGTCGAAGCCGCAGTCGACGGGGGTATGTGTCTTTCCCATGTGCCATTTGCCTGCCATGGCGGTATGATAGCCGGCCGAGCGGAGCGCCTCGGCGATGGTGAGGTTGTTGTCTTGGCGATAGCCCCGGTAGCCTTCGGGCCACGCTTCCCGGTGGTCGCGCACCATTTCGCCGATACCTACCCGATGGGGGTAGAGTCCCGTCAGCAGGCAGGCCCGCGAGGGGCAGCTTCGCCCCGAATTGTAGAGCTGCGTGAGCCGCAGGCCTTCAGCCGCCAGCCGATTCAGTACGGGTGTTTCGATTTCGCCTCCGAAGCATCCCGGATCGGAAAAACCGAGGTCGTCGGCAAGGATGATGACGATGTTGGGCGGCGTCTGCGCGGGTTGGGCCAATGCTGTTCCGGCGGCGGTCAGCGCGGCCGGGAGGAGGAGCGTGCGGGGATTCATGGGCGGAGCGTAACGACGGTGAATGAGATGCGGCGGTAGAGGTCGTCGGCGTCGCCGTTTTCATAGAGCACGCCTACGCGGTTGCGGTCAAGCCGAACCAGATCGGAATAGGCCGACGGTCCGGGGCAGACGGTTGTCAAATGCCGCCATGTCCGGCCGTTGTCGCGGCTCTCGCACAGCGAAAGGTTGCGGCGCCGGCGCGCGTCGTGGGGGTTGCAGAAGAGCAGTCTCCGGGTGGGACGGCCGCCGTGCGTAAGGTTAAGCAGACTTCCCTGACAGCGGGGTTCGACCAATTCGGAATGTTCGCCTTGGACGTTCCAGCTTGTCCCGCCGTCGCGGCTCACGGCGTAAAGTCGGAGGCTGTCGCCGCGTTCGTAATGCCGCATGTTCAGCAGCAGCGAGCCGTCTGCGAGTTCGGCGACTGTGCTTTCGTTCCCACCGCGCTGCGAAACAGCCCCTGACTGCCATGTGAGGCCCTCGTCGTCGGAATAGAGCAGTTGCGAATAGGATTCGACATGGCCGCCGTTTTCCAGCCGTTTGTGGTTGGCCGGTACGACGATACGTCCTTTGTGGGGAGCGCGGCGTTTGACGATGGCGTGGCATGGACCGGTGGCGTACCAAGTCCAGTCGGGGTCCTTGACTCCGGAGGTGATCTCTTCGGGACGGCTCCATGTTCTGCCATGGTCTTCGGAGCGGAGCACGAAAACACGCCGCGTATCGACGCTCGTGCGCTGTTCGATCTGCCGCTCGCGGTCGCAGCCGCGGTTCCACGTCGCAAGCATGACGATCCGTCCGCCGTCGAGAACCGCGGGAGCCGGATTGCCGCAGGTGTTGCCGTCGTCGTCCCAGACCGTCGTGATCGGGCCCCATGTGTGCCCGTCGTCCTCCGAACGGCGCATCACGAGGTCGATGTCGCCGCTGTCGCGTTTGTCGTTCCGGCGCGCTTCGGCGAAGGCGATCAGTGCGCCGTCGTTCGTGCGGATGACGACCGGAATCCGGAATCCCGCATAGCCTTTCTCGCCTTCGGCATAGACCGTGACCGCTTCGCTGACGACGGGAGCGGCGGATGCGGAGTTGCGGACGGACCCGCCGGACTCTCCGGCGGCGGTGGATGCGGCTGCCGCTTCGGCGGCCGGCATCATGCCGAGGAGCATGACTCCCCCGACAAGGCTTCGCAAAGTCTGTTTCATGGTAATCGGTATGTGGACGGGTTTTACCGTTTGTGGCGTTCGAGGTAGATCGTGTAGAGCTTGAAATGCTCGACGATGGCATGTTTGTAACCTTCGAGGTCGCCGCGTTTGATGTATTCTAACAGATGGTGGTGGGTGACCAGCTCGCTGTTCTGGATAAGTTCCTGCTCGATGGGTTCGAAGAAATCACGGTACTTCTCCTTGACGAAATCCAGCACCGGGTAGATGATGTCCTGAAACTCCGAGATGATGCGGTTGCCCGTGATTTCATAGAGCTTCGTATGGAAACGATGCTCGCTGATGGGCGCGTATTTGTTGTTGCCGATCACTTGGCTCATTTCGACGATCTGCTCCAGTTCTTCGATGTCCTGCGGGGTGAGGTTGCTGAAGATGTTGTTGCTGATGCCGATTTCGAGCGCGATGCGGAACTCCAGAATGTCCCGCAGCGTCGATTCGTTCATCAACAGCGGATTGATGCAGCGCTTCATGCCGCCGAGCAGCGAGGGTTCGCCCAGAACCATCCCTTTCTTGGTGCGTGAAACGATCATGCCGGTCATCTTGAAACGGCTCAGCGCTTCGCGCAGAACCGGACGCCCGACACCCAGCGATGCGGCCAGCTCGATCTCGTTGGGGATGCTGCTGCCCGGGCGCAGGCCCTTCTCCTTGAAGAAGCGAATCAAACTCTCTTCGACGCTGTCGACGAGCGTAGTATTGCGGTTGTCCAGTTTCAGTACCTCCATCTGCGGTAATTTTCCGTAAAGATACGAATTATTTTTGTTGTCATGTCAAATTATTCGGACAAATCGAATCCGGATCGGTCCGGCCGGTCATTCCGTCTGCCAGTCGAATCGCTTGGGGCGTCGGACCGTTTGGCGGTATTTGCGGCCGAAGCGGTCCGTGACGGTCACTTCGAGCGGTGTGTCCGGGGCCGAGGCTTCGACCGAGAACATGTGCGGGTTGGCCACGGCGCGGAAGGCCGTGGGGCGCGTGGGAAGCGCGTCGCGGCGGATCAGGATATAGAGCGGGTCTTTGGCCCACACCTGCTCGACTTTCAGGTCGCGTCCGTTCTCGCGCACGCGCACCGTCCATCGTTCGTCCCAGTTGTAGACGTTGATCAGGCAGCGGTTGCTGCCCGGTTGGCCGCCGAACTCCTCGGGGACCTGGTTCAGGTCGTAGACGCGGAACTGGTTGCGGTCGGCCCGGTAGCCGTTGGGTTTGAACTGCCAGTCGGCGCGGCCGCCTCGGTAACGCAGGATCAGATAGCCGCCGGGAGAACCGTCTTCGCTCACCAGCCGGCTTTCGGGGCCGTTGATCTTCCACGACACGGCCGAGGCCGAGACGAGTGTGTGCTGGAAAATGCGGTCGGTCAGCGGGATGTTGATGAATCGGTGGTTGTGCCCCGTCAGCAGCCGCACGTCGTCGAACCGCGCCAGCAGCGGCATGAGCTGGTCGTGCATGGCCCGCTGGTTCTCTCTGGCCGAGAATTCGGGGGTGCCGTCGCTGCCGATGCCCGTCCAGTCGGCGACGGGTACATGCATGCAGACGACGAGCGGAGTGTCGCTGCCGACGGTTTCCAGATCGCGGCCCAGCCAGCGGAGCTGGCGTTCGTCGAGCCGGTAGTCGTTGCGGGAGGGACGCCTGCCGTTTTTGAGCGCTCCCTTACGGACGATGGTGTTGTCGAGCATGACGAAATGCACCTTCCCGAGGTTGAACGAGTAGTAGTTCGGACCGATGATCTGGCGGTAAGGGCGCTGCGCGATGCTGTCCCATTGCGCGTCGGGGACCGCCGGATCGACGAACCGCTCGTTGTCGTGGTTGCCCGGGATGTGGAAGACGGGCGAGGGATAGGTTTTCATCACGTCGAGGTACTTGCGCAGCGCGAAGTCGTTCCTGTGCCACATGATGTCGGTGGTCATGTCGCCCAGATGGAGCGAATAGACCGGACCTTTGGTGCGCTCGATTTCGCGCGAAATGTCGGGCAGGTACCATTTGCGGAACTGCGGCAGGTCGAGCTCCTCAGGGTCGCCCCGAAGGTGGGTGTCGGTCGAGACGAAGAGCGTGAAGTTGTCGTTACGGCGTTTTTCGAGCTGGAAATCGATCACGTCGAGGTCGCAATGGGTCGTGTAACCGAAAAAACGCGGGATCAGGCCGTCGGCGGCCGTTTCGTAACCTCCGGGGATGGACATGAACACATATCCGCAGGGTTTCGAGGAGGACATTTCATAATGTCCGTCGGAATCGGTCCGGACGACCAGTTCGCCGTCCGAGACGATGACTCCGGCGACGGGTTTCCCTTGGCAGGTGACCCGGCCCACGATATTGGGCTTTTGCGCCTGCGCGCACCAGACGGCGCAAAGTGCGGTTAAAAGGAGCAGTTTTTTCATTTTCGTTTCGGTGAACGGAGCAGGCCGGAGAGAGACGCCTTGAAGCGTCTCCCTCCGGTCGGTCCGGGTGTTTTATTTTTCTTTCACGCAGCGGATCTGCATCGCTTGATTGCGGTAGCCGAGGTCTTCGGTGTCGGCATGAACTTGGGCCGTGCCGATGGCTGGAGCGTATAGGAACATATAACGGCCCGCCGGACGGAAATAGAGCAGTCCCGAAGCATAGGTTGTGGCTGTCTTCGAATATTGATTGTCCCCGCCCGTGAACATCGAGCGTGACCAGTAGAATGCGGCGTTGTTCGATTCCACGACGGTTCCGGTGGCATCGCGGCGTCCGCCGCAGGGGAATACCAGCGTCTCCACGCCGGGATCGGTCTCATGCTCCGTCCAGAAATTCCGGGCATTCGCCGCCGCTGTGAAGTCAGCCGAAGCGTCGGCTTTGAGCCGGTCGATGCGCAGGATATTTTCGCCGCCGGTCATGTAATTCTGTCCGTCTTTCTCATGGGTTTTGGTGTAAGAGGGCGGCGTCGTGGTCTGCGTGCCGCCTTTATTGATCCACAGATAGCGGACGTACCAGGCGTTGGCCGTACCCTTTTGTTTGATGCCGGAGTGGAACATGGTCTCCGTATCCTTCGTGATGGCTCCCGATCCGAAGCCTACATAGGGGTGCGTCACTCCGTTCGGCAGTATTTCGGCTGCTTTTTGCTGGCCGTTTGCGAAGATCAGGGCATTGTTGCGATAGAGCATGACACCGGCCAGTTCCTCGTAGGTCGGCAGCCGCCATCCGGCGGGGCAGGGATTCGTCGTGACGGATTCCCAGTATTGGTCGAAGGAGCCTTCGACGCCCTGCGAATTCCAGTCCTGCGTTTCGCCCGTGTAGGCGATGAATGCCGGGCTGGCGAGAGCCTCTGCGGGGGTCATCTGTGCCGATACGGTCTCCACCTCGCCGGTTGCGGGGAAGGGCATCGTGCGGCCCCACTGGTAGAGGTAGCCGAAACTGCGCACATCGTTGGCAAAGGCCTGCGAGGCCCTGAGCGTGGCGCCGATCGAACGGTCCATCCATTCCAGATCGCCGAACTTGATTGTCTTGATGCCTGCGAGACCCTGCTGGACGACCTTGACATTGCAGGTCGCACCGCCGGCATTGACGGCGAACGAGGCCGTCCGGTCCTCGCCGGGGTTCTCTTTCAGCGTGCGGATACGGATGGTGCCCTCCTTGACGATGACGGCGTCGTACCAGTCTTCCGATATGGTCCCGATCTCGGCTGAGCCGTCGACGTTGAGGATATAGCCGATCGTGAAGCCGTAGTTCGGTTCGGGCGTGAAAGGCAGCGTCACGGTGTTCTTGTCCGAAAGCCATTCGCCCGTGATCTGGATGGCGTCCACTTCGGCCGCACCGCTGAAATCGGGCGACAGCACGGCCGTCACCTCCCCGCCCCGGTTGCGGAGCGTCAGTTTGTAGTCGTAGTCGGCGTAGAGGGTGCTGGCGAGCGTGGTCTTGCAGACGAAATCGCTGCCCGAAAGGGTGCCTTTCACCGTGACGGCCGTTTGGTTGGCTGTCGCCGGCAGCAGGTAGAAGGCCCCGGCCTCCTCGCCGGCAGCGGGATCGGCTGCTGCGGTGTAGTCGGCGGTCGGCAGATCGACCGAAATGGTCTTTACGAAAGGATAGACGCTCGCCGAGGCTCCCGAAACGGAGACATCCGAGAGGACGATCTCGCCGGGAAGCGTGTTGCGCAGCGAAATTTTGGCGACGGTGCGGGCCAGACATACCGGCACACGGGCGTTGGCGGCACTGGCGATGAAGGTCGTGCCGGCCATGACGAAGGGGGCTGCCGGGGCTTTGGAGCCGGCCGGGGTCACGACGACGCCGTTGCGGAAATCGTTGAGCGCCGTGGCCGGGACGCTCTCGGTCGCTTCGTCGAGCGTGACGAGCGTCGGAAGCGTGACGCTGCTGCCTGCGTTGCCCAGCACGAAGACGTGCTTCTGTCCCGAGGTCGGAAGCACGATCTGCTCGCTGCCGATGCGGTAGTTGTGCGTTCCGGCGATCTTCTCCGGTTCCGCGGGGACGATTCCCTGCTTGTAGTATTGCAGGGCATCGGTCGTGACGTCGAAAACATAGATGTCGTAACTTGTGACGGCCCGTTCTTCGGCCGAAGCGGTCGAGCGGGTCGAGATCATCGTACCGCTGACCTGCACCTCGACGCTCATCTCGGCCTGTTGCCGGTTGTTCTCCAATACACTGTTCTCGTCGTGCAGGTCGGGTGAACAGGCTATGGCGAGGAGCCCGCAAAGGAGGCTTATGGTTCGTTTTTTCATGACTCGGAGGGTTTATTCGTTGATATATTTTGCGATCGTGGCTGCCGGAATCCTGCGGAACGAGATCTGCTCGCGGTAAACCGATGTCCCGTTTTCATAGAGTACGCCGACACTGCCGTCGTCGAAGACGACCAGATCCGAATAGCCGGACTTGCCTTCGGTAATCTGGTAAACATCCGTTTTCCATGTGGCGCAGTCGTCCAGACTGGCCCGAATCGAAAGATGGTCGCGTCCCGTACTGTTGTTGCTGCTGGCTAAGATGACGGATGAAGGAACGCCGTTCGTATTGTAGTTTACGATCGACCCTTGGCATCCCGGGTCCGTGCGCAGCGGGTTCGGCGTATAACGGCTCCATGTGATGCCGCCGTCGCCGCTGACGCTCCAGCCGCGCTGGTTTTTGTAGGCTCCCGTGCTGCGCATGTCGAGATAGATGCGGCCGTCGGACAGCTCGACCGGCACGCATTCGTTGCCGTAATGCAGCTCCTCGTCGAGTTCGAGCATATGCCAGCTCTCGCCGTTGTCGTCGGAATAGGCGACGTGCGAACCGTAGTAGTTTTCATCCTCCGAATCCGCGGGTACGGCCGTTCCGCCGAATACCTGATATTTGTGGTCGCAGCCGACGAGGATGCGTCCCTTGTGCTCGCCGGTTTTCAACTGAATGGCGTGTCCGGGACCCGCTTTGAAGAAGCCTGTCCACAGGTAGCGGTCGGGGTTCGAATTGCGGCCCTCGGTGAAGTGCTTGAACGGGCCCGACCAGGTTGCGCCCTCGTCGTCGGAGTAAAAGCTCACTACATGGTTGTGATACCGCTGCGACTCTTCGAACGAAAAGTAGTTGCTTTTGAATTTCGCTTCGGTGGTTCCGGTGCGCGCCCAGCAGCAGAAGACCACCAGACGGCCGCTTTCGGTCCAGACGGCGCAGGCGTTTCCGCAGGTGTTGTCCTCGTCGTCGAACAATACCTGTGAGGGGCCCCATGTCTGACCGTCGTCGGTCGAGACCCGGTAGACCAAGTCGATGTCGCCGCCGTCCTTGTTGGTCGAGCCGGTCTCTTCGCGGGCCTCGCAGAAAGCGATCAGTTTGTGCGGGGTCCGGACCAGTCCCGGGATGCGGAAGTTATGGATGCGCTTGGTGGGATAGACGGCTCCCTTGTTTTTCCACAGCACCTGTGTCGTCCCGGCCGAAAGGTCGGTCCCTTCGTCGAGATCGTGGGTCGGCGTGCCGAATTCGAAGGAGTCGCCGCAAGCGGCGGCCGTCAGGGCCAGCACGGGAAGCAGGAGGTTCAGTATTCTGGTTTTCATCGTGGCGTGTTTTTTAGTTGTAACCTACCGTTTGACGGATATTCGGATTTTCGTTCATGCAGGCGGTCGTGATGGGCCACAGCAGGATGTTGGTCTCGTTCTGGCGGCCGCGGAGCGATTCGATCTTCGTGAAGGCGTAGCCCAGACGGATGTAGTTCCACCAGCTCTTGCCTTCGCCGGCGAACTCTTTCAGATACTCGGTCATCAGCGACTCCTTGAAACTGTGGTAATCTGAGGAGGCATAATAGTTGTCGATGCCGTAGGCCCGCTTGGCGACGCGGTTGAGGTATTCGAGCGCCGTCGGGACGTTGCCCCGTTCGTTCTCGATCTCGGCCTTGAAGAGCAGCGCTTCGGCATAGCGGTAGAGCGGCAGGTCGGAGATGAAGTAGCGCTTGTTGTCGGCCCACTTGCCGGCGAACTTGTTGACCCATGTGTAGCGGTAACCCTCCTCTTCATCAGTCCAGTCGCCGTAGCTGACCGGGGTGCGGGTGTCGCGTTCGTCCTTGTAGAGCAGTTCCACGAGGCTCGGCGAGAAGATGAAACGCTGGTCGTCGGAGGTCATCAGTTTGACATGCGTTTCGATATGCTCGCTGGCCGAATGGAAGCGGGTTTGCGGGATGAGGTAGGTGCTGGCATAGCCACCTTCATACTCGCCCTGCCCGAAGTGGAGTGTGAGGATGATTTCGGCATTGTTCTTTTTCGTGATGTCGAAGATGTCGGCATAGGAGCCGATCAGGTCGAGCCGTGAATCCTTGAACACCTCGGCCAGAGCTTCGTCGGCGGCCGTGAGGGCGTCGTCACCCCCTTCGCGGGTCTGGTAGAGCCAGAGATTGTAGTCGGCTTTGAGCATCTGGACGGCACTGCGGGTGGCGATGGTGCAGTCGGCGGCCGATGCGGGCATCAGGCGGAGTGCATCGTCGATGTCGCGGGCGACCTGTTCGTAGATCAGTGCCGCGTCGCTGCGCGAAGGTTGCAGGTCGCTGTCGCTCGACTCGAAACCCTCCAGAAGCAGCGGTGCGTCGCCCCATACGCGGACGATGTTGTAATAGGTGTAGGCGCGCACGAAGTGGGCGTTGGCCAGAATGAGATTCTTCCGGGTTTCGTCCGAGAACGCGATACCCGGCACATGGCGCAGGATGAGGTTGGCGTTGTTGATCGTCGTGTAGCTCGATCCCCAGTTGGTGCCTTTGGTTTCGCTGCTGTCGAGTGCGTTGTTGAACATTTTGTCGGCCGATCCCGAGCCGCCGGCTCCGTTGGCGAAGGTTCCGGCCCGGTAGTCGCCCCAGTAGATCATGGCGGTCTGGAACGATGCGCGGAACTGGTGGTACATGCCGTAGAGGGCTCCCGTGGCGTCGCCTTCGTCGAGCCACATGTTCGAAGTCGTGATCTTGCTTTTCTGGATGATGTCCATGTCGCCTAGGCACGAAGCGGAACCCGCTGAGACCGCGGCGAGCAGCACGAGTTGTATGAGTCTGTTTTTCATGACGGTTCTTGCTTGAAGTTGATTAAAAGATCAGACGTACGCCGAACGAGAAACGGCGGATCGGGGGATAATTGTAGAATACGTCGCCGTCGTAGGTCGTTGACGATCCCATTTCGGGCGAAATGCCTTTGACCTCGGTGAAATAGCAGAGGTTGTTGCCCGATACGGTCAGCGTGACGCCTTTCAGCCCGACTTTCGTAAAGAGTTTCGACGGCAGCGAGTATTGCAGCGTGATTTCGCGCAGGCAGAGGTAGTCGCCCTTGTAGGTGAACGTGTTGGTCGCGCGGCGGTTGTAGTTGTCGTTGCCCCAATTCGAATCGTTGGCGTAAAACTTGGCGTACTTGGTTTTGTCGCCGGGCTTTTTCCACGCTTTCAGCACATCCTTGGCCAGCGCGTAGTTGTTGGTGAAGGTGCCGTAGAAGTAGCGCGAATAGGATTCGTCGAAGATCGAGTGCCCCGTGGCCCAGTCCAAGTAGAGCGACAGGGTCCAGTTTTTAAGCCGGAACGTGTTCTGCAAACCGCCGGTGAAGGGCGGAACGGTGACTCCCAGACAGAACTGGTCGGCCGTGGTGATCTGTCCGTCGCCGTTCCGGTCGGCCCATTCGTAGTCGCCGACACGTTTGGCCCCTTTCTGGGGCAGGCGCGACAGGGCGTCGTAATTGGCGTTGGCGGCCTGCTCTTCGGTCTCGATGATGCCCGTGGCGACATAGCCGTAGAAGCGGTTGAGGGGTTCGCCTTCGGCGATGCCGCCGAAGAAAGTGCCGTCGCCCAAGGCGATGCCGCCCGTGCGGTTCTTGTCGATCCCGTTGTCGGGCAGTTTGAGCACTTTGTTCTGCTGGTAGCTCAGTACGAGTTTCGACTCCCAGTTGAAATTCTTCTTCACGATGTTGCGGGTGGTCAGTTCCAGTTCATAGCCCCAAAAGCGGACTTTGCCGAGGTTGGTCCAGAACTTCGAGAAGCCCGTCGTGTTGGGCAGCTTCTGCTCGTAGAGCAGGTTGCGCGTGCGTTTGTCGAAGAAATCGGCGCTTATGTAGATGCGGTTCTTGAACAGGCCGGCTTCGATACCGATGTCGAGCTGGTTCGAGGTCTCCCATTGCAGTCTTTCGTTGGGCATCTCCGAGGGCTTGATGCCCGAGTTCCCGTTGTACATGTAGCTGGCGCCGTAGGAACCGTAGGCGTCGTAGATGCCTACCGAGGCGTTGTTTCCGGTCGAACCGTAGCTGGCGCGCAGTTTGAGGAAATTCAGCCTCCGGATGTCGTTGAGCCAAGGCTCTTCGGTCAGCACCCAGCCGCCCGAAATGCCCGGGAAGAAGCCCCAGCGGTCGTCTTTGGCGAATTTCGACGATCCATCTTCGCGGAAGGTGGCCGTCAGCAGATACTTGCCTTTGTAATCGTAGTTGAGGCGTCCGAAGAATCCGATCTGGCACTCGGCCTGCTCCGACGAGGAGATGTCGTCGGGCTCGAAGACCGAAGAGCCGTTAATGGTGGTGACCTTGTCCGAAGTGCCGCCCGATCCGGCCATGCTGACTGTTTCGTAGTCGCGTTTCTGGTAGGAATAACCGCCCATGATCGAGAAATTGTGATCTTCGGCGAACGTCTTCTTGTAAGAAACGTAGGCTTCGAGTTTCTGGCGTTCGGTCATGGTCTGGGCCCACGACGATTTCCGCGTGGCGTCGAAGACATTGGCCTTGATGAACTGTTTGGTTTTCGAGTCGGTGCGGAAGAACGAACCCTGCACGTTGGCCGTCAGACCGTCGATGATCTCCCATCTCAGACCGCCGATGAGCGACAGGTAGTTTTTCCGGTTGCTCCGGTCGTAGTATTTGTTGTAGAAGAGCGGGGTTTGCGACGAGGAGTTGTAGCCCTCGACCGGCGAGCCGTCCTCGTAATAGGCGTTCATCGTCGGCGGATTGGCCAGTGCGCGGGAGATGGTGTTGCGCTGGTTGGCGTAGGCTTCGGTGTTGGTGCGGGCGAAATCCACGCCGAAACTGGCTGTCAGTCGCTTGGTAATCTTGGCGTCGAGGTTGCTCTTGAAGTTCACGCGGTCGTAACCCGTCGAGAGGGCCACGCCTTCGTCATCGGTGTATCCCAGACTGGCCGAGTAGCGGACCCGTTCGCCGCCGCCGTCGATTCCCAAGTAGTAGTTTTGCCACCATGCGCCGTTGTAGAGCAGGTCCTGCCAGTCGGTGTCGCGGTACATGATCGTTTTCGAGGGGTTGACCGGGTCGGGCATCGTCCTGTATCCGGCGGGCAGCACATCCGTTGCGGGATCGTAATAACGAGTCGAGAAGATACCGTCGGGCTTGTTGCCGACACCGGCCGAGTGGGCTCCGTTCAGGTAGCTAAGGGCGTCGGATGCACGCGAGGGAATGTTCAGGTATTCGGCGACCGCCGTGCGTACGACCTCGATATATTCGCGGGCGTTCAGGAACTCGATTTCGGTCTCGGTGTCCTGCCATGCCCAGTTGGCTTCGAACGTGATGCGGGGAGCCTTGTTGTAACCGCCGCGTTTGGTGGTCACGAGGATGATTCCGTTCGAGGCCTTCGCACCGTAGATGGCCGACGAAGCGGCGTCTTTCAGCACGTCGATCGAGGCGATGTCGTTGGGGTTGATGGCCGAGAAGTCGCGTTCGACGCCGTCGACGAGCACGAGCGGGGAGTTCGAACCGTTGATCGACGAACCGCCGCGGATCTGGTAGGAGAATCCGCCGCCGGGCGAGAAGTTGGTCTGCGTGACTTTCAGACCGGCGATCTTGCCTTTCAGGCCTTCGCCGACGGTCGAAATCGGGATGTTTTGCAGCGCCTCTCCGTCGAGTTTGGCGATCGAGGAGGTCACCGACCGGCGCGACTGTTCGCCGTAGCCGACCACCACGACCTCGTCCACGGCGATCGATTCGGGCGCCAGCTCTATGTCGATGCGGCTCTGCGAACGGGGGACGGCGACCTCCTGCATCCGGTAACCGATGAACGATACGACCAGCGTGGCGTCGCCGTTCGCCAAGTCGAGTGCGAAATTGCCGTTCGAGTCCGTGGTGATGCCTTGGGTCGTGCCTTTGACGATGACCGAAGCCCCGACGACGGCTTGGCCCTTGTCGTCCGTGACCCGCCCCGTCAGGCGGTGCGTCTGAGCCCAGACGCTCATGCCGGCGAGCAAAAATGCCAGACAGAGGAGGCATCTCGATGCGACGCTCCATCCTCCATATCCGGAGTCGAAACGCCTCTTTGTGGTAGAGTTTTTCATTTGGCGGAAATTTTAAGTTTCATGATATAGGGTTGGTTATTATTTATTTGTTTTATAAGACAAATATAGCCGAAGAGTATGTTCTTCACGACGACAAGGTCGTGAAGAAGTGGTTAAGTTCGGATTACGCACCGGTTTTCCGTTTTCCGTAGATGGTCAGCGAATCGGTGTCGCGGCTGCTGCGGGGGACGCAGAGGCTTGCCAGATAACCGACGATGAAACACGAAAGGAATCCGGTCGTGGAATAGAGCAGCAGGTTGACATACCCGCTGCGGGCGACGAGAATCTGCACGACGACGCTGGCCGCGATGCCGCACAGGGCGCCGAACGTATTGGCGCGCCGGGTCGTGAGGCCCAGCAGAAACAATCCGCCCAGACCGCCGAGCAGGATGCCGAGGATTTTCGAGAATTCGTCCCACAGCGATTTGATCTCCCACGAAGCCATTATCAATGCGAATCCTACGCCGACGAGTCCCAGTACGAGGGTCGAGAGGCGCGCCGTGCGCAGCAGCGCGCGGCCGTCGCGCGCGGCGGGGCAGAGTTTGCGGTGAATGTCCGTGACGAAGGCCGTTGCGGCGGAGTTCATGCTGCTGCTGAGCGTCGACATGGCGGCGGCGAACAGACCGGCGATTATCAGTCCCAGTACGCCCGACGGAAGCTGGGTGCTGATATACCACGGCAGGATGGCGTCGCTGTCGCGGACGGCCATGCTCAGCTCCGCCGGGAAGTGGCGGTAGAAGGCCCACAGCGCCGTGCCCACCAGAAAGAAGAGGATGGTGGCCGGAATGGTCAGTGCGGCGTTGACGTAGACTCCTTTGCGGGCTTCGCGTTCGGTGGCGGTGGTCAGGTAGCGCTGCACGATGGTCTGGTCGGTGCCGTAGGTGGTGATGTTGGTAAAGAAGGTTGCGATCAGCACGGTCCACACCGTCGGCTGGCGCAGGTCGAAAGCCGTCGATCCGAGGTCGAATTTCCCGGCCTCGGCGGCCGAAGCGACGATGGTTCCGAGGTCCTCGGGGAGTTGCAGGCACACGATGACCAGCACCGTGACGGCGGCGCCCAGCAGCACGACGACTTGCAGGGCTTCGGTCCACGCCACGGCCTCGATACCGCCCATGAGCGTGTAAGCGAGGCTCAGGACGCCCATCAGGGTGATGCAGAGGAAGATGTCGAAACCCGTGACGACGTTGAGTGCGATCGATGGAAGCAACAGCACGACGCCCATACGTCCGATCTGGAAGAGGATGAAGGCGATGCTGCACAGGATGCGCACGAGGGGATTGAACCGCGCTTCGAGGTATTCATAGGCCGTGGTGACATTGAGCCTGCGGTAGAAGGGGATGAACAGTAACACGATGATTGGTACGGCCAGCACGATGCCCGAGTTGAAAAGCAGGTAACTCCAATCCGTGGCATAGGCTTTGGCCGGAATAGCCATGAAAGTAATGGCGCTGAGCGCCGTTCCGAAGATGCTCAGCCCGACGATGAACCACGGGATGCGTCCCCCCCCCTTGAAATAGTCGTCGGAGGTCTTCTGGTTTTTCGAGAAATACCAGCCGATGAGCGCCAGCGAAAGGAAATAGAGGGTGATGACGCCGATGTCGAGCCCCGTCAGGCGGTGGATGGTGCTTTGGAGCGTTCCCCGCAGCAGAACGGGAGTGCGCACGCCCGGGCGTATCTCGCCGCTCGTGATCAGGATGCCGTCGTCGTCCGGAAGGACGTTTGTCGTGACTGGAAGGATGATTCCTTCGGGAACGGGAGTTTCCGTAAGGGTTCCCGTGACCGTGTGGTAAAGCCGCAGCAACTGGTCGTCGGAATTGGTTCCGTTGCGGCCGCCGATCAGCAGAATGTGGTTGGTGCCGAATGGCGCTGCTGTTCCGGCCATGACAGGAAATTCTCCTTCGAGCCGGTTCCAACTTTTGAGACGCGGGTTGTAACGGTAGCCGTCTTTATGAACGGTCCAAGCTGAATCGCCCGAGAAGTCGCGGCCGCTGAAAAGGTAGAAACAGTTGTCGAACCCGTCGCTTTGCGAAGCCGCTACCGCAAACGCCCGGGCCGGCCCGGGCCACGGCGGCAGTTCCTGCCACCCGCGTCCGCGGTCGTGGAGATCGAGCATAAAGAAGTTGCGGGTGGCGGCGGCCTCCTCTACTTGCTCGATACCGCCGGCCACATAGATGCGATGGCCGATCAGGGCCCCTGCGGCATTGGCCAAGGGGCGCGGGAGCGAAGGCCATGGTGTGAAGCGGGGCTGGTTGCCGTCGAGTGTCAGGAGTAATACCTGATCCGTACAGTCCGAGGCGTTGCAGCCGCCGATGCAGAGCACGCCCTCGGGCAGTGTGACCGAGATTCCGTAGGCCCGGGGTTCGGGCAGGGCGTCGCGAATGACTTGCCAGCTCCCGGAAGGGTCATAGATATATAAATCCCGATGATATCGTTTCTCTCCGTTCGCCTCGGGGGTGCGGTCGGGGAAGTTGGCGCCGCCTGCGATCAGCAGTTTTCCGTCGATACGCCCCGAGAAGACGCCGGCGATGCCGATGTTGGGCGTCCCGTCGAGTTGCGGCAGGCTGAGCGAGGAGTCCCAGCGGATGGCATCGGTCTCTGTCAGTTGTGTCGTGGGAGTTCCGGCTGTCGAAACGGCCGTGCCGAGGAGCAGGAAAAGAGTCAATATCAGGTTTCTCATGGGTCAGAAGGGGTTGGCAGGTATCGTTATTTCGCAAAGCCGATACGGTCGAGTTCTTCGCCCAGTCGGTGCATCTCGGACTCGGTGTAAGGCGCGAAGGGCAGCCGGCAGTCGCCGCAGTCTATTCCCAGATGATTCATGATGGCTTTGCCGCCGCGGACACCGCCGCCGTGACGGATGATGACATGCACGATGTCCACCGATTCCTGCTGGAAGACGCGGGCGCGTTCGATATCGCCTGCGAGAAATGCGTCGTAAAGGTTCCGGTAGGTCGACAGCGAATAATTATAGGTGCTGCCCACGCCTCCGCGGGCGCCCACGGCCATGCCGCAGAGCAGCATTTCGTCGAAACCGTTGAGGATATCGAAACGCCCGTCTTCGAGACGGATGCATTCGAGCATCTCCATAAAGTTGTTCGAGGTGAATTTGATGCCGTTCAGGTTAGGGATTTCACGCGAGCCTTTTTCGAGGAACTCCTTCATCGGCAGGTTGACGCCCGTTACCGAAGGCATGTGATAGGTGTAGAACGGGATCGGGGCGATGGCTGCGGCGATGGGCTTGTAGAAATCCACGAGCTCCTCGACGGAAGCGGGTTTGAAATAGAACGGAGCGATGGCGCCGACGGCGTCGACTCGCTGTCCGGCGGCATGCCGCGCCAGTTCGATGCAGTCGGCCTGGCAGGTGCCGCCTACATGTGCGATGACGCGCATGCGGCCTGCGGCGGCCTCGACCCACGCTTCGAGGACGCTTTTGCGCTCGGCGACGGTCATCGAGGTGCATTCGCCCGTCGAACCGCAGACGAACACGCCGTCGGCACCGTCTGTGACGAGTTTGTCGGCATAGGGCCGGATTTGCGGGAGGTTGACTGCGCCGTTCTTGTCGAACGGTGTGAATACGGCAGGGATAAGTCCGGAGAGTTTGATCATGGTATGGGCGTTCATAAGTTTTTTTAATAATAGGCTGAATAATCCTATTTGTATGACAAATATAGTGAGATAAAATGAAAATCCAAAAAAGTCGGGAATTTTTTCGGATTTTCAGGAAATTTTTTGCGTAAGGTGTTTCCGCCGTCCGCGAAAAAGGATATTTGAGAGTTGTGTATCCCGTGAGCGGTCGCTGACCGGGCCGGGGTTACGATTTTTCGGTCAGCTTGTTGAAACAATGGCGGCAGATGGCTTCGTAGGAGTCCGTTTCGCCTAAGACGACCAGCTTCTCGTCGCTGGTGAGGCGGTGCGAATGGTGGGCGAGGTTGCCGCAGCGGACGCAGATGGCGTGGACCTTGGTGACATACTCCGCCGTGGCCATCAGGTGGGGCATCGGGCCGAAGGGTTTCCCGGTGTAGTCCATGTCGAGCCCGGCGACGATCACCCGCACGCCGTTGTTGGCCAGACGGCGGCAGACGTCCACGATGCTGTCGTCGAAGAACTGCGCCTCGTCGATGCCCACCACGTCGACATCGGAGGTCATCAGCAGGATGTTCTGCGGCGATTCGACCGGCGTGGAGCGGATGGCGTTGGCGTCGTGCGACACGACCTCCTCCTCGGAGTAGCGCACGTCGATGCGGGGTTTGAAGATCTCGACCCGCTGGTGGGCGAACTGGGCCCGTTTGAGACGGCGGATCAGCTCCTCGGTCTTGCCCGAGAACATCGATCCGCAGATGACTTCGATCCAGCCTTTCTTGCTGGCATTTTCCAAAAACATAAAACGATATTTGGCTTGATTCTTTGTATTGGTATGTCTATCGATCGGTATTTCATGTGGGACCGCCCGTTACTTCGTTTTATGTTTCAGTACAGACAATCCTCCTAAATCCCCCTTTGATAAGGGGAACTTTATAACCTTGTTTTGCTATTTTCGCACCTCGCACTCGTCGACACGGGTGATCCGGGCGCCGAGGGCGTTCAGGCGTCCGTCGATGTCCTTGTATCCGCGGTCGATCTGGTCGATGTTCTGGATCGTCGAGACCCCTTCGGCCGACATCGCGGCGATCAGCAGCGCCACGCCCGCACGGATGTCGGGCGAGGTCATGCGTGTGGCCCGGAGGCACATCCGGTGGTCGTGGCCGATGACGGTGGCGCGGTGGGGATCGCACAGGATGATCTGAGCCCCCATGTCGATCAGCTTGTCGACGAAGAACAGGCGGCTTTCGAACATCTTCTGGTGAATCAGCACGGCGCCTTTGGCCTGCGTGGCCACCACCAGAAAGATCGACAGCAGGTCGGGCGTCAGTCCCGGCCACGGGGCGTCGGCGATGTTCATGATCGACCCGTCGAGAAACGTCTCGATGCTGTAATGATCCTGCTGGGGGATGTAGATATCGTCGCCCCGCTGCTCGAACCGAATGCCCATGCGGGCGAACTGCGCGGGGATGATGCCGAGGTTTTCGAACGACACGCTGCGGATCGTCAGCTCCGAGCGGTTCATCGCGGCCATGCCGATGAAACTGCCTACCTCGATCATGTCGGGCAGCAACGTATGTTCCGTGCCGCCCAACTCCCCGACGCCCTCGATCGTAAGCAGGTTCGAGGCGATGCCCGAGATGCGGGCGCCCATGCGGTTGAGCATCTTGCACAACTGCTGGATGTAGGGTTCGCACGCGGCGTTGTAGATCGTCGTGAAGCCCCGGGCCATCACGGCGGCCATGATGATATTGGCCGTACCCGTCACTGAAGCCTCATCCAGCAGCATGTACGTTCCGCGCAGCTCCCGGCCTTCGACCATGAAGAATTCGTCGGCGATGTCGAAATTGAACTTCGCGCCGAGTTTCTGGAATCCGATGAAGTGGGTGTCGAGCCTGCGGCGGCCGATCTTGTCGCCGCCCGGTTTGGGGATGTATCCCACGCCGAAGCGCGCCAGCATCGGACCGATCAGCATGACCGAACCCCGCAGCCGGGTGCAGCGCTGGCGGTAGTCGTCCGACCGGAGGTATTCGAAGTCGATGTCGCGGGCGCAGAAGGCGTAGGTGTCGTCGGCGAGCTGTTCGACGACGACGCCCATGCGGCGCAGCAGCTCGATGAGCTGCATGACGTCGAGAATCTGGGGAATGTTCCGCACGACGACCCGCTGAGGGGTCAGCAGCGTGGCGCAGAGTATTTGCAGGGCTTCGTTCTTGGCGCCTTGAGGCGTGATCGACCCGTGGAGGCGGTGCCCTCCTTCGACTTTGAATATGGCCATATCCGAAATAAGCGTATCCGTTGAAAAATGTGACAAATAAAAGAGCCGTTACGGCACTGACACCAAAGATAGAAAGATTCCGGGCTTTTTTCGCGGTTTTGGAAAATATTTTCGTGAAAAACTTTTGCGGATCACTTTTTTGTTGTACTTTTGCAATCCGTAAAAATGTTTGAAACAACAAAAATCAGATAGCTATGGCAATGAAGAGAACTTACCAGCCTTCGCGTCGCAAGCGCATCAACAAGCACGGTTTCCGTGCTCGTATGGCTACGGCCAACGGTCGCAAGGTATTGGCTGCGCGTCGCGCAAAGGGTCGCAAGAAACTCACCGTATCGGACGAGTCGACGTTCAAGTACGCTTAGTTTCCTGCAGGAAAGATTTAAGGTCGGCTTTTTGCCGGCCTTCTTTCGTTTAAGACAATCCCATTGATTATGCTTACCATTCGACAAGCCGCCGAAACCGACTGCCCGCTGATCCGCCGAATGGCCGCAGAGGTATTTCCGGCCACCTACCGCGAGATACTCACCCCCGCGCAGTTGGACTACATGATGGAGTGGATGTACTCCGAGACGAGCCTGCGGGAGCAGTTCCGCGCGGGCCACGTCTGGTTTATCGCCTCGTCCGACGGTGAGCCGTGCGGCTATGTTTCGGTCGAGCGGCAGGACGAGGACCTTTTCCACCTGCAGAAGATCTATGTCCTGCCCCGTTTTCAGGGCCTCGGCGCCGGGGCTTTCCTGTTCCGGCAGGCCGTGGAGCATATCCGGAGCGTGCATCCCGCACCCTGCCTGATGGAGCTCAACGTCAACCGCCGCAACCCCGCCCTGCACTTCTACGAACGTATGGGCATGCGGCGTCTGCGCGAAGGGGATTTCCCCATCGGCGACGGTTATTACATGAACGATTATATCATGGGACTGGAGATACGATAAAGGGTTGGCCGCGGCCAACCCTCTTTATTTCTCCTCCGTTTTGAACAGATCTACTTCGCCCCGTTCGACTTTGCCGTGCAGGTCGGCCAGGTCGGCGATCACCGGGGAGATATATTCGAGCGTGTCCACGACAGCCTGTTTGTCGCCCTCGCCTTTGATGCGGTAGAGCATCGCGGCGTAAAGGGCCCGGAAGCAGAGTTCCGTGTCGCTCATTCCGGGATTTCCCAGCACGGCGCGCAGACGCGGCAGCTCGGGTTCGAGACGGGCGTAGGTGGCGCGGTAGTGCCCGCCCACGGGCAGTTTCATCAACTGGAGATGCAGGTCGTGGAGGTCCTGAATCAGATGCAGCGTATGCTCCAGATGGCCTTTCTCCTCTTTGCCCTCCTGCCGGAGCAGGTTGGCGAGGTCCATGTACCAGAGCAGGAAGACGTGCTTCTGCTCCTCGCCGATGTCCTTGCGGGGGGCGATGAGCGTCGAAAAGACCGCCTCGGGGCTGAATTGCAGGGCCCGGAGCAGGTCCTCCAACTGCCACAGGTAGAGGATGTATTCGGCGATATTCTCACGCCGTTTTGCTTTGGCGATATCCATTATTTAATCCATGTTTTGGGCCCCGGCAGATGCTTGAGGAAGTATTGCTGCGATTTCAAAAGGTTGCGCGACTGGAGCACCATGTTCTTGGTCTCGGTCAGGATCGTCAGGTAGAGCATCGACGCCTTGGTGTTCGACCGGGCCTCGTTGATGCGCGTGAGCTCGGATTTGATCGCCTCGGCGATTGATTCGAACAACTGGTCGCGCAATGTCAGCACCATTTCGATCTCCGAGAAGTCGCCGTCGCGCAGCATCAGGTTGATGTGGCGGTAGATCGACTCCACGTCGTCGTTGATCGACATCAGGTCCTTGGCCTGCTCTTTCGACAATCCCTCGTGGTTGTTGTCGATATGCTCGAACGCCGGGCGGGTGATGTGCATCAGCGCCTTGGTCATTTCATTGAGGTAATCCACCACCTGCACATAGTAGTGGGCCGTGTTGACATCGCCGCCTTGGAGTTTCTTCAGCGTCGGCAGCAGCGAGTATTTGCGTTCGCGCGACTGGTAGAAGAGGTCGTTCGACTCCTTGACCATGTCGCGCAGCACCTTGCGGTTCTCCTTGAAGACGGCGATCAGCGTGCGGTCGTAGATCTTCGTGGCGCACTCCATTGTGTGGCACACCTCGTCGCGCAGGTTGGCGATGATGTCGTCGTTGGTCTCGGCCTGCTCCTTGACGATGGTGTTCTCCTTGCTCTTTTTCAGGAAGTTGCTGTGTATGAGCATCCAGCCGCAGAGGATCGTGATGACGATGAAGGCGGTCGTTCCGCCGTAGATCAGCGCCAGTCCCACGACGAAGGCGATGAGGAATCCGCCCAACGCCGTGACGAACCATCCGGCCACGACGGTCATGACGCCCGAAATGCGGTATACGGCGCTTTCGCGGCCCCATGCGCGGTCGGCGAGCGACGAACCCATCGCCACCATGAAGCAGACGTAGGTGGTCGACAGCGGGAGTTTGAGCGACGTGGCCATGGCGATCAGCAGCGCCGAGGTCGTCAGGTTGACCGTTGCGCGGATCATGTCGTAGGGCGAACCACTGTGCTCGACGTCCTCGTATTCGAAGCGGCGCGAGATCGCATCCCGCAGGTGCTTGGGGACCGTGCGTTCGATGCCTGCGCTGACGTTGAGGGCTGCGCGGACGATCGTGCGCGAGAAGACCGACGATCCGTACTGCTGCTGACCCCCGTCGTCCTGCGCCGAAAGCGAAAGCTCGGTTTCGGAGACGTGCATGGCCTTTTTCGAGGTCCACAGCGTGAGGATCATCAGGAAGCCTGCGGCCAGCAGGATCAGAAAGTTGGCCGGAACGTTCTCGTTCAGGGCCCCCATGAGCATCTGCGTATCTCCGGCTTCCCGGGCGATGGAGTAGGCGTCGAACCCGGCGACGGGCACGCCGATGAAGTTCACCAGATCGTTGCCCGCGAAGGCCAGCGCCAGCGCGAACGTACCCGACAGGATCGTGATGCGCAGAATGTTGATCTTGAACCGCTGGATAAAGAACAGCAGCAGCGAGCAGACGATCCAGCAGATGAACAGAGCCGTCGGCAGGTGGCTGTCGACGAGCTGGACGAAGGCATTGTCGGCGAGGATGGACTTGAGGCCCTTGAAAACGGCGAAATAGACGATCGCCGTCAGCGAGGCGCCGCACCACAGCGACCCGTAACGGCGGAAAAGTACCGTGTAGCGGAACGAGAAGATCATGCGCGAGATGTACATCACGAACGTGCCGCAGGTGAAGGCGATCACGACCGACAGCAGGATGGCTGAGACGATACCCATGGCGCGCGAGGTGTTGATGTAGTGCCCGAGCGCCGAGACGCCCTGATCCGGATCGTTGGAGATCTTGTAGATCGACACGGCGATCGCGGCGCCCAGCAGGCAGAAGATCAGCGACACGGTGGTCGAGGTCGGGAGTCCCCACGAATTGTAGAGGTCCAGCAGGATGACGTTGGCGAACATGACGCCCAGATAGAGCATCATCACTTCGTGGAAGGTGAACAGTCCGGGATTGAACATGCCGCTGCGGGCGACCTCCATCATGCCGCTCGACGTCACGACACCGACGATGATGCCGATGGACGCCACGGTGAGGATGACCTTCATCGAGGCTGCTTTGGAGCCGATAGCGGAGTTGAGGAAATTGACTGCGTCGTTCGTGACGCCGACGAAAAGACCTGAAATAGCGAGGATTCCCAGAATGCCGACAATAACAGTGTATATTTCGCTCATGTTGGGGTTTTAGTGCAAATTGTGAACAAATTTACGCCATTTTTTCCGACGAAACGGTTTCGTAATCCATTGTTAACATTAACTTAACATAAGTCGGGCCGTAAAACGGCCGTTCCTTATGATACGAAATGCAGCGAGCCCGCAAGGGTCCGCTGCATTTTCTGTGGATGGGCATGTTGTCGTCCTTGCGGACGTGAGGTTCCGATATGCGAAATGTTCCGGTCGCCCCTGAACCCCGCCTCTTGGCCGGGCGCAGAACTGGATCTGAGCCATCCTGTCCTTCCGTCGCCCCTAAAACCCGGCTCTTAGGCGGGCGGCGTCTTACGCCGGATCTTCGTCGGTGTCGGTGTAGGCTTTGAGCAGCTTGTCCTGCACGTCGGCCGGAACCTGCTCGTAGCTTGCGAATTTCATCGTGTAGGTCGCCGATCCCGATGTCAGCGACGAGAGCGTCGTCGAGTAGCGGTACAGCTCGGCCAGCGGAACCAGTGCGTTCAGGCGGTCGAAGCCCTTGTCGGACTCCATGCCGGCGATCATCGCGCGACGGTTCTGCAGGTCCGACATCACGGCGCCCATGTATTCGCTCGGCACCAGCACCTCGACGTTGTAGATCGGCTCCATGATCTTGGGCCCGGCGTTGCGGAACGCCTCCTTGAAGGCGTTGCGGGCCGCCAGCTTGAACGAGATTTCGTTCGAATCCACCGGGTGCATCTTGCCGTCGTAAATCACCACGCGGATGTCGCGGGCGTAGGATCCCGTCAGCGGGCCCTCGTCCATCTTCTCCATGATACCTTTCAGGATGGCGGGCATGAAGCGCGCGTCGATGGCGCCGCCCACGATTGCCGAATAGAACTGCAGCTTGCCGCCCCACTGGAGGTCGTACTCCTCCTTGGTCTTGGGGTTGACGACCATGTCGCCCTTTCCGGGAACCTTGTAGTTCTTCGGCTCGCCGATCCCCTCGTAGTAGGGTTCGATAATCATGTGCACCTCGCCGAACTGACCGGCGCCGCCCGACTGCTTCTTGTGGCGGTAGTCGGCCTGAGCCACCTTGGTGATGGTCTCGCGGTAGGGAATCTTCGGTGCGATATATTCGTAGGAGAGCTTGTTCTCCTTCTCGATGCGCGAGCGGAGAATGTTCAGGTGGTGTTCGCCCTGTCCCTGAATGATCGTCTGCTTCAGCTCCTTGGAGTATTCCACCAGAATCGTCGGGTCCTCGAACTTGGCGTCGTTGAGCACCTTGCCCAGCTTCTCCTCGTCGGCCTGATCCTTGCATTTGAGGGCGGCGCGGTAGCGCGGCTCGGGGAATACGATCGGTTCGATCGTCACCGGAGCCGACGGAGCCGACAACGTGTCGTTCGTGCGCGTGCCTTTCAGCTTCACCGTGCATCCGATGTCGCCGGCCATGAGCTCCGTGACCTTCACGCGGTTCTTGCCTGCCACGGCGAACAACTGCGAAAGTTTTTCCTTATTGCCCGTGCGGGTATTCACCAGTTCGGCGCCCTCGGCGATCTTGCCGCGGATCACACGGAAATAGGTGATCTCGCCGATGTGCTGCTCGACTTGGCTCTTGAAGACGAACGCCACGGCGGGCGCCGTCTCGTCGGCCGTGATCTCCTCGCCCTCGGTCGAGAGGAACGCCGGAGCCTTCTGCGGACCGGGGGCCACGTTGATGATGAATTCCATCAGACGCTTGGTGCCGATGTCGCGTTTGCCGCTGGTGCAGAAGATGGGCATCACCTCGCGCTTCGAAACGCCGATCTTCAGACCCGAGCGGATGTCGTCCTGCGTGAGCGTTCCCTTGTCGAAATAGAGCTCCATGAGCGCCTCGTCGTGCTCGGCGGCCATTTCCACCAGTTCTTTGTTCAGCTCCTGAGCCTTCTCCAGCTCCTCGGCGGGAATTTCCAACTCCTCGCGGTGGCCGTCGTGGTCCTTGAAGCGGTACATCTTCATCAGCAGCACGTCGATGAAGGCGTTGAATTCCGCGCCTTGGTTGACGGGATACTGCACGATGACGGGCTTCACGCGCGATGCGGTGCGGATCGACTCGATGGTGGCTTCGAAATTGGCCTTGTCGGCGTCGAGCTGGTTGACCACGCCGATGACGGGTTTCTTCAGCAGGCGCGCATAGCGGGCCTGTATCTCGCTGCCGACCTCCCAGCCGTTCTGGGCGTTGAACAGGAAGACGCCCACGTCGCCGACCTTGAATGCCGAGAAGAGGCTTCCGCAGAAGTCGTCCGAGCCCGGGCAGTCGATGATGTTGAGCTTGCGGTCCATGAATTCGGTGAAGAGGATCGTCGAATAGATCGAGCGCTTGTATTCGTGCTCGATATCGGTGTTGTCCGAGAGCGTGTTGTTCGCCTCGATACTACCCCTGCGGTCGATGACCTTACCTTCAAAGGCCATCGCTTCGGCAAGGGTAGTTTTACCCGTGCCGGGCGCGCCGATGAGTACGATGTTTTTGATCTCTTTGGCTGAATAGTTTTTCATATTCCCGTATGGTTTTAAGGTATTCGTAATTAGGTTCTCATTTCCCGTGCCGTCTCCGTCTTCGGGGCTGCTTTGGCGACGGCGACTATAAATATACGAAATATTCGGGAAAAACAACTCCCGGAATGAAAAAATCGCCCCCGGGAGGCGATTTTTCAGTCTGTCGGGAATATGTCCGCCCGTCAGGGCAGCCACTCCGCCAGTACGGGCCGGATGACGCCCTCCATGACCGCATATCCTTCGGGCGTGGGGTGCACGCCGTCCTTGGTGTATTCGCTGCGCATCGATCCGTCGCCGGCGTCCATCGCGCTGTAATAATCCACCCACGTCAGTCCGCGCTCCGCGGCGTATTGTTGCAGCCGGGCGTTCAGGTCGGCGATCTTTTCGGGCACCGATTCGATCTCGGGACGCCACGGATATTTCGCGGCCGGCAGCACCGAGCAGAGGATCGGCCGGATTCCGGCGGCGAGGGCCAGCTCGGCCATCGAGACGATGTTTTCGGCGATGTGTTCGTTTTCGATGGGGCCGTTGTTGCCGGCGATGTCGTTCGTCCCGGCGAGGATCACCACGGCCTTCGGGCGGAGGTTGATCGCGTCGGCGCGGAAGCGGCAGAGCATCTGGGCCGAGACCTGCCCGCTGATTCCGCGGCAGGCGAAATTGTTTTCGGCGAAGAACTCCGGGCGGTTCCGTCCCCATCCTTCGGTGATCGAATTGCCCATGAATACGACGGCGGGGGCTGTCGTCAGGGAGGCGTTGGCCCCGGCGTAACGACCGTAGTTGGCCCAGTCGCGCTGCTGTCCCGCGACGAGCAGGGGCAGTGCGAGGGCAAGCAGGAGTATTGTTTTCCGCATCGGTCTACTTCTGCGCTTGGGTGATGTTGCGGGCGTTGCGCTCGTCGTCGTTCCGGCGGCGGTTTCCACCGAAGCGGCCCAAGAGCCATCCGGCGCAGAAGACAATGAGGTAAATGGCGATCTTCACGAAGAGGTTTTCAAGTCCGTTGACGATGTTTTTCGAGAAGATGGCGATCAGGAGCACGGCGATCAGCGCCAGTGATCCGTAGATGATCCATTTTGTTTTGGCTGTCATGGCAGTTTTCTGTTTAGTCGGTCTGTTATCGTCCTACAATAGCCTCAAGTTCCTCTGCTGTAATAGGAATCTTTCGGTCGCCGATGATGCGGCTGCCGGTCTCCGTCACGAGGATGTCGTCCTCGATGCGGATGCCTCCGAAATCGCGGTAGGCGTCGAGCGTGTCGTAATCGACGATGCCTTTGTAGAGCCCCTCGGCGCGGCACTTGTCGATCAGCGCGGGGATGAAATAGAGCCCCGGCTCGTCGGTCATCACCGTTCCCGGTTCTATGCGCCACGCCGCGCGGTAGATGCATGTGCCTGACTTGGTGGCGCGCTCGGCGATCGACGAGAAGTCGAACGACCGCTCGCCCATGGCCTCGCAGTCGTGTACGTCCATTCCGAGGCCGTGCCCGAGTCCGTGAGGCATGAGCATCGTCATCGCCCCGGCGGCCACCGCATCGGCGGCCGAGCCTTTCAGCAGTCCGATTCCCACCAACCCTTCTGCGAGGGTCATGTAGGCGGCGTTGTGTATCTCGGTGTACATCATGTGGGGCTTGACGATGCGGGCCACATGGTCGTGTGCGGCCAGCACGATGTCGTAAATTTCGCGCTGTTTCTGCGTGAAGCGCCCGCTCACGGGGTAGGTGCGGGTGTGGTCCGAGCAGTAGCCTTCGACACTCTCGCCTCCGGCGTCGCACAGCAGCAGGCGGCCCTCCTCCAACACGCCGTCGGCGTTGAGGTTGTGCAGCGTCTCGCCGTGCTGCGACACGATCGAGGGGAACGATACGCCCTGCCCCATCGCCTTGGCGACGCCCTCGATGGCACCTGCGATCTGACGCTCGACGATGCCCGGGCGGCACATCTTCATCGCCGTCGTGTGCATCTCATAACCGATCCCGAAGGCGCGTTCCATCTCTTCGATCTCCTCGGCGCTCTTCTTTTCGCGCATCTCCGCCACGGCGAACATCAGGTCCACCGACTTGTATTCGTGCAACAGCTCGGGTTTGATGCCCAGCAGCGCCGACAACTGGAGTTTGGTTTCGCCGCGGTAGGGCGGCAGGAAGTGGATGCGGCGGCCCAGAGCGACGGCCCTGCGCAGGCGTTTTTCGAGCTCGGCCATCGGGAACGTGGCCGTGATGCCGACCCCGGTCCCCATCTCGCGCAGCGTGGGCTGCGGACCGGTCCAGATGATGTCTTCGACGGTGAAATCATCGCCGTAGAGCGCCTCCTCGCCCGTGTCGGCGTCGATTATGCCGACCATCGACGGGACGTTCAGCCCGAAGTAGTAGCGGAACGACGAATCCTGCCGGAAATAGTAGGTGTTGTTGGGGTAATTGTTCGGCGACAGCGGGTTGCCCGGGAAGAGGATGATGCCGCTCCCGATCTTGGTGCGCAGTTCGTGACGGCGCGCGGTATAGGTTTTTGCTGAAAACATAAGCACTTTGTTTGGTAATCGTATACTTTGGTGTTCCGGTTGCTTTCGACTGCTGTTGTTGCCGCCTGCGGCGTCATTTACAAATCTGACCCCACCCCGGCCCTCCCTCAGGGAGGGAGATGGCGTACGCTCGGGACAGTCGGTACACTAAAGTATATAATTCGTTTGGTTTCTACAAAAATAACAAAAAAATCGGGATTGGTCAATCCTGCGGGGCGAATTCCACGCGGGCGCCCTCTTCGTCCACGCTGACCGTCACCCGGCGTCCGAGGTAAACCGCCGCGTTGGGCTCGACGTGCCCCGCCGGAAATCCGAAGACGACCGGTATCCCCAGCGGCCGCGTGTAGGCCGAGATGACCGCGTCGGCGTCCGCCACGCCGAATTTCTTCATCCCCATCATGTCCGAGAAGTGGCCCACGAGGACGGCTTTGACGCTTCCGAGTTTGCCGCTGCGTGCGAGGCTCTGCATCAGCCGGTCGATGCGGTAGACAAACTCCCCGACCTCCTCGATCAGCAGAACGGTCGGCGCATCGGTCAGCAGTTCTTCGGGCGTGCCCGTCGCCGAGCCGATCACCGTCAGGTTGCCCCCGGCCAGACGCCCCGAGGCTTCTCCGGGTTGGTTGAGCGGATGGGGTTCGACCTCGATGCGCACCGTCTCGCCGAACAGCGCCTGCCGGAGCGATTCGGCCGAGGGATCTTCCTCGTCGAAGAGGAACGACCCGGGCATGGGGCCGTGGATGCTCTCGATGCCCAGTCGCCGCAGCGCCAGATGGAGCATGGTGATGTCGCTGAACCCGACCACCCATTTGGGGTGCTCGCGCAGCCGCCCGAGATCGATGAGCGGCAGCAGGCGCACCGAGCCGTAACCCCCGCGGTAGGCGATGACGGCCTTGACCGACCGGTCGTCGATCATCGCCTGCAGGTCTGCGGCGCGCTCCTCGTCGGTCCCGGCGAAATAGGGTTGTTCGCGGTCGGCGCAGTGGGCGCCGAATTTCACATGCAGGCCCCACGATTCGAACCGTTGACGGACTTTCGCCGTGTCGGTCTTCAGCGGCAGTTTGCCCGCCGGGGCGACGATGCCCACCGTGTCGCCCCGCTGCAGGTAGGGCGGACGGATGAAATCGGCGGTGTCGGGGCATTGGGCTCCGGCGAAGAGCGGAGCGAGCAGGAGCAATATCGGAAAAAGGTGTTTCATGGTCATTTGTGTCGGGTGAGCCCTTCGGGCAGGGGCAGCGAGATGCGTGCGAGGCTGACGGCGGCGCCGACGACGGCGAAACCTCCCGCCAGCAGCAGCGCCGCGTGGGTGCTGTTTTCGGGGACGATGTGGAACAGCAGGGCCATCAGCGCGGCGCCCGTTGTCTGTCCGATGAGGCGGGCCGTGGCGAGCATGCCGCTGGCCGATCCGCTGCGCTCGGGCGGTGCCGAGGCGATCAGGATGCTGTTGTTGGGCGACTGGAAAAGCCCGAATCCCGCTCCGCAGAGCACCAGCCGCCAGATGATGTCGAAATCGGTCGGATGTTCCGGGAGGAACGCCAGCAGGAACAGTCCTGCGGCCATCATCGTGAGGCCCGTGCCGCCGAGCAGTCCGGCGTGGATGCGTTCGACGAGCATGCCGGCAACGGGGGCGACGATCATGATTACCGCGGGCCAGGCCGTCAGCAGCAGACCCGTCTCGACGTCGTTGTAGCCGCAGGCTTGCTGGAGATAGAAGGGCAGCGCCACCATGGCGAGCATCTGCCCGAGGAACGAGCAGATCGACGTTGCGACCGACACCGAGAAGATCGGGATGCGCAGCAGGTCGAACGGCAGGATCGGATAGGGTTCGCGCAGTTGGCCGCGGATGAAGAAAAAGCCGATGACGAGCAGCGCCGCGACGCCCAGCGTAAGCAGGCGCGGGTCCAATCCGTGCGAGAATCCCTCGACCGAAGCCATCAGCAGGCCGAACGTCAGGGCGTTCATCACCGCGTCGCGCCAGTCGAAACGGTGCCCGCTGATCCGCACGGGGTTTGCCGGCAGGAACCTCCGGCTGAGCGACAGGGCGATGAGCCCCATCGGGATGTTGACGGCGAAGAGCCACGGCCAGCCGGCCACCGAAAGGATACCCGCGGCCAGCGTCGGCCCAGCTACCGACGACACGGCGACCACCGTGGCGTTGATACCCATACCGCGTCCCAGTTGGGCTTTGGGGTAGATGAAACGGATCAGCGTGGTGTTGACCGAGGTGATGGCCGCGGCGCCGAATCCCTGCATCACGCGCGACAGCACGAGGGTCTGGAGCGATCCCGAGAGCGAACAGCCCACCGACGCCACCGTGAAGAGCATCAGCCCGCCGATGTAGACCTTGCGGTAACCCACCACGTCGCCCAGCGCCGAAAACGACAGCAGCGAGACCATGATGGCCAACTGGTAGGCGTTGACGATCCAGATCGAATCGGCGGACGAGATGCCCAGCTCCTGCCCGATGGTGGGCAGGGCGACGTTGGCGATGGTTCCGTCGATCACCGATAGCGAGACGCCGAAGGCTACGGCAAGGATGGCCCCGAGCCGCCGGGGCATGGGCAGTCCGTCCGTGGGGCGTTCCGGTATGTAAGGTGTGACAAAACGGTCCGGCATATGAAAAGGGGCGTTACGCCCCCAAAGGTACGAAAAAACGCGAAGACCCGGAACATTCCGGGCCTTCGCCACACAACTATTATTGGGTTTTGCCGTCGCTGCGGCCGGTAAGAGGACCGCCTCCGGGTCGACCCGTGTTTGAACTTTTTATTTTAATTGGTTGTGATTCGAGGTGCAGGCGATAGCCGCGGCGGCTATTGCGGCGATGACAAGGAGTTTTTTCGTGGGTTTTATTTGTTTGGTTTTTCGCTCTTTTCGGCGGGCCGGCGCCAGATGTTCGTCAGGCAGAGAATCAGTACGATGACGATCGGCAGGTCGAACCCGTGCAGCGACTGGGGGAACATCAGCTCTGTGGCGACCTTCACGGCGAAGGCGGCCACGACGAGAAAGAGGCTCAGGATGCGGATGACTTTTTCGGTTTCCATGGCGATGTGTCTTTTGTTTGACACTGCAAATATACGAAATATTTTTTGAAAAACAACTGATATTTATTGAATTTCGATAAAAAAATCTCGATAGTTGAAAAAAACGACCTCCGGAGTATGTAAAAAGGCGCATCCCGAAAGATGCGCCTTTTCCGATGGGGAGGGTCTCAGACCTTGAGGTATATTTTCTTCCGGTCGAGGAACCGCAATAACAGCCAGCAGACGGTGACGTAACCCGCCGAGAAGATCACCGAGGCGACCTCGGGCGAGAATTTCGATGCCAGTCCTCCGAAGAAGAACTCGGAGGTGTAGCTCACCCGGACGATCCGCTGGAGCATGTAGATCGTGATCGAGTTGAGGCCGATGACCTGAAAGAAATAGCTCCACCGCCGCCACTGCCGTACATCTATGATATAATAGAACAGCGCGAACATCCCCAGCGAATAAGCCCCTGCGGCAAAGACGAAAGCCGGGGTCCAGAGTTTCTTGTTGACGGGCTGCAACGGGTCGAGGCAGAGCGCGAGCACCAACAGCAGGGCGGCCCCGGCGGCCATCCGGAGCGCTTTGCGGCTGCCGGAAATCTGCTCCTCGGAACGGCGGACGAATTCGCCCGTGAACATGCCCAGCATGGCCGTCACGATGGCCGGCAGGGTGCTCAGCAACCCTTCGGGGTCGAATCCCCGGTTGCCGTAGAGGTGTGCCGGCATGATCGTCCGGTCGATGTAGCCCACGATGTTGCCCGCTTCGGTCAGCGGTCCGGCCCCTGCGGCGTCGGGCGCCCCGACGAATTGCAGCAGCAGTCCGTAACCGACGAGAATCCCGGCGGCAAGGGCGATGCGCGTGCGTATTCCGAACCGGATGAACAGCATCGCCGCGAACATCCACGCCAGTCCGATGCGGCCCAGCACGCTCGGCAGGCGCAGCGTCGCGAAGTCGAGGTTGAACAGCCCGTTGTAGACCAGTCCCAGCGCCACCAGCGTCAGCCCGCGGCGGATCACCTTCGTGTAGATGCTCCGTTCGCCGATCCCTTTTTCACGTTGCTTGGCCAGCGAGAAGGGGAACGAGATGCCCGCGATGAAGAGGAACAGCGGGAAGATGGTGTCGTGGTGGAAGAACCCGTCCCACTCGGCATGCCCCATCTGGGCCGACATCCAGTCGGCGAAACCGCCGGGCCGGAGTTTGCACAGGGCGACGACGAGCCCTGCGAAGCCCATGATGAAGAACATGTCAAAACCCCGCAGGGCGTCGAGCGAGAGAAGCCGCTGCGGGGCGGTCGGTTTGGTCGGTTGAGGTTTCATCGTTATCGGGTTCCGGCGTTGTCTGCCGGAATGAATTTGTAGAGCTGGTCCCCGCGGCGGATCACCCCGGGCGTGCGGATGGCGCAGAGTTCGCCCTGCGCGACGGAATCCACGGGCGAACCGTCGGGTCCGTGCAGTTCTTCGAGCGTCTGCTCGGCGACGCCGGTCGTGGCCCCGAGAAAGAAGATCGGTTCTCCGACGGCGAGGGGCGCCGCCTCGACCGCGACTTCCGCAACGGAGAGTTTTTTGTAGAAATTCACCACTTTCCCCACATACACTTTGCGTTGGGTGGCCGACGATCCGTAGGCCGGGCTGTGCTCCACGACGGGACGCCCGGCATAGTAACCCTCCCAGAATCCGCGGTTGAAGACCGTCCGGAGCCGCTCTTTCAGCCCTTCGGCCAGAGCGGGGGTGTAGCTCCCGGCTTCGATGGCCCGGAGCGCCTCGTCGTAACATTCGACCACGCGTTTCACATACTCCGCACCGCGGGCGCGTCCTTCGATCTTCAGCACCCGGACTCCCGCGCCGATCATTTTGTCGAGGAAATCGACCGTGCAGAGGTCTTTGGGCGAGAGGACGTAGCGGCCGTCGATGTCCAGTTGCGCCCCGGTCTCCTTGTCCGTGACGGTGTATTTGCGGCGGCACAACTGGCGGCAGGCGCCGCGGTTGGCCGAGCAGTTGGTCTCGTAGAGCGAGAGGTAGCACTTGCCCGAAACGGACATGCACAGGGCGCCGTGGGCGAACATCTCGATCTCGACCAGTTCGCCCCGCGGGCCGCGGATGTCGTCCGCAACGATCCTGCGGTGTATCCCGGCCACCTGCTCCAGCGTCAGCTCGCGCGCCAGCACCACCGTGTCGGCCCACTGGGCGAAGAACCGCACCGCCTCGGAGTTCGAAATGTTGCACTGGGTGGAGATGTGGACCTCCTGCCCGATCTGCCGGGCGTAGAGGATAGCCGCCAGATCGGAGGCGATCACGGCGTCGACCCCTGCGGCCTTGGCGCGGTCGATCACGGCGTGGACCTCGGCTATCTCGTCCTCGTAGACGACCGTGTTGACCGTCAGATAGCTCTTCACCCCGGCTTTGCGGGCCGTGGCGACGATCTTTTCGAGGTCGTCGAGCGTGAAGTTGGCTGCCGAGGCCGAGCGCATGTTGAGTTTCCCGACCCCGAAGTAGACGGCGTCGGCTCCGGCCCCGATGGCGGCCGCAAGCGATTCATACGACCCCACCGGGGCCATTATTTCGATGTCCGAGCGTTTCATGGCTTAGTTTTTCCGCCCCATCAGGCTCATGGCGTAGTCGCGCATCCGTCGGGTCCGTGCGGGCTCCACCGAGAGGGTGTCGAGGATCGACAGCGCCCGCTCGAAGCGCAGCGATATCTGCTGTTCGGTGAGGCGCGGCACCTCCAGCCGGTCATAGACCGCCTTCACGGCGGCGATCTTTTCGGCGTCGCTGAGTTTCGGATCGCGGTAGGCCGTGCGGAGTACCTCGCGGGACGCTTCGTCCGCGCGGCTCATGGCCGTAATCATCAGGTAGGTCTTCTTGCCTTCGAGGATGTCGCCCCCGATGGCCTTGCCCAGCCGCTCGTCGCCGTAGCTGTCCAGCAGGTCGTCCTGCAACTGGAAAGCGAGTCCCAGCTCGACGGCGAAGCGGCGCAGGCGGCGGCAGTCCTCGTCGGAGGCGCCGCCCAGCATGGCGCCGATCACCACGGCCCCGGCCAGCAGCACCGAGGTCTTCAGCTCGATCATGTGCATGTATTCGACCACCGAGACCTTGGGTTTCTGCTCGAAATCCATGTCGTACTGCTGTCCCTCGCACACCTCGAGGGCCATGTTGTTGAACGTCGTCAGCACCTGCGGCAGCAGTTCCGCCGGGACGGTGCTCAGCAGACGGTAGGCGTAGATCAGCATGGCGTCGCCCGAGAGGATAGCCACGTTCCGGCCCCATTTGGCATAGACCGAGGGCTTGCCGCGCCGCACGGCGGCGTTGTCCATGATGTCGTCGTGCAGCAGCGTGAAATTGTGGAACACCTCGACGGCCGCGGCCGCAGGCAGCGCCTGCTTCAGGTCGTCGGCGAAGGTGCCGTAGGCGAGCATCAGCAGCATCGGCCGCAGACGTTTGCCGCCTCCGGCCAGCGAATAGCCGATGGGCGCGTACAACAATTCGGGTTCGGCCGGAAAATCGGCCTGTGCGAGGTAATTCTCGATGGCGGAAAGTATCTGTTCGTTGCTTTGCATAATCCGGGTAGTGGTTTTGGGCCTGAATCTGTCCCAAAAGTAGAAAAAAAGTTTGGAGTAGCCGAATTTTAAATTAACTTTGACAGGATAAATCTAACATTTTCGTTAAGCAAGAGCAGAAGCCGAACTTGTTCGGATTATGCCGAGCGGAGAAAATATGGAGGGAAAACTCAACATTTAACCTGAATCACAATATGAAAAAACTCGCTATCGGTGTGGACATCGGCGGCATCAACACCGCGTTCGGACTCGTTGACGAAAACGGCGACCTCTATGCCGAATCGGTCATCTCGACCCGCAAATATCCCCATGTAGACGACTATCCGGCTTATGTGGAGGAGCTCTGCGACGCCATGCGCGCATTGGCGCAGAGCCTTTCGTTCGAATACGAGCTGGCCGGCATCGGCATCGGCGCCCCCAACGCCAATTATCACAAGGGCACGATCGAAAACCCCGCGAACCTCTGGAAATTCAAACCCGAGGACCCCAATCCCGACGAGGCGCGCCGCGTCTTTCCGCTGGGAAGCGACATTTCGAAACGCTTCGGCGGTGTGAAGACGATCGTCACCAACGACGCCAACGCCGCTACGATCGGCGAGATGATCTACGGCAATGCCAAGGGCATGCGTGATTTCGTGATGATAACCCTCGGCACGGGCCTCGGATCGGGGTTCGTCGCCAACGGCGAGATGATCTACGGCCACGACGGCTTTGCCGGGGAGTTCGGTCATGTGATCGTCGAGCGCGACGGCCGCGAGTGCGGCTGCGGGCGCAAGGGCTGTCTGGAGACCTATGTCTCGGCGACGGGCATCAAGCGCACGGCGTTCGAACTGATGGCCAAGATGAATGCCCCCAGCAAGCTGCGGAGCATTGCGTTCGAGGATTTCGACGCTTCGATGATCTCGGCCGCTGCCGAGCAGGGCGACCCCATCGCACTGGAGGCGTTCCGCTTCACGGGCGAGATGCTGGGCCGCGCACTGGCCGACGTGGTGACGGTGACGTCGCCCGAGGCGATTTTCCTCTTCGGAGGTCTTTCGAAGGCCGGCAAACTGCTCTTCGAGCCCACGCAGTGGTTCATGGAGGAGAACATGCTCTTCGTTTTCAAGAACAAGGTGAAACTGCTTCCGAGCGGTATTCAGGGAAAGAATGCCGCCATCCTCGGCGCCTCGGCGCTGATCTGGCAGGAAGCTGCGAAATAGGCCCCGGCGGCCGTTCCCGCAAGGGCGAGGTTTGCGGACTTCGCCCTTTTTTTGAACTGATAATCCATAAATCCGAACGTCAAAAACTATGAAACGTCTTCTTTTACTCTCCGTCGCATTGCTGACGGTCTGGGCGGCGGCCGCGCAGGTGCGGTTCGTCGACGCCACCGAACTGAATCTGATCGGCAAGGCCCTGCCTACGCCGCACCCTTACCACCGGATCGACACGGTCGCCTACAAGGGTTTCACCAAGGGCGAGAACCAGCAGGTCCGCTGCGGAGCGGGTCTGGCGCTGGTGTTCAAGACCAACTCGTCGCGCATCGACCTGCTGCCCGAGTACACCTCGTTCGTCTATAACGGCGCCAGCACCCCGCGGGTGGCTTCGGAGGGCTTCGACCTCTACATCCGCAAGGACGGCGAGTGGGTGTACGCCTTTTCGCGCGCTCCCCGCAAACGCGGTGAGGCGTTCACGCTGATCAAGGGGATGGACGATTCCGAAAAGGAGTGTCTGCTCTACCTCCCCAACTACAACGAACTGACCTCGCTGCAGGTCGGCGTGGATACGGATGCGAAGATCGTACCGATGGAAAATCCCTTCCGCCACAAGATCGTGATCTTCGGTTCGAGCTTCACGCACGGCGTCAGCACCAGCCGCGCCGGCATGAGCTACCCGATGCAGATCGCCCGCAACACGGGGCTTTACTTTTGCAGCATCGCCTGCAGCGGCAACTGCAAGCTCCAGCCCTATTTCGCCGATTACCTCGCCGATGTGAAGGATGCCGACGCGATGGTCTTCGACGCCTTTTCGAATCCCAATGCCGAGATGATCGCCGAGCGGCTGATCCCCTTCATCGCGCGTATCCGGGAGTCGCTGCCCACGACGCCGCTGATCTTCGTGCAGACGATCTACCGCGAGAGCCGCAACTTCGATCTCCAATCGGACAAGAACGAGGCCGCCAAGCAGGCGATGGCCCGGCAGCAGATGGCCGAGGCGATGAAACGCTTCGACAACGTCTACTTCATCGACAAGGCCGACCTCACGGGTGCGGACCACGTCACTTCGGCCGACGGCACGCATCCCTCGGATTTGGGTTACTGGCGCTGGGCGCAGAACCTGCAGCCCGAGTTGCTGAAGGTCCTGAAGAAACACGGCATCCGCTGATCGGACGGACGATAAAAAAGGGAGGCTTTCCGCGGAAAGCCTCCCTTTTTTACGTTTGTCGCCATGTGGGTTACTTCATCACCACCTGCGTCTGGCCGATCAGACGGCCTTCGCTGTAAAGCTGGATTTGGTAGGTGCCGGCTGCGAATCCGGTCGAGTTGTAGTAGATGCCCACTTCGAGGTCCTGATTCTGGTAATCGACCTCACGCATGGCGGAGTAGCTCAGCCGCTCGCCCTCGAATTCGAAGGTCGGCATCGCCTCGGTGGTCAGCACATAGCCGTCGGGCGAGGTGATGCGCACATAGATGGCCTTGTTGCCCGGTGTGGCCAGTTCGTTGGCCGCGAGCACGAAATCCACGCGCAGGCGTGCGGCGCTCTTGACCCTCGATACGGGTTTGCTTCGCTCGTTGAGGCCCGCAAGGCGGATGTCGCGGGCGCGGAGCACCGAACCCACCTTGACCTTGTTGTCCAGCTCGGCGGCCTTCTCCTCGGCCATGTCGGCGCGCAGCTTGGCCGACGATATCTCCTTGCGGAAGCCGACGTTCTCCTTGATAAGCTGTTTGTTGAGCGTGTTGAGCGAGTCGATCTGTTTCACATAGCCCTTCATGATGGTGCGCAGCGTTCCGACCTCCTTCTCGTACTGCTTGATCTTGGCGAGGTTCCACGACCGCTCCTTCTTGAGGCGCGTCATCAGCGAGTCGGCACGCTCACGCTCGAAATTCAGTCCGGCGGAGATCGAGTCGTTCGAAATCTGCAAATCGTCGTAGTCGGTCATCAGGCGTCCCAGATCGTTCTGGATCGAGTCACGGTCGGCCTGCAGCAGTTCATTGTCGAGCATCTGCTGGCGGTGGATGCTGAAATAGAGTACCGAAATCGCCACCAGAATCACCGAAAGGATGATGATGACGATGCGGTATCCGCGGATCGACTTCCCGGCGTCGGGCTGGGGGTTCATGTAATCGTCGTCTTCGAATTCCGAAGGATCGTATCCCTGTCTGTTTTCCATAAGGTTGAATTTCTTTCTTCGTTTTCCCGCTTCGGCATGGCCCGAATTTCGTTCGGTGCTGCGCCCGGCTTGACGAAAACGTTCATTTTGTTCCGCTAATATACGAAAAAAATTATTTCATCAGGCTCTCGACGGGATATTTAAGCCCTTTGTAGCCCGAAATGTAGGCGTTGATGCTGCCGATCTTGACCGGCGATTCGATGTAAAGCGGGATTTTGTTCCGGTCGTCGGAGATCCAGATCGTGAAGATCGTGCCGTCGGTGAACGAATACCCCTCGGTCGTTCCCAGTTGGCATTCGAATTTCAGCGTCCGGAAGCGGCCCATGTTGCGGATCTTCTTGTTCTCGCGTCCGAGGTAGCGGTAATGGAGGTGGCGGACAGTATCCTGCAGGACCATTTGCAGCGTGGCCGGCTCCCCGACGTGGAAATCCTCGGCCGAAGCCGAACGCAGGTTGAAGAAGAGCGAGATGGCGTCCATGCTTTCGGCGTTCAGCGGCATCTGTTTCTCCTGAAATGGGTTCTGGCGGCTGCGCCAGCGGGTGCGGACCACCGAATCGGGCCAGACATAGGTGTAATAGCTCTGGAACGTGTAGTCGCCCTCGCGGATGTCGCTCACGAAACGCACGGGGCGCAGCTCGGAAGTATCGATCCACACCGTGTAGACATCCTCGAGGTTGAAGAACCAGCGGTAGGTGGGCAGTGTACGGCCGATGCCCTCGACCTTGTAGTATGTTTTGCCGTCGGCGCTCTCCTCGGTGGTCTTGACCTCCACGGCGCCGACCTCCGTGTTGGGGAACATCTTGGCCTTGTAGCTCACGCGGTAGAAGAGCTGTTCGCCCGGATGGTAGAGCTGCGCGGCGAGGGGCGAGGCTGCGGCGAGCAGGAGTATGGTGGTCAGGAAGCGTTTCATCGGAACGGATTTTGTTGGATAAGACAGGGTCGTGTTGACGGGTTAATGATAAAATAACGTTCGTAAGGTGTTCGATATTACGAGATGCGTGAAAAATCGATCTCCTCGCGTCCCGAGTAGCGGCGCCTCAGCGCCTCGAGGCCCCGGTTGGCGGGATGCGCCAGCGCGGGGTCCGCGGCGAGAATCTCGGCCGCCGCCTCGCGTGAGACGGTGAGTATCTGCACGTCGGTCGTGGGGCTGGCGATCTTCAGATCAAATGCCATGCCGCTCTGCAGCGTGCCGTTGATGTCGCCCGAGCCCCGCAGTTTGAGGTCGAGCTCCGCAAGCCGGAAGCCGTCGTTGGTCTCGCACATCGCTTCGAGCCGCGCCCGCGATTCGCGCGAGAGCTTCTCGCCCGACATCAGGATGCAGTAGGACTGTTCGCCGCCGCGGCCCACGCGGCCGCGCAGCTGGTGGAGCTGCGAGAGTCCGAAACGTTCGGCCGACTCGATGACCATGACCGTGGCGTTGGGCACGTCGACGCCCACCTCGATCACCGACGTGGCCACGAGAATCTGGGCTTCGCCCGATTTGAACTGGCGCATCGACTCCTCCTTGTCGGCGGGCTTCATCTTGCCGTGGCAAATCGCCGTGACGTACTGCGGCAGCGGGAAATCCCGCGAGATGGCTTCGTAGCCGTCCGTGAGGTCCTTGTAGTCCATCGCCTCGGACTCCTTGATGAGCGGGTAGACGACGTAGACCTGCCGGCCCTTGGCAATCTCCTGCCGCATGAAGCCGAAGAGTTTCAGACGTGCCGCGTCGGTGTAGTGGAACGTCTTGATCGGACGGCGTCCCGGGGGCAGTTCGTCGATCACCGACACGTCGAGGTCGCCGTACAGGGTCATGGCCAGCGTGCGGGGGATCGGCGTGGCGGTCATCACGAGGATGTGGGGCGGCTGTTCGTTCTTGGTCCAGAGCCGCGCACGCTGCTCCACGCCGAAGCGGTGCTGTTCGTCGATCACGACGAATCCCAGATTGGCGAACTGCACGCGGTCCTCGATCAGCGCGTGGGTGCCGATCAGGATGTCCACCTCGCCCGAGGCGATGCCTTCGAGGGCGAGCCTGCGCTCCTTGGCCTTCGACGATCCGGTCAGGACGGCCGTTTTCACATCCATGCCGTCGAGCATCTTGCAGATGGTGGCGAAATGCTGGCGGGCGAGAATTTCGGTCGGGGCCATCATGCAGGCCTGATAGCCGTTGTCCACGGCCAGCAGCATCGTCATCAGCGCCACGAGGGTCTTGCCGCTGCCGACGTCGCCCTGCAGCAGGCGGTTCATCTGGAATCCCGTCACGGTGTCCTGCCGGATCTCCTTGATGACCCGTTTCTGGGCCCCGGTCAGCGGGAACGGGAGTTTTTCGTTGTAAAAAGTATGGAAGACGCCCCCGACCTTCGGGAAAAGGAACCCGTTGCTTTTGGCGAGGCGCTCGGTGCGGCGCTGCTGGATGTTGAGCTGCACGCCCAGCAGTTCGTCGAATTTCAGGCGGTATTGGGCCTGCCGGAGCAACTCCTGCGACTGGGGGAAGTGGATGTTGTAGATGGCGTCGCGGAGCGTAATAAGCCCGTATTTGGTGCGGACGGCTTCAGGCATCGGGTCTGCGATGCGGTCTTTGGCCAGCGCCCATGCGTTGCAGATGATCTGGTACATGCCCTTTGTGCCCAGCACGTTGCCGAGCTTTTCGGTCGAGGGGTAGATGCCCTGCATGCCGCTCTCGGCCTTGCGCGAGAGGGCCTGTTCCATGGTCTCCAGCTCGGGATGGGCCATCGACAGCTCCCCGCGGTAGAACGACGGACGCCCGAAGACGAGGTATTCGCGTCCGACTTCGATCCGTTTCTCGATCCACTTGACGCCTTGAAACCACACCAGTTCGGCCGATCCCGTGGGGTCTTGGACGAAGGCCGTGAAGCGGCGCTTGCGTCCTGCACCGGCATAGGCCATGCCCGTCACGCGGGCCCGGAACTGAACATAGGAAAGACCTGCCGCATCGGTGATTTCCGAAATGCGGTAGATGCGCGTGCGGTCGATGTAACGGAAAGGGTAATGGCTGAGCATGGCGCCCAGCGTGCGGATACCCAGCTCCCGTTCGAGGAGCTTGGCCCGGGCGTCGCCGACGCCCGCTACGAATTTGATATCGTTGTCGAGTATATCCACCCGGCAAATATAGTGAAAGTCGAGCGCAATGCCAAACTTGTTTGAGCATTGCCGAGGCGCATCCTATGTTCTGTAAATATAGTGAAAGTCGGGCGCATCGCCAAACTTGTTTGGCATTGCGCTTACCTTGCACTATCTTTGTAATTGTAAAAGTGAAAAACAGATGAATCTTTCGGAATTCATACGCCGCCCGGCGTGCGAGGTGCGCATCGGCGGGGTTGCGATCGGCGGGCAACACCCCGTCGCCGTGCAGTCGATGACCAATACCGACACCAACGACACCGCCGCCAGCGTGGCGCAGATCGAGCGTATCGACCGCGCCGGGGGGCACATCGTGCGCCTCACGGCACAGGGCCGCCGCGAGGGTGAAAACCTCGAAAACGTCGTCCGGCAGTTGCGTGCCGACGGGTTTTCAACGGCCATTGTCGCCGACATCCATTTCGTACCCGAGGTCGCGGCCGTCGCCGCGAAATACGTCGACAAGGTGCGCATCAACCCCGGCAACTACCGCACGCAGAACGGCGAACTGGAGTCGCTGATCGAACAGTGCCGCGAGCGGGGCGCCGCCCTGCGCATCGGCGTCAACCACGGGTCGCTCGCCAAGCGCGTTTTCGACGAGTGGGGCGATACGCCGCAGGGCATGGTTGTCTCGGCGATGGAATTTCTGCGGGTCTGCCGGGAGCGGGATTTCGATCAGGTGGTCGTTTCGATGAAGTCGTCGAACACCCGCGTGATGGTCGCCGCCTACCGTCTTCTGGTCGGGGCGATGGATGCCGAGGATATGCACTACCCGATCCATCTGGGCGTCACCGAGGCCGGGAACGGCATCGAAGGGCGCATCAAGAGCGCCGTGGGCATCGGGGCCCTGATGGCCGACGGCATCGGCGACACGATCCGCGTGTCGCTCACCGAGGCTCCCGAGAACGAGATTCCCGTGGCACAACTGCTTGCAGACCATTTCTCCGACCGTCCGGGCCGCTTCGAGGTGCTGCATCCCGAACGCTATTCGCCGACCGAATACCGTCGTCGTTCGCGCGTGACGGTGCCCGTCGTGCACACCGAGCCGCTGGACGGGTTCCGCGTGATCGAAGCCGTGTCGGGCAATCCGACGGCCGAACTGCGCGCCGCGATCCTGAACCTCGAGGTTCCCGACGAACCGGTCGTGGTCAGACGTCGCTATGAAGAATCCTCGCTGGAGACGCTCGCCGTGAAAGCCGCCGCCGACTTGGGGCCGCTGCTGCTCGACGGATTGGCCGACGGCATTTGGATCGATGCCCCGGGCTTTTCGGACGCGGAGATCCGCGAGGTCGAACTGATGATTCTGCAGGCCGCGCGCACGCGGTTCTCACGCACCGAGTATATCGCCTGTCCGAGTTGCGGCCGCACGCTTTACGACCTTGAAAAGACCCTCGCCGACATCAAGGCCCGCACGTCGCACCTGAAAAACCTCCGCATCGGTGTCATGGGCTGTATTGTCAACGGTCCCGGCGAGATGGCCGACGCCGACTACGGCTATGTGGGCGCCGGCCCGGGCCGCATCACCCTCTACAAGGGGCGCGAGGTCGTCGAACGCAACATCCCGCAGGAGGAGGCCCTCGACCGGCTGGTCGAACTGATAAAAGCCAACGGGAATTGGATCGAGCCATGACCATCCTTCCCCTCGCATACCTCCCCTCGGTGGAGTATTTCACGCACCTCCTGCGCGGCGGCTGCGTCGTGGACCTCGGCGAGCACTTCGTGAAGCGCTCCGAGCGCAACCGTGCGCGGATACTGGCCACCGACGGGGTGATGGACCTCACCGTCCACGTCCGCAACGCCAACCGCCCCCGCCAGCCGATGCGCGACGTGCGCCTCGATTACTCCAAACGCTGGCAGCACCAGCATTGGGGCGCATTGGTGGCTTCCTACAAGTCGTCGCCCTATTTCGACTTCTACGCCGAACGTTTCGAACCCTTTTACCGCCGGGAGTGGGAATTTCTGGTCGATTACAACCTCTCCCTGCTCGACACGCTGTGTTCGCTGGCGAAGGTCCCGATGCCGGCGCTCTCCGAAAGTTATGTCGACGCCGCCCCGGACGACCTCGACCTGCGGCCCAAACACAAAGAGGGCCCGGCGTTCGTTGCCGAGCCCTATTTTCAGGTCTTCTCCGAGCGGATGCCCTTCTGCCCTAATTTGTCGTTTGCGGACCTGCTGTTCGCCGAAGGACCGGCGTCCGTTTCGGTTTTAGCACGTTGCCGACAAGAATAGTCACACTGTCGCGCAGCGCTCCCGCCGCGGCTTTCACCTCGACCACCCCCTTCATGGCTACCGAATCCGTCCGGTACTGGAAAGGGGCGTATTCGGTCATGGCCAGCGTGTCGGTGCCCGCGATCAGCACGGGCGCTCCGGCCGACGAGTAGACGCGGAAAGCCTGCATGTCGTGGTCGCGCAGCCGGCGCCGTTTGTCGACGATATGCAGCGTCGGCTCCTCCTTGTTCCACATCGCTTTATAGAGGTAATAGGCGTCCTTGCATTCGCGGCGGTTGAGCGTCACCAGCCCGGCGCCGTTGACCCCGTAGGGACGGCGCGACGCTCCGTAGTCGAACATGTTGTCGATCCAGATGCCCCAGAACAGCGAATCGTTCTGCAGGTTTTTGGCGTACTCCTCGTGGAAGCGCGTTTGCTTCTCCTCGGGCATCCAGTTCGAACGCGGCTCGGCCTGCGCCGTGTAGCTCTTGTGGCCGATGAATCCGGGACCTCCGTAACTTACCGCCGAACGCAGGTGCGACCAGTTCTTCTGCAACTGGTTGCGCCACAGGATCACGTCGTCGGTCGAACCGCGGCGCCAGCCCACGTCCTGCCGCCAGACGATCAGGTCGGTGATGAAGTTGATATTGCCGTTCTGGTCGCTCGAGGCCACCGTCGGACGCGACGGGTCCAGCGCATGGGCCGCGTCGTTCAGCCGTTTGAGGTAGGGCGTCACGTCGTCGCCCCGGGTCCAGAGGCGCGAGAAAATGCCCCACATCACCACCGAGGGGTGGTTGATGTTCTGGGCGATGATCTCCTGCAACTGCTCCATCCCGTTCTGTTCGAATCCCGGCATGGCGTAGTAGGCCACGTCGCCCAAGAACGACGAGCGGTGCAGCGGCGTATCGACCCAGACCAGCATCCCCTGCTCGTCGCAGCGGTCGTAGAGGTACTGCGCATGCGGCATTACCGCCGAACGCAGGGCGTTGGCCCCGAGCGTGCGGATCTGCCCGAGGTCGGCGTCGTAATCCCACGGGGTCAGCGTACCGCCCGAAAGGGCGTTGTCGTGGTAGAGCGTCACGCCGTGTACGGGTACCCGCACCCCGTTGATTGTCAGCCCGCCGGCTGTGCTGGCGGCTATCGCGCGGAAACCTGTGCGGACCGTGACGCTGTCGGTCACGGTCTCGTCGCCGATCGAGGCCGTCACGGTGTAGAGCGCCGGCCGGTCGGGGCTCCAGAGCGCCGGGTTTTCGATGGTGAACGGTACGACGACGGGTTTGCCGTCGAGTTTCGCCCGCTGGCGTTTGGTGTAGGTGCGCACGCCGTCCGGGGCCGTGATGGCCACGTTCAGCATGCAGGAGTTGTCGCCTTTCGAGGTGATGTGCACCTCGACCTCACCCTCGACTTTCTCAGGATTTATGGTTTGCTGCCGCACGAGTACGCCGTCCGAACCGAGATAGAGCGGCGATATGGCCGTGCGCTCGGTGAGGATCAGCTCGGCTTCGCGGTAGATACCTCCGTAGAGGTTCATGTCGGTCGAGGTGGGCAGCACGTCGTCGCGGCCGCTGTTGCTGACCACCACGAGCATGGCGTTGTCGGTTCCGAAACGAACCTTGTCGGTGATCTCGAACGTGAAGGCCGAGGCGCCGCCGCGGTGCGTGCCGACATAGTTGCCGTTGACGAAAAGATCGGCCACCGACTGCACGCCGTAGAACTTCACGAACAGGCGCTTCGAGGCCCATTCGACAGGCAGGTACATGCCGTTCTGGTAGTTGCCCGTGGTTTCGAGCCAGTAGCCTTGGGCCAGCGGATCGGTGTTCCAACTGTGGGGCAGGGTGACGTGGCGGGCGTTGTCGGAGGTCTTCTCCGACTTGAAGAAAAAGCGCCAACCTTCGTTGATCGGGAAGACCTCGCGGGCGCGGGCCGTCGAGACGAGACCCGTGAGCAGCAGGAGAATCGCTATGTATCGTTTCATGGCAGGCTGTTTTTAATGTTCTTGTGCAAAGACAGTGCAAGCCGAGGGCAGAGGCAAATTTATTTGACTATGCCGAGGCGCCGCCTGTCTAAGCCGAAGTTTATCTTCGGCAAAGATAATACAAACCGGGCACAAACCCAAACCGATGGGATTTTGTGCCCGGCAGACCCTTTTGAGAGGGGTGCAAAAAAATGGCGGACCGCGCCTCTTCGGTCCGCCAAAAAGCAGAGGATGTATGTGAAACTTGTTAACTAAAAAACAACTCCTTGGGTGCCATCCCCTGCGTAAGATAGGGGAGGGCTTCCCGGAACCGTTGGCCCCGGGAAGCTGACTCCGGGTGTTATTTCTTGAAGCTGATCTTAATCGACTTCGTGAACGGCTTCATTTCGTAGCCCGTTACCTTGCCCTTATCGTCCGTGGTGGGCTCGTAAGCGAAACGATACCGGTAGGTTACGTCGATCGTTGCCGTCGTGGCAGCTACCGATTCGTTGCTGGCTACTGCCGTGATGACACCAGTCTTGTTGTCGAACGTTACGCCTACGATGGGGGAAGTAGCCCATTTCAGTTCGCCGTATTCAACATACAGGTCTGTGTTTTCATCATTTTTGTAGAAGAACCCGTAGCCGTTGGTTGCCGTAGCGAGCGTCGACAGTGTATAGTCGTCTTCGTTCTTTGTATAGATTTCATTGCCGAGGACATCTCGTGCAACAGCGACAACCGTGACGGGCTTGTTGTTCTCCTTGTACTCGCCGGGCTCTCGGCCGTCAGTCGACATGGCGAGCACTTTGTTCACGATGTTGAACGTAGCGGCGGTCTCACCTGCAGCCGGGAGGATGACTTCGCCGCCCTGGAAGAAGTTCCACGAATCGAAGTCGATCGGGTCTACCAGCGTAACGTCGAACTCTTCCGTAGCGCAAAGTTTGTCGTTCTTGTCGAACAGTTCGGCTTTGACCGTGCACGACGACAGGATGAAGTTCTGCCAGCTCATGCTGCTGCCCGAGATCGACGGCCATTTCGAGGCGTCGCCTTTGCCATAAACGCTTTCGTAGGTCTTGTAATCGTCATTGTCCTTTACCAGCGTGTATTTGACCGTTGCGCCTGCAGCCTTAGCCTCTTCGGTCATATCGTATGCACGCTTGAGGTCGATAGCGTTCAGGACAACAGCGTTGTCTTTGACACCGGCATTCAGTTCGATGAACGGATTCTTGCCTGCGGCTCCGGGCTTGAGGTACAAATCGTTGGCCTTGAGCGAGAAGATTTCGTTGGTCAGGGTGTAGGAACCGGTCAGCTTGATTTCGAATGCCTTGTCGTCGCTGACGATGCTGCCCTTGCCCGTTCCGGTCGGTACGGTGTAGGTGTACGAAGGCTGCTTCTCCCAGTTGATATTCGCGTCGTCGAATGCCAGTTTGAGCGTTGCGCCGTCTACGAGCGTAATCTCAGCGGGCAGAACGATCGGGGTTACCTTGTCGTTTCCGGCTACATTTACACCGCTATAGTTCAGCGTCAAGTTCTTCAGGAAGGTAGCTACGGCTGCCTTGTCTGCGAAATACTGCTTGTCGAAGAACGTTTCGTTGACTTTCTCGAACGAGATCTCATAGTTGTCACCTACCTTGGCGCCCTCGTTCTTTATCTCGTAGGAGAATGCAGGCAGTCCGTTGAAGGTTACCTTACCGGAGATGTTGACAAACGTTTCGGTGGAGCCTACCTTGGGTGCGGCGGTGAAGGTTACTTCGCCATTGCCGTTCAGCCACTTGGCTACGGTTACCGTGAGCTGCTGTGCCGATTCGGCATTCAGCATCTTGACCGGAGCGATCGTTACGGCAGGTACATCCTGACCGTCCAGAACCAGTTTGCTATCCTTGGGAAGTGCTGCTACCTCTGCATCGATCGATGCGGGCAACTCGTTGAACATTTCCCAATCCATTGCTTTGTCGGCCGGAACGGTAACCGTGAACGAGTAGGTGTTATCAGCTGCATAGGTTGCATATTTCCAGTTGACCACGCCGTCGATCTCCGTCAGCTCGGCAGCCTTGTCGCCCGTAATCTCAACCTGCGATTTGATACCGGAGAGCCATGCAATGCTCTTCTTATCGAAAGTAATCGTGAGATCGTCGGTGACAGTGAATACGTCGCCTACATTATCAACGCTCTGTTTTGCAGCGTTGTTCTTGACGGTAATCTGCTTGTTTCTGTCTCCGGACTTCGTCGGGTCTTTCGGATCGATCGTGAGCTGGGTCTGGTTGCTGAAATCACCGGCGTTGCCAGAGTAGGCTACAGTTTTGTGGGTGTATGCAAATGCCAGCTTTTCGGCAACACCTGCATCCCAGAGATACTTGGCGGCAGCGTCTTCCAGCGAAAGGATCTCTTCTCCGTCCTTGTAAGCGAGCTGATAGTCACTCAACAGTACTATCGTCTCGGTCGAGTTCCATACCAGCGGATAAACGGCGGCATCCGTGTACTCGACGAGTTTGTCCTCTTCGCCGGCCTTGGCCAGTACGAAATTGGCTTTGACATCCGCAGATGCACCCGTGGTCGAGATATAGGGCGAAACGATCTCGAAGCCTACATATTTGTATCCGTTGCCGTCTTCGTTCGGCTTGGTTTCCTGCTTGAGACAGAGGGCGACAGCATAGGTTTTGCCCTCCTCTTTGAGTTCCTCGTAGAGAGCCTCGTCGGCAACAGCCGTGAAGATCAGTTTGCCGTCCTCGGCAACTACGTCGCCCTCGTAGGTTACGGGAGCTTCGGCTTCGGCAGCGCGGGTCTTAACCTCTTCGGGAATGAACGAAACCTCTACCTCTCCCTCGTTGATCTGCTCGGCGAGCGTTCCGGCAAGAGCAGCAGGAGCTACACGGAAAGCGATTTTCACCTTGGGGGAAGAAGCCAGCGGAATGTTGTCGGCTGCCTTAGCGCCAGCAATGTACGAACCGCCGAAGTTTACGTCATAATCGGCTCCGACCTCCGTCGGGACGAATACGATCGACTGGATGCGGCCGGCGAGGTCGTCGATAGCGCTCCAGATAGCCGTGATCTTTTTGTCGTACTCGGCGAATGTCTGTGTGAGGTCATCCTGCTCCAGGAATGTGCCGTCTTCGGAAATCATGTCGAGGATCTTCTCTTTCAGTTCGGAACCGGCAGCATCGATGGCAGCGATAGCGGCATTGCCTACCTGACCGGCCCAGACATCCTGATTGCCTTTGATATATTCGGCCATGTACTGGGAGAAGCCCGAGCCGACCATATTCGAGATAGCCTCGCGGATACCGTCAACCTCTTTGTCGTCATTGATCGCTTTGATGATCTCCGCCTTAATGGTGGCGAGATCGGCGGCAGTTACACCCTCGATCTTACCGATCTCGGTTTCGATCAGCTTCTGAACTTCCGCCTGAACCTCCTTCGTCCAAATATTGGCGAAAGTGAACTGAGCCTCGATCAGTTTGTCGATGGCTGCCTGATCGAGCGTGTTGTTAGCGATCAGGTCCAGGATCTCCTTTTCGGTCTTGTAACCGAGTTTTTTTACTTCGTCAACCAGTTTGCTGCTCTCGACGTAACCGGCTAGCTTGGTATCCAGCTGGGCGTTGGTGACGAATGTCGAGAAGTCGACATTTTGCAATTTGTCGGTGATCGTCTGAAGGGCGGAAGCGTCGGCCTTCAGCTCGATTTTGCCCTTCAGGTCGTCGATCTGACCCTTCAGGTCGTTGATGTCGTCGTCGTAGTCCTTACAGCCGACGGCACCGAGCAATGTTCCGGTCAGGAACACTGCCAGAAATTTTCTGAATAAGTTGTTTTTCATAGTACGAAAGATTGAAATGAAGATGTGTTTTGCATGTAATTTTCAATTTGTTACTCATTTGCGACGCTGACTTATGGTATCATATATGATACGCATGGTGCAAATATATATATAAAAATTTGCACAGCAAAATTTTTGTCCAAATTTTTAAAATGGGAATGGATTATCAGGAGGAGATCCGATATATCTCTACGAGGATCAAGGAGTTGAGGAAGGAGCGTATGCTGACCGTACAGGAGTTGGCATACCGGTGCGACATGGAACGATCCAACTTGAGCCGTATCGAGGCGGGACGGACCAATCTGACCATAAGAACCATGTGCATCATCTGTAATGCGCTGAATGTTAACCTGCGCGACGTGATACGCTGAGGATCGACACCTATATTTATATACTTGTCTCCAAATCGTCCTTTATGTGCTTTTTTTGGGCTGTTTCGGTAAAATGTGTATCTTTACAGACACAAATTGAACGTTGTTTTTGAACGCTGTTGATCTGATCGTCTGTCTGGTGCTGGTGCTGGCCGTCTGGAACGGGTGGCGTCAGGGCTTCATTTTGCAGGTATGCTCTCTGGCGGGCATCGTTGCGGGCATCTGGCTCGCGGCGCAGTTCGGCACGCAGGTCGGCGAGTGGCTGCGGCTCGACCCCGACATCGCCGCCGCGGGCGGATTCGTCACGGTGCTCGTCGCGGTCATCCTCATCGTCGCCATCGCCGGACGGCTCGTGCGCAAGCTGTTCCACTTCGCGGGGTTCGGCATCGCCGATACGTTGCTGGGCATTGCGGTCTCGGTGCTGAAATACCTGCTCGTGCTGAGCGTCCTCTTTTCGGCGTTCGACAACCTGAACGAGGACTATACCCTCGTGGGGCCGGAGACGATCGAGAAATCGAAAAGTTATAAACCGGTCATGCGCCTCTCGGAAGCCGTGTTCCCTTTCTTGGAGTGGGTCGGCGACCAAGTGCCGCGGCAGAGCGAAAATACCCCGTCCGATGGAGAATAGATTTACGGGCACCGTGGTCCGGGCCACCGGCAGTTGGTACGACGTCCTGCACGACGGCGCGACGCTGCGCTGCCGCATCCGGGGCAAACTGCGCCTCAAGGGCGTGCGGTCGACCAATCCCGTGGTCGTGGGCGACGAAGTGGTGTGCGAGGCCGAGGGCGGCGACTGCGTGATCGTGGACATTGCGCCGCGCCGCAACTATGTGATCCGCCGGGCTTCGAACCTCTCCAAGGAGTCGCACATCATCGCTGCCAACGTCGATCAGGCGTTGCTGATGGTCACGCTGCGCTCGCCCGAAACGCCCAAGGAGTTCGCGGACCGCTTTCTGGTGACCTGCGAGGCCTACAAGGTCCCGGCTACGATCCTGCTTTCGAAGATCGACCTGCAGGACGCGGAGGCCGTCGCGGAGTTCCGCGCGGTGTACGAAGGGGCCGGTTACCGGGTGCTGGAGGTCTCTGCGAAGGAGGGGCGCGGTGTGGAGAAGGTCCGGGAACTGCTGGCGGGGCGCACGACGCTCGTGTCGGGCAATTCGGGCGTCGGCAAGTCGACGCTGATTCAGGCCATCGACCCCTCGCTGGATATCCGCACGGGCGAGATTTCCGACAGCCACCACAAAGGGCGTCATACCACGACCTTCTCGACGATGTACCCCTTGGCCGAAGGCGGGGCGGTGATCGACACTCCGGGTATCAAGGGATTCGGATTGCTGGATATCGACGATGCCGAACTCTGGCACTATTTTCCGGAGATGATGCGCGTGGCCCCGGGCTGCCGTTTCTACAACTGCACGCACACCCACGAACCGGGCTGCGCGGTGGTCGAAGCGGTCAAGGCGGGGGAGATCGCGTGGTCGCGCTACGAAAGTTACCTGAAAATCCTCGACGACGATGAAAAATACCGCAAATAGCGTTTTGCCGGAGTTCGGCCCCGAATCCGGACCCTGCGGGGAACGCATCGCCTGCCTCCGGGAGTTCATGATGCCCGAACGCTACGAGGTGCTGCGCAAGACCGTCGGCATGCGGACCCGTTATATGACCGTGCTGGCCGAGAACATGTACCACGGGCAGAACGCCGCGGCGCTGATCCGCCATTGCGAGGCGTTCGGCGTGCAGGAGATGCACACCGTCGAGACGTTGTGTTCTTTCGAACCCAATCCCGACATCGCACGCGGCGCCGAGCGGTGGATCGACGTCCGGCAGCACCCCTCGACGACGGAGGCCATCGCCGCGCTTCGCGGGGCGGGTTACCGCATCGTCGCCACCACGCCCCACCGCGAGGATGTGATGCCCGAGACTTTCGACGTCGGGCGGGGACCTTTCGCGCTGGTTTTCGGCACGGAGCACGCCGGGATTTCCGACGAGGTGATCGCCTCGGCCGATGAATTCCTGCGCATCCCGATGTGCGGCATGGTCGAGAGCCTGAACGTCTCGGCCTCGGCGGCTATCCTGATCTATATGCTCTCCGAACGCATCCGCCTCACGGTCGACGGCTGGCAGTTGCCGCCCGATGCGCAGGCCGAGGTGCTCGACGGCTGGATGCGCGCCAGCGTGAAGGATGCAGAGGCGATCCTTGCAAGAAAATTCAGTGAAAATGAATAGTATTTTACGCAAACAATTCCTCGCGCATGTCGCTCAGACCTCGCCGTCGCCGATGCTGGTGGAGGTCGCGCGCGCCGAGGGTTCGTTTTTCTATACCCCCGAAGGGAAACGTTATTTCGATCTGGTGGCGGGTGTGTCGGTGAGCAATGTCGGTCACGCGAATCCCGCCGTGGTGCGTGCCGTGCAGGAGCAGGCCGCACGTTACATGCATGTGATGGTCTACGGCGAACTGGTCGAGACCCCGCAGGTGGAGTACGCCGCGAAGATTGCGTCGCTGCTGCCTGCGCCGCTCGAAAGCGTCTATTTCGTCAACTCGGGCGCCGAGGCGGTCGAGGGGGCTCTCAAACTGGCCAAACGCTATACCGGACGCACCGAAATGATCTCCATGCGCCGCGCCTACCACGGTTCGACGCACGGGGCGATGAGCGTGATGGGCGCCCCCGAGGGCGAGGAGTGGAAAGGAGCGTTCCGGCCCCTGCTGCCCGATGTGCAGGCCATCGAGTTCAACGATTTCGACGCCCTGAACCGCATCACGCGCCGCACGGCCTGCGTACTTGCCGAGCCCGTGCAGGGCGAGGCGGGCGTCCGGCCGCCGCATCCGGGGTATCTGGAGGCCCTGCGCCGGCGTTGCGACGAGGTGGGGGCGCTGCTGATCTTCGACGAGATTCAGACCGGCATGGGCCGCACGGGCGAACTGTTCGCCATGCTCAAATACGGCGTCACGCCCGACATCGTCTGTCTGGCCAAAGCCTTCGGCGGCGGCATGCCTTTGGGGGCGTTCGTTTCGAGCCGCGAAATTATGGACACCTTGCAGGAAAACCCCGTGCTGGGGCATATCACCACCTTCGGCGGCCATCCGGTCTGCTGTGCGGCCGGTCTGGCGGCGCTGAACTACCTGCTGGACAACCGGGTGGTCGAAACCGTCGAGGCGAAGGGAGCGTTGTACGAATCGCTGCTCGCCGGCCATCCTGCCGTGCGGGAAATTCGCCGCTCGGGACTGCTGCTGGCCGTCGAACTGGGCGAGCCGGCGAAACTCTACCGCATCATGGAGCTTTTCAAGGAGGCGGGCATCCTGAGCGACTGGTTCCTGTTCTGCGACACGGCGTTCCGCATCTCGCCGCCGCTCACGATCTCCGGCGAAGAGGTCCGCGAAAGCGCTGCGATTATCCGGGATTGTCTGGATCGGGTCTGAAAAAGGGAGGTCTGAAACCTCCCTTTTTTCTATGCCTCTTCGGCGAATGCTTTCAATCGGGCGATCTCCTCGCCCCAGCGCGCTTCGTCCGGGGTTTCGAGGATCAGCGGAATGCCGTCGAACCGTTTGTCGCGGGCGATGTAGCGGAAACACTCCATGCCGATCATCCCTTCGCCCAGCGGCGTGTGACGGTCGACGCGGCTGCCCAGAATCTTCATCGCATCGTTCAGGTGCATGCCTTTCAGGTAGTTGAATCCCACGACGCGCTCCAGTTCGGCGAACGTCGCGTCGCACGCCTCGGCGGTACGCAGGTCGTACCCCGCTGCAAAGGCGTGGCAGGTGTCGATGCAGACGCCTACGCGCGACTTGTCCTCCACACGGTCAATCAGGTAACGGAGGTGTTCGAAGCGGAACCCGAGGTTCGAACCCTGCCCGGCGGTGTTCTCGATCACGGCCGTCACGCCGCGGGTCTTGTCGAGGGCGATGTTGATCGACTCGGCGATCCGGTCGAGGCTCTCCTCCTCGGTGATCTTCTGCAGATGGCTGCCGGGGTGGAAGTTCAGGCGGTCGAGCCCCAGCAGTTCGCATCGCTGCATTTCGTCGAGAAACGCTGCGCGCGACTTTTCCAATGCTTCCTCCTCGGGATGCCCGAGGTTGATGAGGTACGAGTCGTGGGGCAGTATTTGTTCCGGGCGGTAGCCGTAGGTGTCGCACGCCTTGCGGAAAGCGTCGATCTCGCCCGTGGTGAGCGGCTTGGCCACCCACTGGCGCTGGTTCTTGGTGAAGAGTGCGAAGGCCGTGGCCCCTATTGCGTGCGCATTGGCGGGGGCGTTGTCCACACCTCCCGCGGCGCTTACATGAGCTCCGAAATATTTCATAATTAGTTCTTTCAGTTTATCTTTCAGACAAAGTTAAGGATTTTGTAAATAAATTCATAAATTTGTACCTTGAAAATCAATAGAATCGCTTCGCTATGAAACATTTTTACCCGATCCTCGCACTGGCGGCCCTCCTGTTCGTGTCCATTCCGGCTTCGGCCCAGATTTCGATCGACGAGGTCAATGCCGAGCAGCAGAGCGTGACTTTTCAGGATAAGCTGAAGTCCACCCCCGTCGACGTCGACTATTTCAATCTGGCCCGTTACAAGGCCGAACGTGCGGCCATCCGCAAGGAGCGCAACTACCTCGAGTTCGGCGGCGGCCTGCAAGGTTCGCTGACCTCCTACAACGACCCGTGGATTTCGGTCTCGGGCGGTGATAACTCCATTGCACTGGTCGGGACTTTCAACCTGCGCCATGTCTTCAAGAAGAACCTCTTTTCCATCGAAACCAAGTTCAGTGCCAAGCTGGGCTACAACCGTATGAAGGTCGAGACCCAGCGCGTGGGTCCGGACGGTAAGCCGATGGTCGACGAGAGCGGAAACAAGATCATGGACAGCGAGGGTGTCTGGTTCAAGAATCAGGATGAGTTGTTGATTTGGGTGAACCCTGCCTTCGAGATGGCCAAGAACTGGTCCTACGGTTCGATCATCCAGTTCCGCAGCCAGTTCGTCAACGGCTATAAATCGCGTTCCGAGCAGGAGAAGAAGCACCTCAAAAGCAAGTTCATGACCCCGGGTTATCTCGATATTTCGTTCGGTATCACCTACAAGAGCCCCAAGCCCAAGTTCCCGATCACGGTCAATATCTCGCCGCTCGCCCTGAACGCCACGTTCGCCGAAAGCGACTGGATTCGCATGCGGCAGGTGGATAAGGACAATAATGAGATCAAACCGGCCTATCCCTACGGTATCGAAGACCCCGACAAGACTTCGAAATACGAGGGAGGTTCGTCGGTCGAAATCGGTTTCGACCGGACCTTCGGCAAGACGGGTTATCTGCGCTATCGCACTACGGTCCAGTCTTTCTACGGCTGGATTTCCGATATCGGCCAGAAGAACAAGATCGGCGATTATACCAAATACCTGACGGCTTACGACAAATGGGTTGCCGACGGCAGCAATATCAAGGACAAACCCCGCCTGCCGATCCACCCCACGGTGCGTTGGGAAAATACCATCGACATCAAGGCAACAAAATACCTCTCGACGACGTTGAGTTTCCAGTTGTATTACAACCGGGCGCAGAATGTCGACGTGCAGACCCGGACGCTGCTGAGCGTCGGTTTGACGTATACCTTTAAGAACAAGTAATGTACAAAAACTCGAAACACACCGTCCTTTTCCCGTTGCTGCTGGCCGCGGGTGTAGTTCTGGGCTTGCTTCTGGGGCAGTATCTGGGACGCAATTCCACCACTTCGCAGCTCAAGAGCATGCTCGGGCGCATGGCGCTGCCCACGAACAAGCTGACCTATACGCTGTCGCTGATCGAGAACCAGTATGTCGATTCGGTGTCGATGGACTCCCTTGCGGAGCACGTCATTCCGCTGCTCGTCAAGGAACTCGACCCCCATTCGGTCTACATCCCCGCTTCGGAGATGCAGGCGCTGAACGAGCCCCTCGAAGGGGAGTTCGACGGTATCGGCGTGGTCTTCAACATGGCTACCGACACGGTGATCGTGCTGAATGTCATCCCGCACGGGCCCAGCGACAAGGCTGGGATCAAGGCCGGGGACCGCATCATCGAGATCGGCGACTCGCTGGTCGCCGGGCGGAAAATCCCCCAGAACAACGTTGTGAAGATGTTGCGCGGACCGCGCGGCACGACGGTGCATCTGGGTATCGGGCGGCAGGGCATCTCCGGACTGGTGCCGATCGACGTCGAGCGCGGCGTGATCCCGATCAGGAGCATCGAATCGGCTTTCCGCATCGTCGACGGCGTGGGTTATGTCAAACTGGGACAGTTTGCGCGGACCACCTACGACGAGTTCCACAAGGCGCTGGCCTCGCTGCGAGCCGAGGGAGTCACGAAGCTGATCTTCGACCTCCGGGGCAATTCGGGCGGGTTCCTCGATCAGGCGATCGCCGTGGCCAACGAGTTCCTGCACAAGGATCAACTGATTGTCTATACCGAAGACCGCCGCCACGAACAGCTCCGGGAATATGCCGACGGCAACGGCTCGGCACAGGACATGGAGGTCGTGGTGCTGATCGACGAGGGGAGCGCCTCGTCGAGCGAAATCCTCGCCGGAGCGTTGCAGGACAACGACCGTGGAACGATCGTCGGACGCCGCTCCTTCGGCAAGGGACTCGTGCAGCGTCAAATACCGTACAGCGACGGATCGGCCCTGCGGCTGACCACGGCGCGTTACTACACCCCCACGGGCCGCTCGATCCAGAAGCCCTACACCATCGGCGACGACGAGAGCTACGAGGAGGATATCTGGAACCGGTATAAGAACAACGAGTTTTTCTCGGCCGACAGCATTCATTTCGCCGATTCGCTCAAACGGACGACGCCGGGCGGAAAGGTGGTTTACGGCGGAGGCGGCATCATGCCCGACGTCTTCATCCCGGCCGATACGACCGACGTGACGAAATACTTCGTCGAGGTGTCGGGCCGCAACATTCTCTACCGCTATACGATCGAGTATGCCGACCGGCACCGCGAGGCGCTCAACGCCGTGAAGACCATCGACGAACTGCAGGCGCTGCTCGACAGCGACAAGACCCTTGTCGACGATTTCGTCCGCTATGCCGCCCGCAAGGGCGTTGCGCCGCGCTATGGTGACATCGCCCGCTCGCGCCGGCTGATCGAGGCTCAGCTCCGAGCCTACATCGGCCGCAACACGACGCTGGAGGATAACGGTTTCTATGCGAACATCTATCCCGTGGACAACGTGATCGTGCGCGCTATCGGGATATTGAAGGAGGATAAAAATGATTAAGAGGCTGATCGGCATACTCGTGGCTGTGGCGGTGATCGCGGTGATCGTCATCGTCTTTCTTCGGCGCGACAAGTTCGAGTCGATGATCCGGCGCGATGAACTCCCGGCGGTGCCCGCTCCGGTGGCGCCCGCTCCGGTGGTGCCGACTCCCATGCAGCCGGCCATCCCCGCTGCGGATTCGCTGACCGTCGGAGTCGCGGACTCGATCTGATGTTATCCGTATAAACAGAAACGGCGGCCCCGCAAAAGGGCCGCCGTTTTTCGTAAAGGGTTCAGTCCGAGAGGAAAGCCTCGTAGATATCCGCCAACCGGTTGCGAAGGTATTTCACCGCATAATGCTTGCGCGAAAGCAACGTTGCTATGGGGATTCCGGTGTCCTCGGCGAGCTCCCGGAAGGTGAATCCCTCCATTTCGGTCAGTTCGAACACGTCGCGCTGGGCGGCAGGCAGTTCGCCGAGGGCCTTTTCGACCTCCTCCCAGACCAGCGCCCGGAGGTACTCCATTTCGGGCGAACTGCTGTCGTCGGCCAGCAGGGCGGTGATCTCGCTGACGAATCCGCTTTCGTCGTCGGGGTCGCGCATCTGCGGCATCCGCTCCTCGCGGCGCTTGCGGCTGTGGTCGATGATGCGGTTGCGGGCCGTGCGGAAGAGCCATGCCGCGACCTGCCCGATGGGGTTCACCGTGTCGGTCTGCACGAAGCGCATGAAAACCTCTTGGAGAATGTCCTCACCCTCCGCTTCGGAGTCCACGCGCCGCGAGATGAAGGCCCGCAGTTGCCGGCGGTAGTTCTCGAATACCTCCGCCGGGTTATTCTTTTCCGGTTTCATCCGCTGCGGTTCCCCGTTCGCATAAATCGCGCATCCGTCGCCGGATGAACTCCCGTTTTTCGCTGTGCGACATGCCGCGCATCGCTTCGTGCAGGTGGCGGTGCTCCCGGCGCGACATGCGCGGACGCTCGGACCACCCGAAGGGGCCGAAGAGCAGCCGGATCAGCAGTAGCAGGCCCAGCGCCTGCCAGTAGTTGATGCTCGTCCATCCGACGATTTCGGGGATCAGCGCATTCCACAGCCACATCGTTACGGCTACGCCCAGCGCCAGCAGGGCCGTACCTCCGAGGCAGAATCCTGCGGTTTTCAGTTTTTCTTTCATGATATCCGGTTGTTTTAGTGAAATTGCTCCGTTGGGGCATCGCTGTTCGCACCGTCCGCATCCGTTGCAGCGCGACGCATCGGCCACGTTGACGAAGCGGCAGGCTCCGTTGTCCACCAGTTTGAGGACCTCGTTGCCGCAGACCTTGACACAGTAGCCGCATCCGGTGCAGTCGAAGGTGTATAAGACGATTTTTCGTTTTCGGGTTGTCATTGCCGCTGCTCTCTACTTATGCAGACGATTGTGCACCCCGGATATTTTAAACGGCCTGTATTACCCCCCCCCTCGGGATATGAAAAACAGCAGTCCCTCTGAAGGAACTGCTGCATATCGTTGCCGGATGTTCCGGCGGTCAGAAATACTTCACCTCTTTGCCCTCGATGGCCGAGAGGAGGTTGTTGGCGGCCGAGGAGGCACCGATGCGGAACAGGTCGGTCGTGAGCCACTCCTTGCCGAGAATCTCCTCGACGACGGTGTAGTAGAGTGCGGCGTCTTCGGCCGAGCGGACGCCGCCTGCGGCCTTGAAACCCACCTTGCGGCCCGTCTTGTCGAAATAGTCCTTGATGGCCTGACACATCACCACGGCGGCCTCGGGCGTTGCGGCCACGTCGATCTTGCCCGTCGAGGTCTTCACGAAATCGGCCCCGGCCAGCATCGACAGCAGCGAAGCCTTGCGGATCAGTTCGGGGGTTTTCAGCGCACCCGACTCGATGATGACTTTCAGCACCACATCCTCGTCCATCTCCGTGCGGATCACCTCCACTTCGTTGGCCGCTTCGTCGTACTCGCCCGTGAGCATGCGGCCCACGTTCAGCACGATATCCACCTCGTCGGCTCCGTTCTCCACGGCCATCGCCACCTCGAGGGCCTTCACCTCGAGGAACGTCTGCGCGGCGGGGAATCCGCCTGCCACGCTCGTGATCTTCATCGGCGTGCCGTCCACGGCCAGCCCCACGGTCTCCACGAATGCGGGGTAGATGCAGATCGACGCCACGTTGGGAATGTGGGGGTATTTCTGGTAAAACTCCACGGCCTTGCGGGCGAACTCCGTGACGGAGGTCACCGAATCGTTGCACGACAAGGTCGTGAGGTCGACGGCCGAGTAGCAGAATTTGTAGACCTCGGTATTGTGGTTGTGTGTTTCGGCAACCTTGCGGATGCGGGCGACTTCGGCGTCGACCTGCGCGGCGCTCCATGCCGGAGCGTATTCATTCAGATGGTTGGCGTATTCCATGTGATCTTGTTTTTTACAAAATTAGAAAAATTATTCGATCCCGCGTCGCTTCCGGGCCATTTATTTTAAGAACGGGCCCGTTCGGACCTTTGTTGCCCGGACCCTCCGGAGCAGATGCAAAAAAAGAGCCTGAACCGTTTCGGCTCAGACTCTTTTTATCGGTTCGTGCGGAATTACTTCTGCAGCGGCTTCAGGTTGATGTCCTTGGCAGCCTTCTGAGCCAGCGCGGGGTTCTTCGAAACGGCGCTCTTCAACTGTGCCTCGGCGGTCTTGAGGTCGCCTTCCTTCGTGGCGATCACAGCGCGCAGGTAGTCGGCGTCAGCCGAGTTGTCCTTGGCGATAGCCTTCTTGGCACCGGCCAGATCGTTCGACTGAACCAGAGCGATAGCCTCGTTGTAGCCTTTGAGACCCTTGGCAGCAGCCTTGTAGTCACCCTCGGCGGCAGCCATGGCAGCCTTGGCCTGAGCGTCGGCGGAAGCAGCGTACTTCTTGGCCTCGGCGGTGTTGTTGTTGGCCAGGTTAGCCAGCAGCAGGTTCTTGTTGAGCTCCTTCGACGAATCCAGCTTGGCAGCCTTCTCGAACGACTTCAGGGCAGCGGCCTTGTCGCCGGCCTGCGTCTGAGCCACGCCGAGGTTGTTCCATACGCGGGCGTCGTTGAACTTCTTCGAAGCGGCGGTCAGGATGGCAACCTGCTCCTCGGCACCGTTGGCCAGCTCCTGAGCGGCATAGAGGTACTGCTCTGCGGTCAGCTCGCCGCCGTTGCGGTAAGCGGCCATGATCTCAGCGTCGGTCAGGCCCTGAAGGTCGGTGCTGTTGACGATCTGCGAACGGCGCAGTTCGGGAAGCACCTCTTTCTTCAGCTCCTCGAATACCGTCGACATGTTCTTGATCTCGGTCTCACGCTCTGCGGGCGAGTTGTAGAGGCTCAGCACCTGAAGAATGAGGTTCTTGTCCTTGATGTTCGACTTCTCGACCAGCTCCTTGAAGCCGTCCCAGTCCTCACCGTAGGCAGCGGCGTCGATGTCGAGGCCGGCGTCCTTCAGCAGTTTGGCAACGACCTTCTTACCCGACTCGCTGCGAGCCTGCGAGAGCTTGTCGTTGAATTTTACCGGACCGTCGGGCGAAGCGTAGCCCTTCACGGCGATGTTCTGCGTAGCGCGGTCGTTCGTGAGGTTCTTGTCCACGTTCTCCTTGAAGGCGCCGAGGTCGGCGTTCTTCTCGTTCTTTTTCGTCACTACCGACGAGTTGATCGCGTAGAGCAGGTCGGTCTTGTCAACCACCGTGGTCACCTTCTTGTAGTTGTTGGCCATCTGATCCATCAGGTCGCCATACTTGAGGTCCTTCTGCAGGGTGTTCAGACCGTAAGCCACCGTCAGGCCGAACTCCTTGGCGATAGCGGCCTTGGCAGCGGCGTCGTTGCCGGCCAGCACGGCAGCCTGCTCCTTGGTGGGGATGGCGCCGGTGTTCAGGTTAACGAGTACGAACTCCTTGGCTTTGCCTTTCGGGCACTTGATCTCGGCGCGGAGCTGCAGTGCGCACTGGTCCATGCGGGGATCGTAGGGGAATTCCACATGCTGCGTGAAGTTGCCGCCGTTGATCTTGTCTACGACAGCGTAGTTCTCGTCCACTTTCGAACCCTGATAGTATTTGGTAGCGCCGGCCACTTCGCCGCCCTCGAATACGATGACGGGGGTAACCTTGATGATGGCCTTCTTGTTGAAGTACTCAACGGGGAAGGTGACATTGATGTCGGCGGCAACGGTGCCGTTGTTCAGCGTGAGAATCTCGGGGGTGACCGTCAGCTTGATGTCGTCCCGGTTCTTGGCCATCTTCTTGAAGCAATTACAGCTCGAGAATGCCAGTGCGGCAACTACGAGCACCATGCTCAATTTCATTAAGTTTTTCATAATAGGTAAAATTAATGTGTTTATTTTAAATTTGTTTGCCCTATTTCAGTCCGTTCCGGAACCCGTTTCCGGGCGTATTCGCCCATTTTCAGCCCGCGGAACAGCGCAAATATAGAAAACTCTTGCTAATTATGCAATATTCCGGACGGAAAAAACGGTGTATTTCCGTCCGAAATATCCACATTAACAGTCGTTTTACTCCTCCTTGCTCTCGTGGTGCTCCCGACGCTCTCCGCGGTCGCGGCGTTCGCCGCGCTCTCCGCGCTCGGGACGCGGGCGGCGTTCCCGCTCCACATAACCCTCGGGTTTGGGAAGCAGCGCCTTGCGCGACAGTTTGAGCTTGTTGGTCTTGGGGTCGACGCCGATCAGCTTGACATCGATCTCGTCGCCCTCCTTCAGGCCGGTCTCCTCCATGGTCTCGAAGCGCTTGTAGTCGATCTCCGAGATGTGGAGCAGGGCGTCCTTGCCGGGCATGATCTCGACGAAGGCGCCGAAGGCCACGATCGAACGGATCTTGCCGTGGTACGTCTCGCCCACCTCGGGGATGGCCACGATGGCCTTGATGCGCGCCAGCGCACCGTCGAGAGCCTCCTTGTTGATGCCGAAGATGTCGACATAACCTTGGTTGTTGTTCTCGGTGATGGTGATGGTGGTGTTCGTGGTCTTCTGGATGTCTTGGATGACCTTTCCGCCCGGGCCGATCACCGAACCGATCATATCCTGCGGGATGGTGATCTGTACGATGCGCGGTACGCAGGGACGGTAGTCCTCGCGCGGCTCGGCGATGCACTCGGTGAGTTTGCCGAGGATGTGCATGCGGCCTTTGCGGGCCTGCTCCAGCGCGGCGCCCAGCACCTCGTAGGAGAGTCCGTCGACCTTGATATCCATCTGCGTGGCGGTGATACCGTCCTTGGTACCCGTCACCTTGAAGTCCATGTCGCCCAAGTGGTCCTCATCGCCCAGAATGTCCGACAGCACGGCCCACTTGCCGGTCTCGGAATCGGAGATCAGACCCATGGCGATGCCCGATACGGGTTTCTTGATCTTCACGCCGGCGTCCATCAGCGCGAGGGTTCCGGCGCAGACCGTAGCCATCGACGACGAACCGTTCGACTCGAGGATGTCCGACACGATACGCACGGCGTAGGGGTTCTCCTCGCCCAGCGGGATCATCGGCTTCAGGGCGCGCCATGCGAGGTGGCCGTGGCCGATCTCGCGGCGGCTCAGGCCGCGTGCGGCCTTGGCCTCGCCCGTCGAGAACGGCGGGAAGTTGTAGTGGAGCACGAACTGCTCGGTGCCCTGCACGAGCACCTCGTCCTTGACTTTCTCGTCGAGTTTCGTGCCGAGCGTCACGGTCGTGAGCGACTGGGTCTCGCCGCGGGTGAAGATCGCCGAGCCGTGTGCCGCGGGCAGGTAGCCCACCTCGCACCAGATCGGGCGGATCTCGTCGGTCTTGCGGCCGTCGAGGCGCAGACCTTCGTTGAGGACCATGTTGCGCATGGCCTTCTTCTGCACGTCGTCGTGGAAATATTTGTGGATCAGCGGAGCCTTCTCGGCGAGCTCCTCCTCCGAGTAGCGGGCTGCGAACTCGGCCTCGAGGGCGTTGAACTTGTCCTCGCGCTCGTGCTTCATCGTGCCGCTCGTGGCGATGGCGTAAGCCTTGTCGTAGAGCTCCTTGATGATCGTCTGGCGGAGTTCCTCGTCGTTGACTTCGTGGCAGTAGGTACGCTTCACGTCCTTGCCCAGCTCCTTCGAGAGTTCGATCTGTACGGCGCAGTGCTTCTTGATCTCCTCGTGCGCGAACTTGATGGCGCCGAGCATGACCTCTTCCGAAACCTCCTTCATCTCGCCCTCGACCATCAGGATGTTGTCGATCGTACCGCCGACCATGATGTCGAGGTCGACCTTCTCCATCTCCGAGTAGTTGGGGTTGATGACGTACTGTCCGTCGATGCGGGCTACGCGGACCTCCGAGATGGGGCCGCCGAACGGGATGTCCGACACGGCCAGCGCGGCCGATGCGGCCAGTCCGGCCAGCGCGTCGGGCTGAATGTCCTTGTCGGCCGAGATGAGGTTGACCGTAACGTAGACTTCGGCGTGGTAGTCTGCGGGGAACAGGGGGCGGAGTGCGCGGTCGATCAGACGGGCAACGAGGATCTCGCTGTCGTTTGCACGGCCTTCGCGCTTCATGAAGCCGCCGGGATAGCGGCCTATGGAGGCGTACTTCTCCTTGTACTCTACCTGCAGGGGCATGAAATCGGTGTCGGGTTTTGCATCCTTGGCGGCCACGACGGTACCGAGCAGCATCGTGTCGCCCATCTTGACGACGACCGAGCCGTCGGCCTGTTTGGCCAGTTTGCCCGTTTCGATCTCGATCTGGCGTCCGTCGGCCAGGGTGATCGTTTTACGGACTGCGTTGTACAGCTTCTTTTCTTCCATAAAAAATTTAAACCTATGAGTGTTTTTGATTGTTTTCGCAACGAAAATGAAGGCAACCCCTCTCGGGAATTGCCTTCATTTCTTCCTCGGGATTACTTGCGGAGATTGAGCGTCTTGACGATTGCGCGGTAGCGCTCGATGTCGACCTCCTTGAGGTACTCCAGCAACGCGCGGCGCTTGCCGACCAGACGCAGCAGTGCGCGCTGGGTTCCGAAGTCGTGCTTGTTGCTTTTGAGGTGGTTTGTAAGGTGGCTGATACGGTAGGAAAACAACGCGATCTGACTTTCGGGCGAACCCGTGTCGGTGTTAGACTTGCCGTACTGGCCGAAAAGCTCCTGCTTTTTCTCAGCTGTTAAATAAGCCATTGTGTAAAATTTGTTTACGTTCCACTCTACGACGCATCCCCCTTACCGTGGATAACGCCAGAGCGTTCCGCAAAGGTACGAAATAATTAAGAATTAAGCATTCAAAACAGAAAATTATTTGCCTTTTTGGCCGGAAAACTTACAATATACTCCGGAAAATCGTATTTTTGCGGCTAAACAAGTGAGAATTATGCTGAAAAAGGGGATCTGCGGGGCTTTGGCCGTGCTTGTTGCGACCGCTTTCTGGGGCTGCGGACGCCGTCCCGCCTACGTCTCGGTCGACGGGGTGATGCTGGGCACGACGCTGCATGTGGTGGCCGACGTCCGGGACGTCTCGCCGCAGGAGCTTTACGCCGCCGTCATGGAGCTCGACCGCGAAGCCAAGGTGTCGATGTCGATCTACGACTCCACGTCGCTGCTGAGCCGCCTGAACCGCAACGAAACGGACAGCGTCGACCGTCATATCGCCTTTAACCTCCGCCTTGCGGACAGTATCGGCTCCCTGAGCGACGGGCGTTACGACGTGACCGTCAAGCCGTTGGTCGAGGCGTGGGGCTTCGCCGGGAAGGAGCGCACCGAGCATCCGAACGTCGATTCGATCCTCGAATTCGTGGGGCGCGAGAAGGTGCGCATCGAGGCCGGACGTCTGGTCAAGGACGATCCCCGCGTGCAGCTCGATTTCAATTCGATAGCCAAGGGCTATACGGTCGACCTGCTGGCCGCTCTGGTCGAGAAATACGGTGCCGAGAATTACATCGTCGACATCGGCGGCGAGGTCCGCTGCCGGGGCGTCAACCGGCAGGGTAATCCGTGGCGCATCGGCATCGAAACCCCTTTCGACGGCAATATGTCGAACGGCGAATACCTCCAGAAACGGGTCCGGCTGCACGACGGCGGACTGGCTACTTCGGGCAACTACCGCCGTTTCTACCTCGATAAGGAGGGTAATAAAGTCGCCCACACCATCGATCCGCGCACGGGCCGCAGCGCTGTTTCGCGCCTGCTGTCGGTGACGGTCGTGGCCCCGACGTGCGCCGAAGCCGACGCCTTGGGGACCATGTTTCTGGCCATGGGCGCCGACGATGCGCTGGCTGCTGCGGCCGCCATGCCCGGGGTGAAGGTCTATTTCATCCTCGCGGACGGCAGCGACGGTTACGAGGAGTATGTTTCACCGGCTATGGAAGCATTGATTATGCAATAATAATATCATGAAACAGGCTGTATTTCTTTATAATACGCAGTCGGGCAAAGGCAAGGTCGCCCGCAACGTCGAGGCCATCTGCACCGTCTTCCGGGCTTACGGCTACGAGATCACGCCCCAACTGATCGATTTCGGTGCAAACCCCTTCGACGGCAACGAGGCAATCGATCTTATGGTCGTGGCGGGCGGCGACGGCACGGTCAACTATGTGGTCAACGCCATGAAGGGCAAGGGGCTGGATATTCCCGTCGGAGTGGTTCCCTCGGGTACGGCCAACGATTTCGCCCGGGCGCTGGGCATGTCGTGCGAACCGCTCGAAGCGGCGCGGCAGATCGCTTCGGGAGGCGTCGAACGGGTCGACGTGGGGTGCGTGAACGGGCTTTGGTTTGTCAACATCTTCTCGTTCGGCATCTTCACGACCACCTCGCAGCGCACACCCGACAAACGCAAGCACCGGATCGGCAAGCTGGCTTACATCATCGAGGGGGTCAAAGAGTTCCGTTCGATGCACGCCGTGCCGCTCGAGATCGAGGCCGACGGCGAGCGCTTCGACCTGCGGTCGCTGATGGTGCTCATCTTCAACGGCGAGACGGCCGGCGGTTTCCATTTGGCGCGCCGCTCGTCGATCAAGGACGGCCTTTTCGACTGCATCCTGCTCGAGAAGAAGAACTTTTTCCGCTCGACGCTGGCCATGTGCCGTTACTTGGCGGGCGGGCAGCCGAAGATCGTCCGCCACCTGCAGGCGCAAACGATCGACATCCGTTCGACGGTCAACGAACCGACGGATGTCGACGGACAGAAGGGCGCCGAATTCCCGCTGCACATCGAGTGCATCGCCGGGGGCCTGCGCATCATGTGCGAAAAACAGCAATAGGGAACCGCTGCGGGCGGAGGGTTCGGAGAGGGTTTTGTGAAATATTTTCCGACTCTTTTTGGGGGCGGTATTGCGATTTTGGACCGTTTTTGTTACTTTTGTCGGAAAAACTACGACGATATGGCGGATAATGGCAAGGCGACGCGCGGCAGCGGACGCGAAAACCTGCGAAAAGTTTCCATCTCCCGGCTCAAAAAGGAGATGAGCGATGTCTTTTACCTTTCGGACGATCTGGTCATTTCCGCGCTCACGGCCGACAAGAACACCACGGCCGACTATCCGACTTCGATCGACGGTTTTACGGCCATCATCATGATGGCCGGCGAAGCTACGGTGTCGATCGACATGCAGAATTACAACATCAAGCCCAACACCATCGTCTTTTTCAACCCCGATTCGATCATCCGCACGGTCAAATGCTCGTCCAATGCCGCCGCCTACCTGCTGGCTTTTTCGAAATCGTTCGTCAACGAGATCCAGATCGACCTCTCGACCTCGCTGCCGGTCTACATGCGTTTCGGCAAGGCCCCGGTGCTGGAGGTGACACCGCAGGACGTGGATGAGATCCGCCAGTTGTTCCAGCTTATCAAGACCATGCTGCGCAGCGACAAGGAGCGCTACCGCCACGAGATCATCCGCACGCTTTTCACCACGGCGTTCTACATCATCACCGAGATCAACCAGCGCGAGCAGCCCGGCGAGATCAAACAGGGGCGCTGCGAGGTGCTGTTCGACGAGTTCATGTCGCTTCTCCAGCAGTACAACAAACGTGAGCGTAATGTGAGCTTCTACGCCAAGCAGCTCAATATCACGCCTAAATACCTCTCGTCCGTGGTGAAGGAGGTGAGCGGCAAGACTGCCGCGCGGTGGATCGACGAATCGGTGATCCTCGAAGCCAAGGCTTTGCTCAAATACTCGGGCATGAGCATTCAGGAGATCGCCTATCACCTGAATTTCTCGACCCAGTCCTTTTTCGGCAAGTATTTCAAACAGCATACGGGCACCTCGCCCTCGCGCTACAAACGGAAGGGATAACACCCCATGAAACGACTGTTCCTGCTCTGCTGCTGCCTCGCGGCGGCCATGCCCCTTTCGGCCCGTAACGAATCCCTCGAACGGGCTGTCCGCGCCGTGACCGACTCGGTGCGGGCGACGGTGGGCGTCGCGGTCGTATTCGGTGACGGCGATACGCTCGTGGTGAACAACGCCTGCCGCTATCCCACGATGAGCGTCTATAAGTTCCATCAGGCGCTGGCCCTGCTCGACGACCTCGACCGCCGCGGCCTTCCCCTCACGACGCGCATTCCGGTCCGCCGCTCCGATCTGCTTCCCGATACATGGTCGCCGCTGCGCGAAGCCTGCCCCGAAGGCGGCGAGTTCACGGCGGCGGAACTGCTGGCGTACAGCGTCGCGCAGAGCGACAACAACGTCTGCGACGTGCTGTTCCGGTTTCTGGGCGGCCCGGAGGCCGTGAGCCGCTATATCGCCGGACTGGGCATCGGTGAAACCGTGATCGTCGCCGACGAAGAGACGATGCACCGCCGTACGGACAATCAGTATCTCAACTGGACCACGCCGCTGGCCGCCGTGCGGCTGCTCGAACTTTTCCGCCGCGGGGAGCTCCTCTCCGCCGCATCCGGGGATTTTCTGCTGAAGACAATGTTCGCCACCGCGACCGGCCCCGACAAACTCCGGGGCCTGCTGCCTCCCGGCGTCGCCGTGGCGCACAAGACCGGTAGCGCTTTCCGCGATGCGCAGGGCGTGATGGTCGCCGACAACGACATCGGCATTGTCCGTCTGCCCGACGGACGCAGCTATTCGATTGCGGTCTTCGTCATGGATTCCCGCGAGGACGACCGGACCAACGCCGCCGTCATCGCCCGCATTTCGCGGCTCGTCTACGATTACGCCACCCGGCGATAACGAAAAGCCCCTCCGCAGAGGGGCTTTTTCATACGCTATTTCAGTGCTTCGACCACCTGTCGGATCATCGCCGGGATGGCGTGCTCCTCCTGCGCGGTGTAGAAGTTGCCGTCGATCTCGAACGGGGCGTCCGTCGCCACGGGGCCCGTCACGGCGGCTTTGGCCAGCGGATGCACGGCGACCCGCCGTCCGGCGGCGACGCCTGCGAATCCGAACATCATCCCCGCGGCGCAGTGGCCGATCATCAGCTTGCCCTTCTCCCCGAAGGTTTTCAGCACCTCCATCAGGTCCTTGTTCCAAGGCTCGCCGGCATGCTGTGCAAAGACCGGCACGGCGTCGCCGCAGGCGAATACGAGGGCGTCGTACTCATCCTCGTGCCCTTTGAGGTTGGCGATCACGTCGTCGGCCGTCAGGCCGAGACCCGAGTTGGTGCGGATCTCGCGGCTGTCGGCCACGGCGAACACGGTGCAGGGAATCTTGTTTTCGAAAAACGTTTCCAGATACTGGAACAGGCCCATCCCGTTCACGGGATTCACGGCCACGACGGCTACTTTCTTTGCCATGATTGCGATTCGTTTAGTGGAACAATGGTTATTTTCAGTAAGTTTGTTACCTTTGCGTACAAATATAGGGCAAGCCGCCCGCAAAAACAAGAACGCACCTAAAGATGAGTTGGTTACGCCGAAGTAACCATTGCTGAATACCAAACGGATGGAAGCGGAAAAAAGTTTGCAGAATTTTACGCCCACGGGCAGTTGTCCGATCCGGGACATCCTGAACCGGCTGGGGGATAAATGGTCGATGCTGGTGCTGCTGACGCTCGATGCCAACGGCGTGATGCGTTTCAGCGAGATTCACCGCACGCTGGGCGACATTTCGCACCGCATGCTGACCGTCACGCTGCGGATGCTCGAAACCGACGGAATGATCCGCCGCGAGGTCTATGCCGAGGTGCCTCCGCGCGTGGAATACAGTCTTACGGAGCGTGGCAGGAGCCTGCTGCCGCATATTTTCGGACTGGTGGAGTGGGCCGAGACGAACAAGGAGGCTATTCTCGCCGCCCGCCGGAAATCCTGAGCGACATCCGCCGCGCGTCGACGCCGTCGGAGTAGTAGCCCCGCAGCAGTCGGTCGTCCCGAAATCCGTTGCGGGCGTAAAGCCCTATGGCCGGGGCGTTATCGGTGCGCACTTCAAGCGTTACTTCATCCAGCCCGAGCTGTCGGGCCAATGCAATTGCCGCATCCACCAGCGCCTGCCCGGCTCCGCATCCGCGGGCCGCGGGGTCTACCGCCACGGAGTAGATGCGCAGGTTGCGGGCCGTGCGCCGCGTCAGCAGCGTGATGTAACCCACGACTTCCTGCCCGCGGCAGGCGACGTAGGACGCTCCTTCGGCCTGTTCTAGCAAATAACGCAACTGCCGCCGCGAAAAGGCCTCGTCCTCCGGAAAACAGCGCCGTTCGACGGCCGCCACGGCGTCGAGGTCCCCGATTGTCGCCGGGCGTATTTCGACCGCAGGCGTCATTGTGCGTGCAGGCGGTTCAGACAGTGGATGAAGTGGTTGAGGATGCGGTAATAGAGTTCGTCGCCCAGCACGGCATCCTCGACCTCGTGGTCGATCGACGGGTTGTCGTTGATCTCGATCACCACGGCCTTTCCGTTGATGAGTTTCAGGTCCACGCCGTACAATCCCTTGCCGATCAGCGCCGCGGCCTTGACCGCCGTATCGATTACCTTTTGCGGAACGTTGTAGAGCGGCACCGTCTCCCATGCGCCGCACAGGTTGCGGCCCGTGTCGTCGTGGGCGTGGTTGTAAATCTGCCAATGGCCTTTGGCCATGTAATATTTGCAGGCGAAGAGCGGTTCGCCGTCCAGCAGGCCGATCCGCCAGTCGAACTCCGTGGGGATGAACTCCTGCGCCAGCAGCACGGCCGAGTGTTCGAACATTTCGCCGAGAGCCGCACGCAGCTCCTCCTCGTTGCCGACCTTGTGCATGCCGACCGAGAACGATCCGTCGGGAATCTTGAGAATGAAGGGTGCCCCGAGCCGTTCGCTGATCTCCCCGAACGTGTAGTCGTTGAGCCGGAACAGCAGTTGCGAAGCGGGGGCCGGGATGCGCGCCTTCTCGAACAGCTCGCACAGGTAGACCTTGTTCGTGCAGCGGATGATCGACTCGGGATCGTCGATCACGGCGATGTCGTTCATCGCGGCCCGCTGGGCGAGGCGGTAAGTGTAGTGGTTGAGCGACGTGGTCGTGCGGATGAACAGCGCGTCGAACTCCATGAGCCGCGTGGCTTCCTCCTCGGTGATCAGCTCGGCGTGGATGTTCATTTTGTGGGCTACTTCGAGGAATTTGGCGAGTGCGTCCTTGTCGCTGGGCGGGAATTTTTCGTTCGGATCGTAGAGGATGGCGAGGTTGTAGCGCGCGGGCTTGGCCGAGCGCGGCGACCGCCAGACCTTCTTGTTGAAGCAGTCCAGCGCATTGGCGAAGTCGTCCTGCTCGCTCTCCGAGAGCTGGCGCAGCGGGAGCGCCTGCACCGATTCGATCTGGTTGCGCGCATGGTTGTTCATCACCACGCGCAGGATCGGGCAGGGATAGTGGTCGAAGATGAAGCGGGCGATCTTCTCCAGCCCCTTCTCCCGGCAGGTCCCGAAGTAGATGTTCAGTTGCCAGACTTCGTCCGATATGCGGTTGCGTTCGATCCATTGGTGGCACTGTTGCTGCAGGCTGCGCGTCATGCGGATTCCGGCGCCCGATTCGAGCTTGTTGAGGGTCTCGACGCCCGGCAGCACCCGGTGCCCCCGGGCTTGGGCCAGCAGCGAACAGTAGTAGCCTTCGGAGTTGTAGCCGTAGTCGTCGCTGAGGTTGATGACCAGTTTGGGCTTCCGCTCCCCGTAACGGTGTTCGAGGTAGTCGGTGACGGTGACGAGCGAATCGGTTTCGCAGTAGGGCTTCCAGTCGTTGAGGCTGTTCAGCAGGATGAGGACGCTATTCATAAAAAAGTGCTTTCAACGGGCCAAATGTAAGCAAATAAGGCATCGGTTGTACACTTTGCGCACCGATTGTGCGAAATAAAAAAACGGGCTCCCTCGGGAACCCGTTTGGTCGATGTCTGCGGCGCTCTCAGGCCCGCTTTTTCACCGCTTTGGCCTCCACGGCCTTGTCCAGTTCGATGCTGAAATCCGAGAGGACGTTCATGTAGTTGATGAAGGCGTCGTAAGCCGAATCGTAGGGGTTGAAATAGGAGTGCACGTCGCCGTCCGACAGCCACTTGGTGGCCATGTAGTAGAAATGGTCGGAGGTCTGCATGAAACTCCACACATAATCGAAATCGGGGTTCTTCAGCGCCGCGACCTTCTCCTTCAAGGCGTAGAGCTTCGAGAAGGCCTCGTTCTGCAGCTCGTTGCCCAGCCATGCCGTCACGTCACGCTCCTCGTCGGCCCACGACATCACATGCGGACAGTGGAGCACGGCCACCGGCTGGTATTTCTTCGCCGCCTCGGTCACCGTGGCGAACTCCAGTCCGTTCTTCTTGGCCAGAACCGCCTTGGGCAGCGCGCGCATGAACTCGAAGATGCCCGTGTCGGCGTTCTGGTGCTCGCCGAACGTCTCGTAGTCCATGAACAGGTTCACCACCTCGCCCGGCGTCTCGTCCGAAGAGAGCCACTGTACATATTTGTCCACCGTCAGCGGCCATTCGCCCCAGCTCTTGTTCGAGAAGCGGAAAGCGATGTCGTCCGAGAGCTTGTAGTTGCGCAGCAGCAGGCGCAGCTTCTGGTCGATGGCGTTGGCGTAGACGTAGTTAGGCGATTTCCAGCCCAGCACATGCTTGGCGCCTTCGGCCAGCATCGTGCGGAAGCCCATGCCGGCCACCATCTCGCCGATCTCGTCCGAGTAGATCAGCTCCGTATTGCGGAACGCCGTGGGTTTTACACCGAACTCCTTCTTGATGAGGCTGGTGTGCAGCTTGACCTGCTCCTGAAAATCCTCCTTCGAGGCCAGCGAGGCCAGCGAGTGGGAGTAGGTCTCGGCCAGAAACTCCACGCATCCCGTCGCCGCCAGCTCCTTGAACGAGTCGAGGACCTCGGGGGCGAACGCACGGAACTGCTCGATGGCGATGCCGGTGATCGAGAACGAGCAGCGGAACCTGCCTTTGTTCTCCCTGATGAGCTTCAGCAGCAGGGCGTTCATCGGCAGGTAGCATTGGCGGGCCACCTTCTGCATGATCGAGCGGTTCAGGAGGTCATCCAGATAGTTATGGTCTTTGCCCATGTTGAAGAAACGGTATTTCTTCAGACGCCAGGGCTGATGTACCTGAAAATAGATGCAAACGGTTTTCATGGTGATGGCTATTTTGATTGTTTCTTATTCTCTTCGATCACGGCCTCGTAAACCGTTTTGATCTTTGCCGCAGCGTCGTTCCACTTGAGGTTCGTGACCTCCTCGAGTCCCTTCGAAGCGAACATGTCCGAGAGGGCGGGGTATTTGATCAGCCCGTAGATGGCGTCGGCCAGTGCGTCCACGTCCCAGTAGTCGACCTTCACAGCGTAGTCCAGCACCTCGGCCACGCCGCTCTGCTTGGAGATGATGACCGGCACGTTCGAACGCATCGCCTCGAGGGGCGAGATGCCGAACGGCTCCGACACCGAGGGCATCACATAGACGTCCGACAGTTGGAACATCTTGTGCACGTCCTCCCCGCGCAGGAATCCCGTGAAGTGGAAACGGTCGGCGATGCCGAGCCGCGCCACGCGGCGGATGACGTGGTTCATCATGTCGCCCGACCCGGCCATCACGAAGCGCACGTCGGGCACGCGCTTCAGCACCTTGGCGGCGGCCTCCACGAAGTAGTCGGGGCCTTTCTGGTAGGTGATGCGGCCAAGGAAGGTCACGATCTTGTCCTCGACGCCCCGTTCGGGCGCCTTGCCGCTGTTCGCGGCGAAGCGCACGGCGTTGTGCACCGTGACGACTTTGTCGGCCGGAACCCCGTAGCGGTTGATGACGATGTTGCGTGTGAGGTTCGACACGGCGATCACCCGGTCGGCGGCGTGCATGCCGGCGCGCTCGATGGCGTAGACCTGCGTGTTGACGTTCTCGCCCGAGCGGTCGTACTCCGTGGCGTGCATGTGCACTACGAGCGGTTTCCCGGAGATGCGTTTGGCGGCGATGCCCGCGTAGTAGGTGAGCCAGTCGTGGGCGTGGATTACGTCGAACTGCCCTTCCAGCTCCTTGGCCACCTGCGCGGCGACCACGGCATAGCGGGCGACCTCCTCCATGAGGTTGGCGCCGTACTTGCCTGAGAAGGTGTAGCGCTGTTTCCAGACATCGGTCGTCGACCACGTCCGTTCGCCCGATTTGACATATTTTTCGTGATAGGCTTCGTACTCCTCCGGCGAGATGTAGGGAACCATGTTCGAGTCGATGTGGATGAACGACATCTTCTCCAGAATGTCGTCCGCACCGCAGCCCGTCGAACCGTACATGGCCTCGACGTCGCTGGCATTCATCACATGGGTAAACCGCTGGTCCTCGTCGCCGTAGGCGTGCGGGACTACGAAAGTGACGTTGACGCCGTTGCGCGCCAGTCCGCGGGTCATTCCGTAGCAGGCCGTTCCCAGTCCGCCCGCAATGTGGGGCGGAAACTCCCATCCGAACATTAATACTCTCATACCTTTTCTCCTTGTTTTAACTAATTTTCATCGTACCCGCGCATCCCGAGGTTTCCGGCTCACGGCCTGCAGCCGTGTTTATAAGTCTGACCTACCCCTAAATCCCCGCCTCGGCAGGGACTTCCCTTCGACACAATGTTGTTTTATTTCTTGGCCGCTGTCTTTTTTACCGTTTTTCCGGAGGACTTGGCCGTCTTGGCCGCGGGCTTCTTGGCTGCGGACTTCACGGCAGGCCCTTCCTTACGAACGTTTTTCGGGGCTTTCGCAGTCTTTGCTGTCGACTTTTTCACGACTTTCTCCGCCTTCCGGGGCTGTTCTTCCGGCTTGCGGCGCCGGATCATGCCGTAGATGTCCAGCACGGCCGCCACGCTCCACGCCTGCGAAATGGCTCCGCGGGGTGTGAACGGAGGATCGGCGTCGAACAGCTCGCCGATCGAGCCGATGCCGTAGGTCTGGATGTCCTCCTCGAAGTTGGCCAGCATCTCCTCGGCCTGAGGCAGGAACGCGTCGCCGAGGATGTCGAAATTGGCCTGCACATAGAACGACAGCAGCCACGGCCATACCGAGCCGTTCTTGCCGGCGAAGTCGCGTTCCGCGGGCGTGCCCTCCTGCGAACCCTTGTAGAGCGGGTTGCGGGGCGAGAGCGTCCGCAGTCCCTTGGGGGTCACGAGATGCTGGCGCACGGTGCGGATCACCTCCAGCCGGGTCTCTTCGTCGAGCATCTTGTAAGGAAGCCCGCAGGCGAGGATCATGTTCGGACGGATGTCCGTCGAAGCGCCCTCGCAGCCGATGTAGTCGGCCAGATAGCCTTCCGGCAGGCGGAACAGCTCGTTGAACGCCGCGGCGGTCCTTTCGGGCAGCGCCTCCCAAGCCTTCACGAATTTCTTGTCGCCGTGCTCGCCCGCCAGCCGCAGCGTGTAGCAGACGGCGTTGTACCACAGGGCGTTGACCTCGACCTGATAGCCGTTGCGCGGGGTGACGGACTGTCCGTCGATCACCGAGTTCATCCACGTCAGGGGTACATGCTCCGACGAGGCCCACACGAGGCCGTTCTCGTTGAGCAGGACCCGGCCTGCGACACCTTGCTTGTAGGCTTCCAATATCTGTTTCATCGCCTCGCCGTAGCGTTCCCAGACGGCCTTGGCGCCGATCTGCGCCTCGAGCCGCTGCAACGTCCAGAAGAACCACAGCGGAGCGTCCGCGGCCACGGCCGCCGAGGCGTTCCCGGCGAACATGCCGTCCTGCATGGCGCGCACCTCGTAGTCGAGGGCGTCGATGCAGTCCTCCTTGTGGTCCTGCTCCAGGGTGATGCCCGGCAGCGAAACGAAGGTCTGACGGCCCGAAACCCCGTGCCACGGGTAACCCGATATGACCTCCGTGCGGTTGCCCGGACGGCGGATCAGGAATTGCCGTGCCGAGTGCTCGAGGCAGCTGATGAAATCGATCTTGTGCGTGCGCCGGGCGATAGAGCCGTCGAAGAGCTCTTCGATGGTCTTCGTCGAGCCCATCTCGTCGAGCGATGCCGAGAAGATGATGCTCTCGCCCTTTTTGAGCTCGGTCTCGAAATAGCCCGTCGTCAGCAGGTCCTCGTGCCCCGCGTAACCGCGGGCGATGTCCTGCTGGTATTCGAAATTGTAGTACCAGTCGGGCGCCGGTACGAACTCCGTTCCGGGCTTGCTCGTCTGGAGGTAGAGCCACGGGAACGAACCGTAGAGGCGGCATTTCACGCCGTTGACGGCCGGGTAGGAATGTCCGTCGGCGGCCATGTTGGCGCGGGTCAGCGCGTGTTTGTCGCGGAAAGCGAGGAACGGACGCAGCCGCAGGCGCGTTTCGGAATGGGCGTCCACGAGCGTATAGCGGATCATCAGTTGCGTGCGCTTGTGGATCCAGAGCATCTCCTTTCGGAGGATGACGCCGCCCACGCGGTAGGTGATCGTGGGGGTCGGCGTGTACTCGAAGTCGGTGATGTACTTGTGGCCGCGGGGTTCGTAAACCCCCGGAAAGCGGTGCAGGGCCAGATTGAACGTCTGGTCGTGCTGGATCACCGTCTCGTCGAGCGACGAGAGCAGGACATAGGTCCGGCCGCTGTCGTCGATCGGCGCCACCATCAGTCCGTGGTAGCGGCGGGTGTTGCAGCAGACGATGGTCGTGCTCATGTATCCGCCGATGCGGTCCGTTGCGAGCATCTCGCGCTGGAGCGAATACTCCAGGTTGCCCAATTCGCTTTTGTCGAAAGTAAGTGCTGACATATCGCTATAAAATGCTGTTCGTCCTTTAAAGATATTGAAATTTTCAGAAAATTGCAATCTTACAACTGAAAATTGACATCTTTTTTAATCCTTGTGCTTACGCCCATTTCACCAATGCAAAATCCATGCGATGCGGAAGATGCGGGTTGCTGGGGAAGATGCGCAGCGCCACGTCGAACGTTCCGGCCTCGTTGGGCGTGTAGTCCAACGCATAGGTTACCAGATTGTTGTCCGTGCGAACATGCTCGAGCCGGATCGTGCGGGTGACGTTGACGCTCTGTCCGCCGACGATCTGGCGGGCGATGACCATCTCCACGCCGATGTCCTCCGGGCGGAGGTTGGCGATGTCCACCGTCACCGAGAAGCGGTACTTCTCGCCGACGCAGACGGCCTCCTTGTCGATCTTCACGCGCTGCACGTCCGCCACGCGGACCTGATCCCACGCCGCCGAGACCTTGCGCTTCCACGCCGCGATCTCGCGGGCCAGACGGTAGGCATCGGCGCTCAGTTCGCGCTTGCGGGCCGCCAGCTTCTTGTAGAAGCGGTCCTCATAGTCGATCAGCATGCGGTTGGTCGTGAAGTTCGAGGCGATGTCCGCCACGCATTTCTTGACCGACTCCACCCATTCGTGGGGAATGTTGTCCTCGCCGCGGGCGTAGTATTTCGGGGCGATCTGCTCCTCGATGGTGTTGTAGATCATCTCGGCGTCGAGTTCGTCCTGGAAGTGCTGGTCGGTGAACGTGCGCTCCATGGGCAGCATCCATCCGGCGCCCTCCTTGTAGCCTTCGACCCACCAGCCGTCGAGCACCGAGAACTGCATCACGCCGTTCATCACGCACTTTTCGCCCGACGTTCCCGAGGCCTCGAGGGGCCGCGTGGGGGTGTTCAGCCACACGTCGACGCCCTGCACCATGCGGCGGGCCAGCTCCATGTCGTAATTCTGCAGGAAGATGATCTTGCCCACGAACTGCGGCATGGCGGCCACCTCGACGATGCGTTTGATGAGGTCCTGCCCCGGCTTGTCATTGGGGTGGGCCTTGCCGGCGAAGATGAACTGCACGGGGCGCTCCTTGTTGTTGACGATCGAGGCCAGCCGGTCGAGGTTCGTGAACAGCAGGTAGGCGCGCTTGTAGGTGGCGAAGCGGCGGGCGAAACCGATGGTCAGCACGTCGGGCTTGATGCCCTCGATGACCTGCAGCATCTGGCGCGGCGAGTCGAGACGCACCTGCGCGGGGTCGCTGTAACGCCGGCGGATGTGTTTGATGAGCTTGTTCTTGAGCTTCATGCGCTCCTCCCACAACTCGCCGTCGGGGATGTTGTGCACCTTCTGCCAGGCCGGGATGTCGTAGACGTGGCCTTCGAATCCGTCGGCGAAGTAGCGGGCGTAGAGGCGCCGCAGCGACGTGGCGATCCACGTCGGGAAATGCACGCCGTTGGTGACGTAGCCGATGTGGAGCTCGTTCTTGAAATACCCCGGCCACATGTTGCCCAGAATGTCCTTCGAGACCTCGCCGTGGAGCCACGACACGCCGTTGACCTCCTGCGAGAGGTTGCAGGCCAGCACCGACATCGAGAATTTCTCGTTCGGATCGTTGGGGTTGGTCTTGCCCAGATTGATGTACTGCTCCCATGTGATGCCCAGCACATCGGGGTAGTGCGACATGTACTGGCGGATCATCGACTCGGGGAATGCGTCGTGGCCGGCCGGCACGGGGGTGTGGGTCGTGAAGAGCGACGACGAGCGCACCACCTCCAGTGCCTCGGAGAACGAGAGCTTGCGGTGGTTCACCAGATCGCGGATGCGCTCCACGCCGATGAACGCGGCATGGCCCTCGTTGCAGTGGAACACCTCGTGCTTGACGCCCACTTTGCGCAGGGCGCGGATGCCGCCGATGCCCAGCAGGATCTCCTGTTTGAGGCGGTTCTCCCAGTCGCCTCCGTAGAGGTAGTGGGTGATCTGGCGGTCCTCCTCGAGGTTGTCCTCGATGTCGGCGTCGAGCAGGTAGAGGTCCGTGCGGCCCACCTGACATTTCCAGATGCGCGCCGAAAGCGTGCGGCCCGGGAAGGCGATGGTGACCGTCATCCAGTTGCCGGCCTCGTCGCGCACGGGCGAGATCGGCAGTTTATAGAAGTTCTGCGCCTCGTAGGTGGCCTCCTGCGCACCCTGCGCCGAGAGACGCTGCGTGAAGTAGCCGTAGCGGTACAAAAGGCCCACGGCGGCCATCGGGACGTTCTTGTCCGAAGCCTCCTTGAGGTAGTCGCCGGCCAAGATGCCCAGACCGCCCGAGTAGATCTTCAGCGACGAGTGCAGGCCGTACTCCATCGAGAAGTAGGAGATCGAGGTGGTCTTCGGATCGGGCTTCTCGTTCATGTAGTCGCGGAACTGCGTGTGCACGGCGTCGAGCAGCGCGAGGAAATTCGTATCTTTTTCGAGCTCCTTGATGCGCTCGACGCTCAGCGCGTCGAGGAAGGCGATCGGGTTGCGTCCGCATTCGGCCCACAGCGAAGGATCGATCCCTTCGAACAGGTCGCGGGCGCCGGGGTTCCAGCACCACCAGAGGTTGCGCGACAGCTCCTCGAGGGCGTGCAGCCGCCGGGGCAGCGTCTTGTCGACCATCATGCGGTTCCAGACGGGCTTTTCGACGAAGAGCTGCTGGCGCACGAAGTTGATCTGCTCGGTCTTGGCGCCGCCGTCGTCCAGCACGGCGCGGTTGGTGCGCACGACCGAACTCTCGACCGCTTCGGAATAGGCCTGTTCGTAGGCGGCGAAGAGGTGTTCCCAGAGCGCCGTGGTCGATATCTCGTAGGCCGAGGTGCGCATCTCGTTCACATGCTTCTCGTCCAGCAGGCTGAAGCGCAGCAGGGTCTCGGCGACCTTCTGCTCGACCTCCCGGTCGTTGTAGTCGTCGCGGCGGACGACCTCCACGCCGGCGTGTTCGCGGTGCTTGTCCACCCAGAGGCCGAAGCCGGCCAGCGTCGTGGTGACGGTCGGCACCGAGAAGGCCACCGACTCCAGCGGGGTGTAGCCCCACGGCTCGTAGTAGGAGGGGAAGACCGTGAGGTCCATGCCTACCAGCAGTTCGTAATAATCCTTGTTGAAGATGCCGTCGGCGCGGTTGAGGTACGTCGGCACGAAGATCACCTTCACCTTCGATTCGGGCCGGGTCAGGACCGAGTCCTTGAGGGCGTTCACGACCGGGTCCCATGCCGGATTGTCGAGGTAATGGGTCGTGTACTTGTACTGGCTCTCGTCGATGGGGTTCGACGCATCGGCCAGATGGGCCTGCAGGTCGACGCGCGGGCCGCGGTTGCCCGCGGGCACGGTGATGTAGGCCAGCACCTCGCGCCGGAGTTTGTCCGAGGCCGCGAGCTGCTTAAGAGATTCAATAAAAACGTCGATGCCCTTGTTGCGGAACTCGTAGCGGCCGCTGGTGCCGACGATCAGCGGGTCGCCCGTGAACTTCTGGCCCAGACAGGCTTCGGCCACCGTAATCATCGCCTTGCGGGCTTCGTCGCGCTTGGCGTAGTACTCCTCGCCGGTCCACACGAAGTCGTTCTCGAAACCGTTGGGCGTCACGCCGTCCGGTTCGCGGCCCAGCAGGTATTTGCACTCGTTGGCCGTGATGTCGCTCACCGTCAGGAAGGCGTCGTGGTATGTGGCGGCCATCTTCTCGATCGAGTGTTTGGCCGTGACGTTGAACTGGCGGGCCAGCTCGTCGGCGTTGAATTTCGTGAGGTCGTTGTAGAGCGGCAGGCGGTTGCCGGCGATGCAGCGGCCCATGACCGTGGCGTGGGTGGTGAACACCGTGGCCACATAGGGGGCGTGGTTGCGCAGGTAGAGGCCGCCGGCAGCGGTCATCCATTCGTGGAAATGCGCTGCGGCCTTGTCGGTCGGGGCGCAGAAGGTCTCGACGTAGGAGGCGATCACCACGCCCGCTGCCCAGCCGAAGAGTACCGGCTCGATGTAGTCCCACTGGCCCGAAATCGAGTCCACATGGTACGACTCCCAGAGGTTCTTGAGAATCTCGTCCTTGCGGGGGATCAGCGACGAGAAGTCGACCAGCACCACCGTCGGCTCGCCCTTGATCTTCCAGCGGCCGACGCGCACGCGGATACCTTCGTTATAGAGGCTTTGACGCCACGCTTTCAGCAGCGCGGGGTCCTCTTCGAACTCGGGGTTCACGCCCTCGTGCGAGAGGTCGGGACCGAGCAGGATGTAGCGGTCTGCGAATTTGCGGGTTACGGTCTGTGCTTTGGTAGAAATGACGGTATGGATACCGCCGACCTTGTTGCATACCTCCCAACTAACCTCGAACAGGAAGTCGGGGGAGTGTTTTGCATTGCTCATATATTATGCTTGTTTGTAATTTTTACGGACGGAGTCGGATTCGAAATCCGGCCACAAAGGTAATACTTATATTTCTTTAAAACAATCCGAAGTCACATTTACTAAAAAAATTTAAGAATAACTTAACATTTCAGTCTCACTTGGTTGCGCTCCCGTTACGTTTCGAAGAACGTCTCGATCACCGCGTCGGAAACCAGCATTCGCGCCGCCGGGACGGCCATTTTGCCGCCCTCGGCCGTAAGTGCCCCGGCCCGTATCCAAGGCTCCGCATCTCGCCGCATCCGCGCCGTGCGTTCCGTTCCGAAAAGGGACTCCGCTTCCGCGAGGTCGATGCCTTCGGCCGTGCGCAGCCGCGTCATCACATACTCGTTGAAGCGGTCGCGGTCGGTCAGTATTTCGGCCTCAGCAGCGGCTCCTGCGAGGTAATCCTCCACGGAATCGACGTTCCAGTGGCGTTCCCGCCCGTCGAACGAGTGGGCCGCAGGGCCGATGCCGAGGTACTTCACGCCGTGCCAGTAGGCGGCGTTGTGGCGGGCCCGGAACCCCGGCAGGGCGTAGTTCGAGACTTCGTAATGGTCGAACCCGGCTCCGGTCAGCGTCCCGTGCACAAGGGCGTATTCCGCTTCGCTGACCGACTCGTCCACCGGGGCGAACTCCCCGCGGGCCGCGCGCCGCCCGAAGGCCGTGTCGGGTTCTATGGTCAAATGATATGCCGAAATGTGTTGTACGCCCAACCCGAGCGCCGTGTCGAGCGTGCGGCGCAGCGAGTCGCCGCCGAATCCCGGCACACCGAAGATCAGGTCTACGGTGATGTTTTCATAACCTTCGGATTGTGCGCTCCGCACTGCCTGAATGGCCTGCGCGGCATTGTGGCGGCGGTTCATCAGCTTCAGGCAGGCGTCGTCGAACGACTGGATGCCGATCGAGAGCCGGTCGACGCCCGCCCGGCGCAGCGCCGCGAGGTATCCGGGCGTCAGGTCGTCGGGGTTGGCTTCGAGGGTGGTCTCCTCGGCCGCGGAACAGTCGAACAACTTCTCCGCATGATCCAACAACCCGGCGATGGTTTCGGGCGGACAGAGCGACGGGGTTCCGCCCCCGAAATAGCGGGTGCGGACGGCCTCGCCGCCGAGATATTCCCGCCGGGCCTCCAGCTCGCGGTGCATGGCGGCTACGAGCTCCTCCATGCGTCCCAGCCCGACGCTCTTGTAGAAGTCGCAGTAGGCGCAGATGCGCCTGCAAAAAGGTATATGGAAATAGAGTCCCGCCATAATGTAAAGATACGAAAAAAATCGGGACGTCGTCCGGGCCCGTCCGGGAATTTGCTCCGCCGCGGCGCACGGCGAATTCCGGCAGCCTGTTTGCAGGGGTTCGTTTGCGGCCCGAAAGCCGCTTTCGGAAGGTTTCTGCAAACCGGGATAGGCTGTTATAAATGAAGCGTATAGCGGGATCGGAAAAAATAATAAAATTTTTTTGTAATTTCGGCTGTTAATTTTTTCACAATTCTGAAAGTTTTTCTACCTTTGTGCCGTTGAAGTCCGGACTGACGGATGGAAACGTTAGGTTGAAAAGAGGATTTTAATCAAAATAATTACAACTATGGACAAAATGGATTTGAAAAAGTACGGGATCACCGGCGTGACCGAGATCGTGTACAATCCCTCCTACGACGAGTTGTTCCGTGAGGAGACCAAGAAAGGCCTGCGCGGCTATGAGAAGGGTCAACTGACCGAGACCGGTGCCGTGAACGTGATGACCGGCGTCTACACCGGCCGTTCGCCCAAGGACAAATTCTTCGTCATGGACGAGACCACCAAGGATACGATCTGGTGGACTTCCGACGAGTATAAGAACGACAACAAGCCCGTTACGAAGGCTGCATGGAAGGAGCTGAAGAAGATCGCTTCGCAGGAGCTGTCGGGCAAGAAGCTCTACGTTGTGGACACGTTCTGCGGCGCCAACGAGAACTCGCGCCTGAAGATCCGCTTCATCATGGAGGTGGCTTGGCAGGCTCATTTCGTGAAGAACATGTTCATCCGTCCGACGGACGAAGAGCTGGAGAACTACGGCGAGCCCGATTTCGTGGTGCTGAACGCTTCGAAGGCCAAGGTGAAGAACTACAAGAAGCTGGGTCTGAACTCGGAGACGGCCGTTGTCTTCAACCTCACCGAGAAGATGCAGGTTATCATCAACACTTGGTACGGCGGTGAGATGAAGAAAGGTATGTTCTCCTACATGAACTACCTGCTGCCGCTGAAGGGCATGGCTTCGATGCACTGCTCGGCCAACACCAACGCCAAGGGCGAGACCGCTATCTTCTTCGGTCTGTCGGGTACCGGCAAGACCACGCTTTCGACCGATCCGAAGCGTCAGCTCATCGGCGACGACGAGCACGGCTGGGACGACGACGGCGTATTCAACTTCGAGGGCGGCTGCTATGCCAAGGTCATCAACCTCTCGCAGGAGAATGAGCCCGATATCTGGAACGCCATCCGCCGCAACGCGCTGCTGGAGAACGTGACGGTAGACAAGAAGGGCAAGATCGACTACAGCGACAAGTCGGTGACGGAGAACACCCGCGTATCGTACCCGATCTTCCACATCGAGAACATCGTGAAGCCCGTATCGAAGGCTCCGGCTGCCAAGAAGGTGATCTTCCTCTCGGCCGACGCATTCGGCGTGCTGCCCCCGGTTTCGATCCTGACTCCCGAGCAGACGAAGTACTATTTCCTGTCGGGCTTCACCGCCAAGCTGGCCGGCACCGAGCGCGGCATTACCGAGCCCACGCCGACCTTCTCGGCCTGCTTCGGCGCTGCCTTCCTGTCGCTGCACCCCACCAAGTACGGTGAGGAGCTGGTGAAGAAGATGCAGAAGTCGGGTGCCAAGGCTTACCTCGTGAACACGGGCTGGAACGGAACCGGCAAGCGTATCTCGATCAAGGATACGCGCGGCATCATCGACGCGATCCTCGACGGTTCGATCGACAAGGCTCCGACCAAGACCATGCCTATCTTCGATTTCGTGGTTCCGACCGCTCTGCCGGGCGTAGACCCCAAGATCCTCGATCCGCGCGACACCTACAAGAACGCCAAGGATTGGGATGTGAAGGCCGAGGACCTCGCCAACCGTTTCGTGAAGAACTTCGCGAAGTTCACGGGCAACGAGGAGGGCAAGAAGCTCGTAGCTGCCGGTCCGAAGGTAAAATAATCCGAAAGATTGCATATATGTGGGAATCCCCGGACCAGTCGGTCCGGGGATTCCCTGTCTAAGAGACGGACTCTAAGGGCGATGGGCGGGTTTTTCCGGAGCCATGTCTGCGCTTCAACCCGTTCTGAAGCCTGTCTAAGAGGCGGGCTTTAGAAAAGGTTGGAAACGGGATCGGGCTTGGATGTTGCCGCAGCCTTAAAACAAGCATCTTGCGCTCGGAAGCGCGGAATCGGAGGGTACGGGCGTCTTACGTTAGGGAGTGCGGAACCGGATGGTAAGCGTGGATATTGCCCGGATCACCTATAAATCAGGCGTCTTACGCTTGGGGGTGAAAATCCGGTAGCCGATCGAGAGCCCGATCTTGTTGGGATACCACTCCGAGGAGCCGTTGAACGGATCGGGGTATTTGGGCTGCACGGGACGATGGGGATTCATGTCGATCTGGCCGTCGTTCGAATAGCCGTTGTAGTGGCTGTCCATCCATGCCCAGCCGAAATAGGCGTCCAGCAGCCACCGCTCGGCGAACTGGTATTCGTAACCCACGCACAGGCCGATCATCATGCCGTAGCCCTTGCAGTAGCGGTTCTCGAACTTGAGGCGCCAGTTCTCGATGTAGGGTTTCGACATGTCGAAGGCCATCATGCCGATGTTGGCCCCGAGATACCACCCGCGGTTGTGCTCCTTGAAGAAGCGGCGGTATTCGCCCATGAAGATGGCGAAGGTCATGTGCTTGCCGTCGAAGGATTTCCACGGGGAGATGACGATCTCGCTCTGGAGCGTTGATTTGGGCGTGATGGCGAACTCGACGGCCGGGTTGACGATCCCTGCCAGTGCGTAGAGTCCGTTGAGCTTGACGTATCCCTGCGGGAGTGCGTTCTGTATGCCGAAGAGTGTGAACAGGAGCGCGCAGGCCCCGAATTTGCAGCGTTTGTTTTTCATCATTTGCAAAATTCAGCCGGATACAAAGGTACGAAAAAGCCGGCCGGTCCCAAAACCGTCCTGCTTGCGGTTTCGGCAGGACTTTCCGACGGATCAAAGTGTCGTTTCGACGCCAAAGGTATGAAAAAATCCGGCCAATGTACATAATCGGCCGGATTTTCACTTTCTGTTTGGACTTCGGATGCCGGGAAACCTCGTTACATCGGTTCGAACCGGACTGTCATGGTTGTGAAGTCCGCCGTAATCCGATAGTTTCCGTCCCCGAATCCCATCAGCAGGGGGTAGAACTGGTTGCTTCCCTGAACGAGTTCCCAACCGCGGTAGCCCTGTTGTCCGTCGTGGTCGTCGAAAGCCTCCTTGGCGCCGTATTCCGTCAGCCAATCGGTGTTCGAGATGATGAATTTGAATCCGTAGCCTTTGTTATCGTCGGGATTGGCCGTGCCGACCTTCACCGGAACGTTTTCCGCCGTGAAGATTCCCGGAGCGGTTTGGGTCATTGCCACGGCCTGGCCCAAATCCCAACCGTGAGGCATCGCATCACCCAATATGTAGAGCGCAGCCGGGTAATCCGGGCCCTGAGCCGGTTCGAAGCGTACCGCCATCGTCGTGAAGTCGACGGTGATGTCGTATACTCCGGAAGCCTGCCCCATCAGCAGGGGATAGAACTGATTGCTGCCTTGCGCAAGCTCCCAACCGCGGTAACCCTGTTGTCCGTCGTGGTCGTCGAAAGGCTCCTTGGCGCCGTATTCGGTGCTCCATTCGCTGTTCGAAATCCCGAATTTGAATCCGTTGCCTTTGTTGTCGTCCGGATTGGCCGTGCCGACGTCGATGTTCACGCCTTTGGCTTGGAATACCCCGTTGCTTGTTTTCGTCAGGGGAATGAAGTTGCCGAGGTTCCAGCCCGCCTCCGTAGCCGGGCCGAAGAGGAACAGCGTTTCGGGATAGGAGGGCGCCGTGCCACCCGTGAGGGTGACTTTCAGGGTGTTGAGATCGACGCGCACGGTATAGTAGCCTTCGCTGAGCCCCTGATTACCCGGGATGAAGCGGATGTCGCCGTCGCCGTCGCCCTTTTTCTTAAGGGTCCAGTATTCGCCGGCCGCCTCGTCGCGGATATACTCCGTCCAGTCGTAGAAATCGAATTTGAAGCTGCTCTCCGGCTTGAGATAAATGTTGGTGTTCTCGTAAATATTCTCCCCGACAGGCAGCAGGGCATTCGCCTCGACCATGTTCCAGCCGTTCTCCATGTTGTCGCCCAAGATGTAGAGCGCCGTTTCGGGATCGAACTCCGTGACGTCGCCCGTCCGGGTCAGCGTGAGCAGCATGGCGTTGAGGTCGACGTGTACGGTGTAAATGCCGCTCGTGTAGTCGTATTGCAGAGGGTAGAACTGCGAATCTCCGTCGTTGGCGATGGCGAAGGTCTGGATCTGGCCGAATTCGCCGTCGATCTTCTGTCCGTAGAACGGATAGCTGCCGTTTTCCTCGATGTAGAATTTGAAGCCTTTGTTGTCTGCGGGTTTGCCGAATTTCAGTACGACGTTCTCTGCCGTGTAGGTGCCTGCGTCGCCTTGCGGCAATTCGATCGCCTTGTCCCAGCCGTATTCGCAGGCCCCTCCCTTCATCCAGAGCGATGCGGGTTTTACCACTTCGGCAGCGTAGGCTGTAGCGGCAAAAGCTACCTCCTCCGAGGTTTTGTCCTCGATAAGGTAGTTGTCGGTGTGTGCATAGACGCATGCCCGGAAGGCGAAGCGTTCGCCGCTTTTACCGCCGAACGTCGTTATGATGAGGTCGTTGAGCTCCTTGTGCGTGAACGAGATCGTCAGGCCGGCTTCCCCCCCCCACTCTCGTTTTATCCCTTTGAACAGATCCTCACCCTCTATGTTCAGGTATAGATCATACTTGACCGATGAACTGCGGGTCACGACCGAAGCTGCCGTCCATGAGAACTTCAGGGCCTCCTGATCCGCTTTGTCTGCGTCGAGCGTTACCTCCTCTTCCGAGACGGTGAGCACGGGAGCCGTCAGTTCGCTCCACCCCTTGTCGGGAAAGTCCGATGTGTTGTCGTCGCTGCACGAGGCGATGGGGAGTGCAAAAGCCAACGCGCCCGCGATGTATTTCCAAAGATGTTTCATACTGGTTGGTTTAGGTTCGTTAACGTAATTTATTTACGAACGTAAAAATAGAGGACAAAAACCGGATAACCATGAAAAGCGTCGCATGGTACAAGCATTTGATGAAAAAGTATCATTTGTGCGGCCCGCTGTCTCCGGGGCTTGGAGATAGGAGCAGGACGGTTCGGGTTATTTCGGGCTGTAGGTGGCTTTGAGGGGGTATTTTGGAGACGTCGGGTGTCTCTTTCCCGCCTCGGGCGTGTTAAAATGGTATTATCCCATCCAATTATAATACTTTTCAATCCTTCTGCGTCATATCCGTTGCAGAACCCTTGTGAAACCTTTATTTTTACGCAGCACAAACGGGAGACGCCAGTTGTTTTATTGTGTATCCCGGGATTTTCCGTAACCCTGTTTATTACCTGTAAACCATGAGAAAAATAGTTGCAATCGCTTTATTTACAATGCTTGCAGGCATTGCTTCCGCTGCCCGCGAAAAAAGTTATACGATCCCTTCTCCCGACGGGACGATCGGGATTACACTGACGGTCGGGAACCGGATCGCCTATGAGGTTCGTGTCGATGGTCGACCGGTCGTGGCTCCTACGCCGGTGGCGATGACGCTGGACGACGGGACTGTGTGGGGAGCTTCGGCGCAGCCGTCCCGCATCCGCAAAGGGACGGTCGATACCTCTTTTGCGACGCCTTTTTATATTAAAGAGCGGGTCGCGGACCGCTATAACTGGCTGCGGGCTGATTTCCGGCAGGGTTTCGCCCTTGAACTTCGGGCCTACGACGACGGGGTCGCCTACCGGTTCATCTCCACGACGGACCGGTCGCTGGTCGTCGCTTCCGAAGAGGCGGGCGCCCGCTTTCCGGGGGACTGGACATGCTGGGTCCCCTATGTGCGGGACTGTGACGGTGCTGAGATCATCCCTTTCGGGAGCCAGTTCAAGACCTCGTTCGAGAACCTCTATACCGTAGCCCGGCTTTCGGAACTCGATCCTGCACGGCTGGCTTTCCTGCCGCTGGTCGTGGCTGCCGACGACGGCGTGAAACTCTGCTTTACCGAGGCCGACCTGCAGGCCTATCCGGGCATGTACCTCAATTATCCCGGTCAGGGGAACTCCCTGCGCGGTATTTTTGCACCGTATCCGAAGCGTACACATGACGGTGGACATGACAATCTCCAGAACGTTGTGGATGAGTATGACGATTTCATCGCCAAGGCTGCACCCCGGGCTTCGTTCCCGTGGCGGACGATCCTCATTGCCCGCGAGGACCGGCAACTGCTCGACAACGACATGGTCATGCGGCTGGCCGAGCCGTCGCGTCTCGAAGACGTGTCGTGGATACGCCCGGGACTGGCAGCTTGGGAGTGGTGGAACGACTGGGGACTCTACGGCGTCGGTTTCGAGGCCGGAATCAATACGCCGACCTATAAGCATTACATCGACTTCGCGGCCCGCAACGGGATCGCATATCTGGTGATGGACGACGGATGGTCGAAAGACAAGACCGACCTGATGTCGGGCGGCAGTGACCGCCTCGATCTGGAAGAGGTGCTGCGATATGCGAAGGAGAAGGGCGTCGGCATCATTCTATGGGCGGGCTACCGTGCTTTCGACCGCGACATGGAGGAGGTTTGCCGCTATTACTCGGCATTGGGTGTCAAAGGATTCAAGGTCGACTTTATGGACCGTGACGACCAGCAGATTGCCGAATTCCTCTACCGCGGAGCGGCTACCGCCGCCAAATACGGACTGTTGCTCGACTACCACGGTATTTATAAGCCCGCCGGTTTGCAGCGCACCTATCCCAACGTCGTCAATTTCGAAGGTGTACATGGACTGGAGCAGATGAAATGGTCGGAAGAGTCGGTCGATCAGGTGACCTACGATGTGACGATGCCGTTCATCCGAATGACGGCCGGCCCTGTGGACTACACTCAGGGAGCCATGCTCAACGCCGCGAAGGGGCACTTCTTTCCACGTCGCAGCGAGCCGATGAGTCAGGGCACCCGCTGCCGCCAGTTGGCTGAATACATTGTCTTTCATGCGCCGCTGTCGATGCTCTGCGATTCGCCCTCCAACTACGACCGGGAACCCGAATGTACGGCTTTCATCTGCGGCGTTCCCACGGTGTGGGACCGGACTGTGGCGCTCGACGGCCGGCTCGGGGAGTATGCGGCCGTCGCCCGCTGCAAAGGGGATGTCTGGTACGTCGGCGGCCTTACGGGGCACGAAGGCCGCACGGTGACGCTCGACCTTGGATTTCTTGGCGACGGAAATTTTACGGCCGAGATCTTCTGCGACGGTGCCAATGCCGCTAAGTATGGACATGATTACCAGCGTGTAACCCGTGTGCTGGGAACGGACCGCACGCTGGAAATAACGATGGCTCCCGCCGGGGGATTCGCCCTGCGGATCACACGGGAGTAAAATAAATACTCTATTTTATCCGTTTTATGACAAATTCTGATTTCGAGAAGCGTATTTCAGCCCTGCGTTCGGCTCATGAGGAGCTGATCGGCAGGAAGAATCCGGCCGCGGATTCCAACGGCGTATGGACCCGTTACACCTACCCGATCCTTACGGCCGCACATACGCCGCTCTTCTGGCGCTACGACCTGAACCCTGCTGCTAACCCTTTTTTGCTCGAGCGGTTCGGAATCAACGGAACGTTCAATGCCGGAGCTATCAAATTCGACGGCAAATATGTGCTGGCGGTCCGGGTCGAAGGGAACGACCGCAAATCCTTTTTCGCTTTGGCTGAAAGCGATAACGGGATCGATGGATTCCGTTTCCGCGACCATCCGCTGACGATTCCCCCGATCGACGGGAGTGAAACGAATCTTTACGACATGCGCCTTACGGCCCATGAGGACGGCTGGATTTACGGCATCTTCTGTGCCGAACGGCACGATCCGTCGGCAGCCCCGGGCGACCTGTCGTCGGCCGTGGCGACGGCCGGTGTGGCCCGGACGAAGGACCTCGTGCATTGGGAGCGCCTCCCCGACATCAAGTCGCCCACGCAGCAGCGTAACGTTGTGCTCCACCCTGAATTCGTGAACGGGAAATATGCCCTTTACACCCGTCCGCAGGAGGGCTTTATTGCCGCCGGGGCTCTCGGCGGCGGGATCGGATGGGCATTGGTGGATGACATGACCCGCGCGGAAATCCGCGATGAGAAGATTATCGACGTGCGGTTCTATCACACGATCAAGGAGGTGAAGAACGGCGAAGGTCCCCATCCGATCCGCACTCCGCAGGGGTGGCTGCATATGGCCCACGGCGTGCGTGCCTGCGCGGCAGGACTCCGCTATGTGCTTTACATGTATATGACGGCCCTCGACGATCCTTCGCGGCTGATCGCCATGCCGGCCGGGTATACGCTGGCGCCGGAAGGCGAAGAACGTGTGGGCGACGTGTCGAACGTCCTGTTCTCGAACGGCTGGATCGCCGATGACGACGGCCGGGTATTCCTCTACTATGCGTCGAGCGACACCCGCATGCATGTGGCGACATCGACTGTCGAGAGGCTTGTGGACTATTGCCTGCATACGCCGTCCGACGGCCTTACGACGGCGACTTCCGTCGAGCGGCTGAATGATCTGATTGATAGAAATTTGAACTATTACCGAAAGAACGATTGATGAAAGACAGCGTCACATTCCGGGAGAAGATCGGATACGGCTTCGGGGACATGGCTTCGAGCATGTTCTGGAAGATATTCGGCATGTATCTGCTCTTTTTCTATACCAAGGTGTTCGGCATTACGCCGGCCGCTGCCGGGACCATGTTTCTGGTGACCCGTATCTGGGATTCGCTCAACGATCCCATCATGGGCCTGCTGGCGGATCGTACCCGCAGCCGGTGGGGGCGTTACCGTCCTTATCTGCTGTGGGGCGCCCTGCCCTTCGCCGCAGTCGGAGTGCTGACGTTCTGGACTCCCGATCTCGGGATGACGGGAAAACTGGTGTGGGCCTATGTCACCTATACGGCCATGATGATGGTCTATACGCTGGTCAACGTTCCCTATGCCTCGCTGCTCGGGGTGATGACCCCCGATACGAAGATGCGCAATACGTTCTCCTCCTACCGGATGTTCTTCGCCTATGTGGGCAGTCTGGTGACTTTTATGCTGTTGCAGCCGCTGGTGGATTTCTTTGCCGGATGGCTCGGCGGCGGGGATGCCGACCGGTTGAGCGGGAACGTTGCGGGGAGCGACGTGGCCATATCGGGCATGCCGGAGGCGTGGACTTGTGCCGTGGCCGTTATCGGAGCGATCTGCGCCCTGCTTTTCTGGCTCTGCTTCCGCTGGACGCGCGAACGGATTCGGGTCGACGACGCGCAGCAGGCGAAGGGATCGGTCGGCCGCGACCTGAAAAGTCTGGCCCGCAACGCTCCGTGGTGGATTCTTCTGGTCGCGGGAGTGGCGGTGCTGCTGTTCAACTCGATTCGCGACGGGGTAGCGATCTTCTATTTCACCGACTATGTCCGGAGCGCTTATAAACTGCCCCATCTGGGTTGGACGCTCGGGACGCTTTACCTGCTGCTGGGTCAGTTGGGCAATATGGCCGGAGTGGCATTGGCCGTGCCGCTGGCGGCACATATCGGCAAGAAAGGAGCATTTGCCGCGGCGATGGGTGCGGCAGCGGTGCTGAGCCTCTTCTTCTTCCGGCTGGAGCCTTCCGAACTGGGATGGCTGTTTGCCTTGCAGGCGCTTGTCAGCGTTGCGGCGGGTGTTGTGCTGCCTTTGTTGTGGAGCATGTACGCCGATATCGTCGATTACGAGGAGTACCGCAGCGGCCGGCGGCCGACGGGGTTGATCCTCTCCTCTTCGTCGATGTCCCAGAAACTCGGCTGGGCGTTGGGCGGGGCTGTGACGGGTTGGCTGCTTGCGGCGTTCGGCTACGATCAGTCGGCTGCGGTGCAGAGCGGGGAGGCGATAGCGGGCGTCCGGCTGATGATGAGCTGGCTTCCGGCCGCCGGATGCCTGTTGGCCGCAGCGGCGGTACTTTTCTACCCGCTCGGCGAGAAACGCATGGAGCGAATAACGACGGAACTCAGTCTCCGCCGGAAAACGAACGAATGATGGAAAAGATGCTTGTACAATGGCGGGAGGAGTTGTCGGAGGAACTGACCTGCGACATTCTGCCTTTCTGGATGGCATTTCTGGGTGACGGGGTGCATTTTGCGGGACGTATCGACGGCCGCGGAAAAGCACATCCCGAAGCCGGGAAGGGCGCTGTCCTGATCGCGCGGATGCTGTGGACCTTCTCGGCGGCTTACCGGATGACCGGAGAGCCCGAATACCTGCACGCGGCCGGTAAGCTCCGGGAGCTTCTGGCCTCCCGGCTGATCGACCCGGTACATGGCGGGGTCTATTGGGAGATCGCTCCCGACGGAAGTCCGGTCTGTTGCAAGAAACAGAGCTATGCCATTGGTTTCGCTGTTTACGGACTGAGCGAATATGTCCGGGCGACGGGTGACCCGGGGGCGTTGGACGAAGCTGCCGCTTTGTTCGGATCGCTTGAGGAACATGTCTGGGATGCAATGCGGGGCGGATACGTCGAAGCACTGACCCGGAACTGGCAGCCGTTGGAAGATATGCGTCTGAGCGAGAAGGATGCCAATACTTACTTCAGCATGAATACGCACCTGCATCTGCTTGAGCCTTGCACGAACCTGTTGCGGGTCTGGCCTGAAGATCGGGTTGCGGAGGCGGTCCGGAAGCTGATTCACATTCATACCGACCGGCTTTTCGATCCGCAGACGGGGCACTTGAACCTCTTTTTCGATGCCCGGTGGCAGCCACAGGGACGGGCGGTCTCTTACGGGCATGACATCGAGGCATCGTGGCTCATCGACGAAGCCGCCGCCGTACTCGGAGATCCGCAGGTTACGACCGGTGTCGGCCCTGTGGTCGGGGCGCTGGCGGTCGCGGCCGTCGAGGGGCTGCAATCCGACGGAAGCCTGATTTACGAATACGATCCGCAGACGGGGTGTGCCGACATGGACCGCCACTGGTGGGTACAGGCCGAAGCCGTCGTCGGGTTTTTCAATATGTACGAGCGGACCGGGGACGAGTCATTTCTGCGGCGGAGCCACGATGCATGGCGGTATATCCGGACGCATCTGCTCGACGGCGGGAACGGTGAGTGGTTCTGGAGCGTCCGTGCCGACGGCTCGGTCAATCGTGATGACGATAAGGCCGGGTTCTGGAAATGCCCCTATCATAACAGCCGGATGTGCATGGAACTGATCCGGCGTATCGGACGGCTGCTTGCAAAAAACTGAAATCGGAAAGCGAACGACTATGGCAAATTACAATATCCTAACGGAGGTACCTCCCATTTCGAAGCAGGACAGCTTCGTCGTGTTCGAACGGCGGAAGAGCAACTTCAACTTCCCGATACATATCCATAGCGAATACGAGCTCAACTATATCATCGGTGCGCGCGGCGCACGGCGCATTGTCGGCGATCATGTGGCCGACATCGGCGACCGGGAGATGGTGCTCATCACGGGCAGTAACTTGGAGCATGCGTGGATGGACGGCAATCTGGCCTCGGGAGCGGAAATCTACGAGGTGACGATTCAGTTTTCGCCCGAGTTGTTCCAAGGCGGCGGGCTGATCGACCGGAAGCAGTTCGCGCCGATCAAGAAGATGCTGCAGGATGCCCAGCATGGGATCGCATTTTCCGAAAAGACGATTCTGCAGAGCGAATCCGGGATTCACCAGTTGATAAACAGTACGGATAATTTCAACTCGATCCTGATCTTCCTTTCGCTGCTCAACCAGCTTGCCCACGATCAGGCGTATACCGTGTTGTCGCATTCGCACTTCAGCAAACTGGAGGATACCTACGACAGCCGGCGCGTGCGGACCATCATGGAGTATCTCAACAACAACTACCACCGTCCCGTGCGGCTTTCGGAGATGGCGGCGCTGGTCAACATGAGCGAACCGTCGTTCAGCCGGTTCATCAAGCGTCGCACGGGATACAATTTCATCGACTGCCTGAACAACATCCGTATCAGCGCGGCTTCCCGGCGGCTGATCGACGAACCGGCCAACACGATCGCGGAGATCGCCTTCAAATGTGGGTTCAACAACCTTTCGAACTTCAACCGGATCTTTAAGAAATACAAGGGCTACACACCCCACGATTTCCGGGAATACTACGATAAAAAGAAGATTATAATCTGACGAACCACTCTAACCTGCTTTAAACGATGAACAAACTGCTTTTTATAGTCTCTGCCGCATTTCTATCCGCCTGTTCGGGCACTTCGCCTCTCCCGGCTGACCCGCAGGCCACGTCTGAAACGCGGGCCCTTTACCGCAATCTGTTCCGGGTTGCAGGCGAAGGGGTGATGTTCGGGCATCAGGACGATGCCCTCTATGGACACGACTGGAAATACGAGGAGGGACGCTCCGACGTCAGGGAGTGCTGCGGCGATTACCCGGCTGTTTTCGGGTGGGAGCTCGGAGGACTTGAGACCGGGGCTGACCGAAGCATCGACGACGTTCCTTTCGCCGAGATCACCCGTCTGCTGTGTGCCGCCTATGGGCGCGGAGCCGTGAATACGGTCAGTTGGCACCCGCAGAATCCCGAGTCCGGGGCCAGCGCATGGGACGGCAAGACCACCACGGCTGTGAGATCCATTCTCCCGGGCGGTGCCAACCATGCCGAATTCCGGTCGTGGCTCGACCGTCTGGCCGGATTCTTCGCCGGGCTGAAGACCGCCGACGGAACCTGTGCCCCGGTGCTGTTCCGTCCGTTCCACGAGCACACCGGCAGCGGATTCTGGTGGGGCGAAGCACAGTGTACCCCCGACGAGTACCGGGCTTTATGGCGCTTCACGGTGGAATATCTGCGTGATGTGAAGGGGGTGCACAATCTCCTCTACGTCTATTCACCGGACCTGTACCGCGATGCGGAGCACTATATGGAACGTTATCCGGGCGACGAATGGGTCGATGTACTCGGACTCGACGCCTACCACCGTCAGCAAGATTGGGATTTCCTGTCGGGCGGTGAACGAATGCTTTCGACCTTGCAGCAATTGGGCCGCGAACACGGCAAGCCGACGGCTTTCACCGAAACCGGACTCGAGGGTATCCCCGATGCGGAGTGGTGGACCCGGTGGCTGCTGCCGGTCATCCGCGGCAAGGGGCTGAGCTATGTCTTGGTGTGGCGTAACGCCCACGACCGTCCGACGCACTTTTTCGGTCCTTGGCACGGACACGCCTCGGAACCCGACTTCAGAAAGTTCGCCGCCGATCGGGAGCAGCCCGTTCTGTTCGAAAGTCAATTACCTGACATGTATCACTGACAATTAACCTAAAATAGCTGATAATTATGTGGAAACAAATTCTTTATCTGTCGTGTCTGGTCGTGGCCGGATGCAGTGATATTGCCGACCGCGAATATCCGGAACCCCAGCCGGCTCCCGCTGCGACGACCGACTCGCAGGCTACGGTGCAGACCCGTAACCTGCTCGGCAATCTGCGCAGCATTGCCGAAAACGGCGGTACGCTTTTCGGGCACCAGTGTTCGTCGCTCTATGGTATCGGCTGGTCGGGCGATGCCGACCGCTCGGATGTGAAGAGTATCTGCGGCGACTATCCCGCAATGATGGGCTGGGATCTGGCCCAGATCGAACTCGGACAGGATGCCAATATCGACGGCGACAGGTTCGATGACATTCGCAGCCGTATTCTCGAGGCTTATGCCCGCGGCGGTGTGACCACCATCGGCTGGCATACGACCAACCCCGTTACCGGCGGCACGGCATGGGACGTGACTGCGGCCGTGGGGCGGATCATTCCCGGCGGTGATCTTCACGAAAAATACTGCGGCTGGCTGGACAAGGTCGCCGCTTTCATGCTCTCGCTCAAAACTGTTGACGGGGAGTATGTCCCGGTGCTGTTCCGCCCGTTCCACGAACACACCGGCAACGGTTTCTGGTGGGGCAAGGGCAACTGCACCGCTGAAGAGTACATCGCCCTGTGGCGTTTTACGCTCGAATACCTGCGCGATACGAAAGGCGTGCATAACCTGCTGTATGTCTACTCGCCCGATATCGTCAGTTCGCAGGACAATTACCTCGAGTTCTGGCCGGGCGACGCTTATGTCGATGTACTTGGTCTGGATGCCTATGACCGCAGCTCTTGGGCTATCGAGACCAACGGCCTGCGATTGATGCGCCTGCTCAAACATATCGCCTATCTGAAAAACAAGCCGTTCGCGTTTACGGAAACCGGGCTTGAAAACAACACGTCCCAACCGAAATGGTGGACCGAAAAGCTTTCGAAAGCCATTGCGGGCGTTCCCGTAGCCTATGTGCTGGTCTGGCGGAACAAGGATACGAATCATTTCTTCGGCCCTTATCCGGGCTGCGTTTCGGAGGAGGATTTCAAGGCCTTCGTCGCCGGGGAGCAGATACTGCTGGAGAAGGACATAGCCGGTATTTATGAATAATCCCTGCCAGAGATGAACGAGATTCGAACTTTTCTGGGGTGCATGCTGGCACTGACCGCTGTTTCCTGCGGACGTCATCCGTCGGTTTCGCAGGAGGAGATCGCCTGCGTGCGCGATTTCATCCGCACGTCGTGGGATGCGTCGGTGCAGTATAATCCGGCCGATTCGCAGACGCTGATCGGGCTGCCCCGCCCCTATACGGTTCCCAGCGTCAGCCAGACCTTTCAGGAACTCTATTATTGGGATACCTATTTCACCAATGAGGGGCTTGTACGCGACGGACGTCTCGATCTGGCGAAAAACAACACCGAGGACATGCTCTATCTGGTCGACCGCTACGGCTATATGCCCAACGGCAGCCGGACGTGGTATCTCAACCGCTCACAGCCTCCTTTCCTCTGCATGATGGTCGACCGGGTCTTCGAACAGACCGGGGATACGGACTGGCTGGCTGGGGCTTTTGCAATCTTGCAGAAGGAGTATGACTTCTGGATGACGCAGCGCATTACACCCGTCGGACTCAACCGTTACTCCTCGTCTGCAAGCGACGAACTCAAGCAGGAGTTCGTCACTACCGGAGGGCAACGGCTCAATACCGATTTTCGCAACCGGGGACTTTCCGACGCGGAGATTCTGCAACTGGGGGCGCATTTTGCCGCCGAAGCCGAATCGGGTTGGGATTTCAACCCCCGTTTCGAACGCCGCTGTGAGGATTTCTGCCCGGTGGACCTCAATGCCAATCTCTATTTTTACGAAACACTCTTCGCCCGCTACGCCCTTCTGTTGGGCGATTCCGAGGCCGCCGGGACGTGGAAAGCGCGGGCCGAAAAGCGCCGCGAGCTGATAAACCGCTGCTGCCTCGGGGAGGATGGCGTCTATTATGACTACGATTTCGTCAACGGCCGCCGTTCGACGGTTGTTTCGGGCGCGGTGTTCAGTCTGCTTTATGCCGGGATTCCGGATGCGGAGCAGGCCCGGACCCTCGTGGAAAAGGCGCTCGGGCGGCTGGAGTTCGAATACGGGATCGCCGTATGCGAGGATAAACCTTATGACTATGACTACCAGTGGTCTTATCCCAATACATGGCCTCCGGTCGTCTATCTGGCTATCCGGGGGCTCGATACCTACGGTTACAGGCAGGATGCACGGCGTATTGCGGGGAAATACGCCGCGATGGTCGTGAAGACCTTCGGCGAAACCCATAACCTGTGGGAAAAGTACAATGTCCGGGAGGGGAACATCAATGTCAGCAACGAATACGACATGCCCACGATGCTGGGATGGAGCGCCGGAACATTCATCTATGCCAGCGACTATCTCGACGGTAAAATTGACAATCAAGCGAAACACTAAAACTCAGACACCATGAATACAGTAAACCTATGCCTGCGGGGCAGGTGGCTTCTGGCGCTTTTCGCCTCCCTGTTCCTCGCTGTCGGCGCATCCGCCCAGAATGAGGTTCGGGGGCGTGTGACGGCCGACGGACAGCCGCTCGTCGGAGCCAGCGTCATTATCAAGGGAACGACAACCGGGACCAGTACCGATACTTCGGGTAATTTCACGGTCCGCGCCAAGAACGGAGCCGTGCTCTCCGTCGGATTCGTCGGTTACAAGACCCGCGAGGTAGCCGTTACGGCCGGGGCTACCTTCCTCGATATTGTGCTCGAGGCCGAAGAGGCTCTGATCGACGATGTGGTCGTCATCGGTTACGGCTCAATGAAGAAGAGCGACCTGACCGGATCGGTCGTTTCCGTGAAGATGGATGCCATCAAGGATATTTCGGCCCCGTCGGTCGAGGGGTTGTTGCAGGGCCGTGCTGCCGGATTGCAGATCATGAACACTTCGCAGGATCCCGGAGCGGGCGCCGTGGTGCGTATCCGCGGTAACAGTTCGCTCAACGGTTCGAACACCCCGCTGATTGTGGTCGACGGATTCCCCATCGGCGACGCCGGCAACCTGTCGCAGATCAACCCCTCGGACATCGAGTCGATCGAGATCCTGAAGGATGCCTCTTCCTCGGCCATCTACGGTTCCCGTGGCGCCAACGGTGTGATCCTGATCCAGACCCGCACCGCCAAAGGCGGGTCGACACAGGTTTCGGTGAACCACCGGACTACCATCGGGCAGTTCACCGACAAACTCAACGTCTGGCGCAATCCGCTGCAGATGGCGCAGATCGCCAACGAGGAGCTGACCAACGCCGGGCTGCCGGCCCTCTACACGGGTCAGTACAACAACGGCACCTACTACCCGTCACTCATCGAGATTCAGCAGGGCAAGTGGTCGAACACCGATTGGGCCGACCTCTGCATGCGCACGGCCGTGGTCAACAATACGACGGCCACGCTGTCGCACTCCACCGACAAGGCGGCGATCAATCTGAGCCTTAATTATTTCGACGATGAGGGTGTCTACAAGAAGGATAACTTCCGCAAAGGCAATGTCACGCTCAACGGTTCGTACAAGCTGGCCAAGAATTTTACGCTTCAGACCTCGAACATCCTTTCGATCCACAAGCGTCATGTGAACAACACGCTCGAATATGGCCGCAATCCGTTATGGCCCGTTTACGATGAGGACGGCAATTATTTCGTTGCTTCGGAAACCGACTTCGGTCATCCGCTCATTATCTCCGACAACGTCAAGAACGAGACACAGGGCCGCGACCTCATTTCATCGCTGGCCGCCGAGTGGGAGATCGTCGAGGGGCTGAAGATCCGCACACAGCTCAATTACAACTATTCGACCACCGTGCAGGATGTCTACAACGCTTCGAACACTTCGCAGGAGGCGCACGACATGAACGGCATTGCTCAGATGAACAACACCCTGTCGCAGGATGTGCTGAGCGAGACCTATATCACCTTCCAGCGGACCTTTGCCGACCGGCACAACCTGTCGGTCATGGCGGGACACTCGTTCGACTATAACATGGGCCGGACGCTCGGCACTACGGCCTATGATTTCGTGAACGACGCTCTCGGCAATGAGAATATGGGTGCGGGCAATCCCCAGAAGAACGTGATAAACAACACCTATCAGAACAGCAAACTGCTCTCGTTCTACGGCCGTCTGAACTATGTTCTCGACGACAAATATCTCTTTACGTTCACCATGCGTGCCGACGGTTCGTCGAAATTCGGCAAGAACAGCAAGTGGGGTTATTTCCCTTCGGGCGCCGTGAGCTGGAAACTCCACAACGAGCCGTGGATGCAGAAGCTCAACGTTTTCGATGAGTTCAAGATCCGGGCCAGTTGGGGACTTTCGGGCAATCAGGGCATCTCGCCTTACCAGACGCTCAACCGTTACGGAACCGAGAAATACTGGTTCGCTGACAAGTGGCAGACGGCTATCGGCCCGGGCTATGAAGCCGGCCGTGAGGGAGCTAACGACCGCTATATCCTTTGGGGTGGCATTTCCAACCCCGATCTGAGGTGGGAATCGACCCGCCAGTGGAACTTGGGTGTCGACCTTGCCTTTTTCAAACGCCGTCTGCGCGTGACGATGGATTACTACGACAAGTACACTACCGATCTGCTGCGTGAGAAGTACCTGCCGCTGTCGAGCGGTTACGACAAGATGTGGGTCAACGACGGTAATATCCGCAACCGCGGTTTCGAACTCACGCTCGACGGCGATATTGTCAGCCGGAAGAATACCTCCTTTTCCGCGACGTTCATCTTCTCGCGCAACCGTAATAAGGTGACCGATTTGGGCAACGCTGTTTCGAGCGGTCTGAGCACCGATTACCTGACGGGGATGCAGTACGAGGTCTGCGGCCAATCGCTGTCGATGTTCAACGGTAATCCGAGCGTTTATGCCATCGGCTATCCGATGTATGTCTTCTACGGCTACCGGGTGGACGGTATTATCCAGCAGGGAGAGGACCCCGGCTTCATGAGTTCCGACGGCAAGGACCTGCCCGGCGAGCTCAAGTATGTGGATCTGAACGGCGACTATGCCATCGACGACCGGGACCGCTGCATCATTGGCGATCCGAATCCCGACTTTACGGCCAGTCTCAACCTGTCGTTCCGCTACAAGAATCTCGACATGTCGGTATTCCTCAACGGCGTATTCGGCAATGACGTTATCTATAACGGCTATACTTATGATCCCCGCGTGAAGATCAAGCGCTGGACGCCCGACAATCCGACGAACAAATACCCGCGCCTGAATTCGACGCGCAGTTACCTGTTCTCGGACTACTTCGTCCACGACGGCTCGTTCGTCCGCCTGCAGAACATCAATATCGGCTATACGATTCCCGTCCGCAAGGCCTTTATCCGCAGCGTGCGTGTGTTCGCCAATATCGAGAACGCCTATACCTTCACCAAATTCGACGGTTACGATCCCGAGGTGGGTGTCGACGGCATCTACTGGGGCGGTTATCCCCGCCTGCGGAAATATACCATCGGTCTGGACCTGAAATTCTAAACTGACGATTATGAAAAATCTGCTTTATATCATTTCGCTCTGCGGGTTGCTCACGGCGTGCGACCTGCAGGAGGAGCCGTACGGATTCTATTCCGACGACAATTTTTACAAGAACGAGACCGATGCCGAGTCGGGCCTGCTCTATGCCTACAATGCCCTGACGTTCCTCGAATATTCACGCGGCATCTTCTACATCGGCGACATCCCGACCGAGACCATGTCGCCCAAGAGCGACGAGGCGGGTGATGTCTATCAGCTTGAGAACTGGATCGCGGGCCGCGAGACCGAGCAGTTGAAATACTATTTCAAATACTGCTACATCGCGATCAACCGAGCCAATACGGTGATCGACCATATCCAAAACAGTTCGGCGCTGAGCGAAACGGCGCGCCGCCGGATTCTCGGCGAGGCTTATTTCCTGCGTGCATGGAACTATTTCAATCTGGTGCGTACGTTCGGCATCGTGCCCGTGCAGACGAAGATGGTGGCGGAACTGTCGCAGACGACGCCTCCGATGGCAACGGGTCTTGACCAGCTCTATGATCTGATCTTCGGCGACCTGACTCAGGCGGACGAACTGCTCGGGGTCAACAAGGTTTTCGGACGGGCGGACAAGGTGGCAGCGCAGTCGCTGATGGCGAAGGCCTATCTGACCATCGCGTCTTCGAAGGAGCACAACGTCTACCGCTATACGGAGATGCGTCGTGAGCCTCAGATCATGTACGACAGCGCCGCTTATTGGGCGGGGAAGGTTGTCCGTGATTACAAGGACACATATGATTTCGACACCGACCTGCGCGACATTTACGACGTGGACAAGCCCACGGGCCCGGAGCATATTTTCATCATGCCGATCGACCGCAGCGGTACGCAGGAGGGCAACTACTCCAAACTGCCCCTGCTTTTTCTGCCGTCGAACAACTCTGTACCGTTCTACATCCGTTACGGTAACGGCGACCTGCAACGGGCCAACGGCAACGGTTGGGGTGTTTTCCTCTGTAACGACGAATTCGTCGAGACGCAGTTCAGCACCACGGACAAACGACGTACAGAGTTGATTCACCGTGATATTTACGATGTTTCGGGTAATCCGATCGTGCCCAATCAGGTCAAGGGCTACTTTTCGAGCAAGTATGTCGACCCCGATTTTATCGGTGAGCGCACCAGCGCCCGGCCTTACCTGATCCGTTTTTCGGACATTGCATTGGTGTATGCCGAAGCGGCGGGGCCCGAAGCGGGTTTGGCTTATGTGAACCGCATCCGTGAAAGGGCCGGCGTAACGCCGCTCCCGTCCGGAATGGCGACGGATAAATTCCGCGAAGCCGTAATCAAGGAGCGTGCGCTGGAACTGGCTTTCGAGGGTAACCGGCTCTATGATCTCCGTCGCACGGCTTCGGTTACGACCACCGATATCAAGGCTGCCGGACTGAGCGAGGCCGAAGCCGCCTACTATCCGATCCCGCAGCGTGAAATAGACCTGAATCCCAATTTGTAATGTTATGAAAAATCTGAAATATATTGCATTGTTGCTTTCGTGCCTGATTGTGGTTGCCTGCACGAAGGATATCGACGAAAAGGAGCCGAGCAACGAGTGTTCGATTCTCGACATCAAACTGACGGGACAACTGGGTAAAGCCACCATCGAACGGGTGGACGACAATCAGGGAACCGTTACCCTCTATATCTTCGAACAGGCCGATTACCCGTGGGAAGCGGTCGGTGTCGAGGCGCTGGCCCTTTCGGCCTATGCCACGGCGGATGTCGCCGACGGCGGTACGCTCGATTTCCGGAATCCCGACCGCAAGGCGCGTATTATCGTGCGTTCCCAGACCGGGAAGCAGGTATTGTGGACGGTTTATCTCAAACCCTACGATCCGTTCTATGTCGGTACGTGGGCTGTCAGCGATATCAAGATCTACATGGATCAGAATATCAGCGGTAACGGTACCGGGAAGTGGGACACTTCGATGGGCGGTTCCGAGTTCGGGACGTTCGCCTCGCCGGAGTTGGATAACATCATCACCATTACGATGAACGAGGAGATGGTCGACGGGAAATTTACGGGTAAGATCGTCAATGCCGCCGGAGCCGACGGGCTGTACGGGTCGTTCAAGGGTGTTTATCCGGGCGAGTACACCGAGGATGCTCCGCTGGATATGGATCCGCGCCTGCGGCATCTGATCCCTGCCGGAGAGTCCGACTGGGTGTTGGACCTCTCGACCAACCAGATGAAGATTTCGAAGAACAACATCACCTCGACGATGACCTTCAGCCGGGATACTTCGGGCAATCTTTTCTTCGATTTCGCCCTGCCGGATGCGTCGGGCGATACGCCGGGCAGCAATTTCTACAACAACTTCTGGCGTAGTTCGTACAAATTCTCGTATATCGTACGGGCCGCCGAATAGGGCGGACCTGTCTACCTTAAAAAACCGGACCTGCCATTGCGGCAGGTCCGGTTTTTCAGTTGTCGGAATGAACGGTCAGACCGTCATGATCTCCTTCTCCTTTTTGGCGAGGACCTCTTCGAGGAGTTTGGAGAACTTTTCGAGCAGTTTCTGCGTCTGTGCCTCACCGTCTTTCGACTCGTCCTCGGGCATGCCCTCCTTCTGGGCTTTCTTGAATGCTTCGACGGCGTCGCGGCGGGCGTTGCGCAGGCTGATGCGGGCCGTTTCGGCATCCGAACGCACCTGCTTCACCAGCTCCTTGCGGCGCTCCTCGGTGAGGGGCGGAATCGACAGGCGGATCTGCTCGCCGTTGTTCGAGGGCGTCAGGCCGATGTTCGAGTCGATGATCGCCTTCTCGATCGGGCGCAGCATGTTCTTGTCCCACGGCTGGATCAGGATGGTTTTAGCGTCGGGTACGGTGACGCTGGCAGCGCCCGAGACGGGAACCTGCGAGCCGAAATAGTCGACCATCACGCCGTTCAGGGCGTTGGGCGACGCCTTGCCGGCGCGTACGTTCAGCAGCTCCTCTTCGAGGTGGTCGATGGCCTTCTGCATGCGGCCCGAGGCATCGTTGAGAATCGTTTGTGTATCCATGGCGTTTGGGGTTTAATTTTCGAGTGTCTTTTCAATGGTGCGGATCAGGGCGTCGAACTCCTCGTCGTCGTAACCCACCGTGGCGAGGACCACTTTGCCCTCCTTGTCGATGAGGAAGTTGCGCGGGATGTAGTTCGAAGCGTAGCGGTCGTAGACGGTCCGTGCCGAGTCGAGGCCCATCGGGAAGGTGTAGCCGGTCTTTTCGCGGAAAGCCTCCACCGTTTCGCGCTTCTCGCCGCGCGAGACGGGCAGGAAGACGAACTCTTTGCCGGCGAAACGGTCGATGATGTCCTTCTGCACGCGGGTCAGTTCCTGACGGCAGGGCGGGCACCATGTGGCCCAGAAGTTGAGCAGCACGACCTTGCCGCGCAGCTCCTTGAGCGACAGTTGGCTGCCGTCGACGAGTTCGACCGTGAAGTCGGGGGCCGTCTCTCCGGCCTTGACGAGCGTGGTCGATTCGGTGTCCGTCTCGGCGCTCTTCTTGGCGTTGCGGTTGCCGCACGAGGGGAGCAGCAGGAGGACGGCGATGATGGCGGCGATCAGCGCCAGCATCAGCCACAGCGATTTATTGCTTTTTTTCTTTGCCATAATCTTTACGGTTTTACGAGCGTTCCGATCTGCTCTCCGGCAAGTACCTTGCCCAAATTGCCTTCGGTGTCCATGTCGAAGACGATGATCTGCAATCCGTTCTCCCGGCAGAGCGTGAAGGCCGTGAGATCCATGACCTTCAGCCGGCGGTCGAGCACCTCCTCGAACGATATCTCGTCGAACTTCACGGCCGTGGGGTCCTTCTCCGGATCGGCCGTGTAGACGCCGTCCACGCGGGTTCCCTTGAGCAGCACGTCGGCTTCGATCTCGATGCCGCGCAGCGCCGATGCCGAGTCGGTCGTGAAATAGGGATTCGAAGTGCCGCCCCCGACGATCACCACATAGCCCGTCTCGAGGTATTCGATGGCACGGGCTTTGGAGAAGTATTCGCCGATGGGCTCCATGCGGATCGAGGTGAGCACCTTGCACTTGACCCCGTTGTCCTCGAGTGCCGATTGAAGTGCCAGCGAGTTGATGATCGTGGCGAGCATCCCCATCTGGTCGCCTTTCACGCGGTCGAAGCCTTTTTTGGCGCCCGTGAGGCCGCGGAAGATGTTGCCGCCGCCGATGACGATGCCGATCTGGACGCCTGTCGCCGCGGCCGCCTTGATCTGTTCGGCATAGGATTGCAGCACTTCGGGGCAGAGCCCGTATTTTTGCGTTCCCTGAAGCGACTCGCCGCTCAATTTCAGGAGTATCCGCTTGTATTTCATGGTTTGTTGCTTTTTATTCGTAACGCGAAGATAGGGATTTTTTCGAAAAATTCACATATATTAACTATCTTTGGTGTCGTAACGACACTTTTATCAGTCAGGATGTTTTGCCGGACGGCACACAATTCGGTTTTGGAGCCGTCCGTTCTTTTTCTTATCTTTGGCTTCGCCTTAGATACTCCCGCTCGGCAATGTTCAAATAAATTTGACATTGCACTCGCTTATTCGTATCTTTGTAACCCTTATGTCGTCGGAAGAATATAAACTGCTCGATACGATCTCGTCGCCGCGGGAGCTCAAAAAGCTCTCGGCGGAGGAGTTGCGCGTCTACTGCGACGAACTGCGCCATTACATCATCGACGAGTGTTCGGTCAATCCGGGTCATCTGGCTTCGAGCCTCGGGGCCGTGGAGCTGGCCGCAGCGCTGCATTACGTTTTCGAAACCCCGGAGGACAAGATCGTCTGGGACGTCGGTCACCAGACCTACGCCCACAAGATCATCACCGGGCGCCGCGAGGCTTTCCGAACCAAACGCCGGCTGGACGGCATCAGCGGATTTCCGCGCATGTCCGAGAGCGAATACGACGCTTTCGGGGGCGGTCACGCTTCGGTGTCGATCTCGGCGGCTTTCGGCATGGCCAAGGCGGCCGAACTGCGGGGCGAGAAGCGGCAGGTGGTGGCCGTCATCGGCGACGGTTCGATGACCGGCGGACTGGCCTTCGAGGGGCTCAACAACGCCGGAGCCTCGAAGCGTACGAACCTGTTGGTGATCCTCAATGACAACAACATGGCCATCGATCAGGCCACCGGGGCGCTGAAGAATTACCTGCTGAAAATCTCGACTTCGGTCCACTACAACCGCTTCAAACAGCGGCTGTGGGGCGTTCTGTCACATACGCCGCGCCTGCTGAGGCTCTGCCAGAAGGCGGGCAACGCCGTGAAACAGGGGCTGCTGAACAAGAGCAATCTCTTCGAAAGCCTCAATTTCCGCTACTTCGGACCCGTGGACGGCCACAACCTCAAGGAGTTGGTGCGGACACTTCGTGCACTGCGCGATATAGAGGGCCCCAAGTTGCTGCACGTCATGACCGTAAAGGGCAAGGGGTATCTTCCGGCCGAACACAACCAGTCGGTCTGGCATGCCCCGGGGTGCTTCAATCCCGATACGGGCGAGCGGATCTCCGCCCCGGACGATAAGGCGCGTTATCAGGATGTGTTCGGCGAGACCTTGTTGGAACGGGCCCGCAGGGATGCCCGCGTCGTGGGCGTCCCGCCCGCCATGCCTACGGGCTGTTCGATGAACATTCTGCTGCGCGAGATGCCGGAGCGCTGTTTCGACGTCGGCATCGCCGAAGGGCATGCCGTGACCTTCTCGGCGGGACTCGCCGCGGCGGGGGTGGGGGCTTTCTGCAACATCTATTCGTCGTTCATGCAGCGGGCTTACGACAATGTGATCCACGACGTTGCGATACAGGGACTTCCGGTGGTGATGTGCCTCGACCGCGGCGGGCTGGTCGGCGAGGACGGCGTGACGCACCACGGAGTCTTCGACATGGCCGCTTTCGCCGCCGTGCCGGGACTGACCATCATGGCGCCGATGAACGAACCCGAACTGCGCAATGCGATGTACACCGCCCTGCAATCGGGCGGGCCCTTTATGATCCGCTATCCCCGCGGCCACGGCGAGGGACTGCCGTGGCGGGGCGTGACGGGGACGATGTGGCGCTGGTGAGTGTCGGGACCGTCGGTAATGCCGCCGCCCGGGCCGCCGAGCGTGCTGCGGCCGAGGGGGTGAGCGCGGCGCATTACGACCTGCGCTGGGTGAAGCCGCTCGACGAGGAGTTGCTGGACGAGGTGGGGCGCAGGTTCCGCCGCGTCATCACGGTCGAGGACGGCAGCCTGCGCGGAGGCGTCGGCGAAGCCGTTGCGGCCTATTTCAACGCCCGCGGTTACGGGGCGCATGTCACGAGCCTCGGTATCGGCGACGCTTGGGTCGAACACGGCACTCCGGCACAGCTCTACACCCTCTGCGGGTATGACGAGGAGTCGATTCTCCGCGCCCTCGTGAACGGCGGGCAGGCGCCCGCCCAAGAAGCGGGTTTTAAGGCCGAGCGTTAAAGCGATGGCCGGTCGTTCTGCTTTCCATCCAGTTCCGCGCGGCCAAGTATAATTCGTTACGGGATAAATCTCCGTTTGTCGCCCCTGCTGATTCCGCAGGGGCTTCGTTTGTGTTGTCCGGGCGAAATCGAGATAACGATTGTCCGATTCATGGCAGGGGCCGAGTGCGGAATTGCCTACCTTTATTCCGTCAAAAAACAATGAAACCTGCCAATCTGATTTTATGAAGAGATTTTACATGCTCGCGGCGGCGTTCCTGATGCTTTCGGCCACGGCCGCAAGCGGACAGCGTCCGTCGGAGTGCGGCTACGGGGCGTCGAATGCGCCCCGCAAAGTTGAAGTCACCGAACGGGACAAACAGCGTGCGGCCGAACTGACCGCCAAGATGACCCTCTCGGAGAAGATCGCCTACATTTCGGGCCTCCGGTCGTTCTACATCCGCGCCGTCGAGCGGCTCGGGATTCCCCAGATACGCATGGCCGACGGTCCGCAGGGCGTAAGGAACAACACCAAAAGTACGCTCTTTCCCTGCGGGATGATGACCGCGGCGACGTGGAACCGCGACCTCGCTCTCGACTTGGGGCATGCTCTGGCACGCGACTGCCGGGCCCGCGGCGTGAGCATCCTGCTCGGTCCCGGGGTGAACATTTATCGCAGTCCGATGTGCGGACGCAATTTCGAATATTTCGGCGAAGATCCCTACCTGACCTCCGAGACGGCCGTGGGCTATGTCCTCGGCTTGCAGGACGGGGGCGTGATGGCGACGATCAAGCATTTCGCCGTCAACAATCAGGAGTGGAGCCGCCACAACGCCAGTTCCGACGTCGACGAACGCACGCTGCAGGAGATTTACTTTCCGGCTTTCCGCAAGGCCGTGCAGCAGGCGGGCGTGGGGGCCGTGATGGACAGCTACAACCTGATATGGGGCGTTCATGCCAGCGAGAACCGGTGGCTCAACGTCGATGTGCTGCGCGGCCAGTGGGGTTTCGACGGCATGGTGATGTCGGACTGGACGTCGACCTACTCGACGGCCGGGATGATGTACGGCGGCCTCGACCTCGAGATGCCCAAAGGGTGGTATTTCAACGAGGAGAGCATCCTGCCGCTGCTGGAGAGCGGGGTGATCCACGAAAGCCAGATCGACGAGAAGGTGTGCCACATCCTGCAGACGCTCTCGGCGTTCGGGTTTCTCGACAAGCCGGCTGCGGGTGCGGCCGTCAACGAAGACGACCCTGCATCGTCGCAGACGGCCCTCGACATCGCCCGCGAGGGTGTCGTCCTGCTGAAGAACGACGACGGCCTGCTGCCGCTCAAACGGAGCAAAGGGCGGATACTCGTGCTCGGGCCCAATGCCGAGCGCGTGCCCCACGGCGGCGGCAGCGGTGCGGTGACGCCTTTCCACACCGTGTCGGTCTACGACGGGCTGAAACTTGCGGCCGGTGAAAAGGCCGTGGAGATACTCTCCGACAAACGGCTTTACGCCGGTATCGACAGCCGGGTCTATCCCGATTCGCTGTCGGCCGTCGCCGGGACGGGCGAAACGGGTTACAGGGCCGTCTATTACCTCGGGATCGACCCCGTGGGCGAACCCCTGCACACGCGCACCGAACCGTCGGCCGCAGGCAGTTGGGGTTACGGCGCACCCTTTGAGGACATGCCCGCCGACGGATATTCCGTCGCATGGGACGGCTTCTACAAAGCCGCGGAGGACGGTCTCGTGCGCGCCGTCATGTCGGGAGACGACGGTTATCGCCTCTTCGTGAACGGCAAGCTGCTCGACGGCCACTGGTCGCGGCACGGGCTGTCGTCGAAGACCGCATTCTTCCCCGTCGAGAAGGGCGGCGTCTACCATTTCCGGTTCGAATTCTTCGAGGCCGCCGGCGAAGCCCGCGCGCAGCTCGAACTCGGCATCCGGCAGGAGGAGCTGCTCCGCAAGGCCGCCGGGGAGGCTTCGGCGGTCGTCTACTGCGGCGGATTCAATGCCGACCTCGAGGGCGAAGGCTTCGACCGGTCGTTCGAACTGCCGAAGTCGCAGACGGCCGATCTGGAACTGCTCGCCGGGCTGAATCCCAACCTGATTATGGTGCTGCATGCCGGAGGCGCCGTCGATTTCAGCGGCTGGGGCGACCGTGCCGCCGCCATCGTCATGGCGTGGTATCCCGGGCAGGAGGGCGGCCGGGCCGTGGCCGAGGTGCTGACGGGCAAGGTGTGCCCCAGCGGGCGGCTGCCCATATCCATGGAGAAGGCTTGGGCCGACAATCCCACGTTCGACTCCTATTACGACCGCCGCAACGTGGCGCACAAGCGTGTGACCTACACGGAGGGCGTGTTCGTCGGCTACCGGGGTTACGACCGCAGCGGGAAGGCGCCCCGCTATCCGTTCGGGTACGGGCTGAGCTATACGACGTTCGCCTATTCGAACCTCACGGCCGAGCCGCTCGGGGGCAACCGCGTGAAGATCGCTTTCGACGTGACCAACACGGGGAAAGTCGACGGCAAGGAGGTGGCGCAGGTCTATGTCACCGATTGCGAGGCGTCGGTGCTGCGTCCGAAGAAGGAGCTCAAGCACTATGCGAAACTCTCGGTTCCGAAGGGAAAGAGCGTACATGTGGAGCTGGAACTCACCGATGAGGCGTTCGGCTATTACGACGTGGCCGGCAAACGGTTCGTCGTCGAGCCCGGCGACTTTACGATCGGTGTGGGCGGCAGTTCGGACAACCTGCCGCTCAAAGCGACGGTGACGCTCCGATAGCGGCAGTCCTTGTAAATAAAAGCCCCGGCGTCGGAAACGCCGGGGCTTTGTTTATTGTGCCGAGGAGGCGTACTCCGACGGCGTGACCCCGAAGCGGGCCTTGAAGCATTTGCCGAAATAGGAGGGCGTGGTGAAGCCGACCATGTACATCACCTCGGTGACCGTGAGTTTGTCCTGCTTGAGGTAGAGGGCGGCCTTGCGCAGCCGCACCTCGCGGATGTATTCGACGACGCCCATGCCGTTCAGTTGCTTGATCCGGCGGTATATCTGTTTCGACGAATAGTGGCTCAGTTCGACGAGCCCGGCAGCCGTGAATTCGGGATCGTCGATGTGGGCGTTGATGATGTCGGTGATCTCCTGCATGAACACCTCGTCGGGATTGCGCACCTCCTCGACCTTGAGGGTCATCATCTGCTCCTGACGGATCTTTTCGAGGTACTGTTCGTGCTTGATGAGCAGCAGGATGATGCGGCTGTTGAGGTATTTCAGGCTGAAGGGCTTGGAAATGAAAGCGTCGGCGAATTCGTAGGCGTCGAGTTCGGTCGTGCGGTCGTGTCTGCCCGTCAGGATGATGATCGGCAGGAAGGTCGTCGCCAGCGAGCGGCGGATTCTGCGGCTCATCTGAAGTCCGTCCATCACGGGCATCATGATGTCGGTGATGACGAGGTCGATCTTGTTCCCGGCCAGCAGCGCGAGCCCCTCCTTGCCGTTCTCGGCGCAGACGAACGTGTAGTCGTCGCCCAGCGACGCCGTGATGAAGTCCCGGATGTCCCGGTTGTCCTCGACCAGCAGGATGATGGGTTTGCGCTCGTGGTTCCACACCTTCGAAAGGCTGTGGAGCGAGAAATCCTCGCTCTGGTTATCGTCCTGCATGATGAACGAGTCGGCCTTCATGGTCGAAAGCCGCAGCGTGAAGCGGCTGCCCTTGCCCGGGACGGAGGAGACGCTCACCGAGCCCTTGTGCATCTCGGCGATGGTCTTCACCAGATAGAGCCCGATGCCCGAGCCGTGGATGTTCCGGTCCTGATTCGAGGCGGCGCGGTAATACTGGTTGAAGACATAGGGGAGCTCCTCCTTGAGGATGCCGATGCCGGTGTCCTCGATGGTGATGTCGGCGTAGATCAGGTCGTCGGTCTCCTTGCCGACGGTGACGCTGACCAGCACGCTGCCGCCCGCAGGGGTGAATTTCAGGGCGTTTGACAGCAGGTTGTTCAGCGCCGACTCGATCTTCACGCGGTCGAGCATGAAGATGTAGCGGATGTTGTCGCAGTAGAAGCGCGTGTTGATGCCCTTGTCGGTGAACGCCGGCGAGAAATCGTCGTAAACCTTGCGCGTGAGGTCGACGATCGATGTGGCCGACGGGATGAACAGCGCGCCGTTGTCGGTTTCGTTGTCGGTGACCATCTTGTCGATCAGCAGGTGCATTTTCTCGGCGTTGCGCTGCATCGACACCAGTTCCTGACTGTGGAAATTGTTCGCCTCGGTCGAAATGAGTTTGCCGACGTGCCCCAGAATGATGCTGAGCGGGGTTTTGAACTCGTGGGCCAGATTGGCCAGAAAATCGGATTTCATCTTGACCATCTTCAGCGCCTTGTCGCGCTCTTCGTGTTCGAAGGCGAGCTGCCGGCGGGTGCGGACGGTCGTGGCCACCGCCACGAGCAGCACCGTGGCCAGCAGCGTGTAGACCAGCCACGCGATCGGACCGGCATACCACTGCGGACGGATGTCGACCCGCAGCGAGGCCGTGTTGCTCTGGATCTGCCCGTCGGACATGATCGCCCCGACCTCGAAGAGATAAGAGCCCGTCGGCAGGTTGATGAACGTGGCGTGGTTACTGCCGTTCTCGGTGATCTGCCAGTCGTCGTTCAGCCCCTTGAGACGGTAGGCATAGCGGTGTTCCGAGAGCGAGAAATCGAAGTCGGAGAACTCCAGCGTGAACGAGTTGCGGTTGTGGGGAAGCACCAGCCGCTCGGTGACGTCGATGTTCTTCGTCAGCAGCACGTCCCGGCCGAGCGGCTCGCCGACGCCGATGCGGTGGTTGTTGATGTTCAGTCCCGTGATGCGGGTCCTGAGCGACTCCCTGCTCAGCGAGAAGTCGTTGCCCGAGATCACGTTGTAGCCGTCGGTCGTGCCGGCGTAGACCTTGTCGCCGTCGACAAGGCAACTGAGCAGCGGATTATAGCCTATTTTGTGACTGACAATTTCCCCCCCCCTCATCCGGGTGTCATAAGCCGACATGATGGCGTCGCTGATGGTCCAGACACGCTCTTCGCCGGCCGTCACGACCCAGATGGGCAGCCGCGGCCCGGGAATCTCGCGGATGGAGTCCTCGTGCCAGACGTAAAGTCCCGTGTTGGTCCCGATGAAGACCTTGTCGCCGTAGCTGTCGAGGGCCTGAGCGCGCACGCCCTTGGGCAGGGCGACGGGGCGGATCTCGCCCGTCCCGGTGTCGATCGATACCGTGCCCTCGTCGGTGGCTACGAAACAGCGGTCGTTGCTGATGGTGATTTTCGAGGTGATGTTGCTGGGGAACCCCCGGTTGTCGGTGCTGAAATGCATGTCGGCGCAGTAGCTCCGTCCGGGGGTGGCCAGCAGCCGTTTCTTGTCGACGACGAAGACGCCTCCCTCGTAGGTGCTGATCCACAGCCGGCCCCGGTTGTCCTCGCAGATGCCGTACATCCACGACGAGTTGTAGCGTCCCGTGGGTTCCGTGACCGTGAACTGGCGGAACCGTCCCGTGGCGTATTCGTACCGGTCCAGTCCGCCGTCGGAGGCGATCCACACCCCTTTGTCGTCGGCATAGAGGCTCCGGATCTTGTTGTGCGAGATCTTCCGGTCGGCGGGGCCGCCGTCGGATTTGAACCACGTCGTGGCGTCCCGTCCGACCCGGATGAGCCCGTTCTTGCCGCCCAGCCAGAGCGCGCCCTCGCGGTCCCTGCACATGGCCCTGATGGCGAGGCCCTCGTCGCTGCGGGTGATGGATTTCAGCCGGACGAAGCTGTAAAAACCGCTCTGCATGGTCATGCAGATGCCGTGGTCGGTGGCGACCCAGATGTTGCCGCGGTCGTCCTCGTGGATGCGCGAGACGACGTTGTCCGAGATCGAGGCCGCGTTGCCCGACTCGTGCATGATGTGCCGCCGCTGGCCGTCGGCACCGGAGATGTAGATGCCTTTGTCGGTTCCCATCCACAGGCTGCCGTCGCTGCAGCGCATGAAGCAGCGCACGGGGATATCCCTGAATTCGATGGACGTTTCCAGCGTCGCGGGGTTGAACCGCACCAGTCCGTATTCGGTGCCGAGCAGCAGGGTGCCCTTGCCGTCCCCGGCCGAGGTGATGTCGCAGATGAGGTTGCTGTGCCAGCGGTCGAAGAACGGGATGTCGATCTCGCGCACGCTGCCGTCGGCCGTGCGCTGGTAGATTTTGTTGTACGACCCGAAATAGAGCGCTCCGTCGGCCTCGCAGCAGCAGGCGATGTGCCGCTCGCTGACGACCTCCTCGGCACGGACTTTTTCGAGGCCCTCCCCGTACCCCGTGAGCAGCATCAGTCCCGAGGAGGAGCCGACCCACAGCGAGTCGTTGTGCTGGAGCAGGGCGCGGATGTGCCGCGTTCCGCAGGCATCGAGGTGTTTGAAATTGTCGTGCTCGGGGTCGTAGAGGCACAGTCCGCGGTTGGTGCCGGCGAGCACTCCGCCGTTGCCGTCCTCGACGCGCAGGAGCGTGTTGACCGTGTTGTGGCAGAGCGAAGCGGGGTTGTTGCTCTCGTGGGTGTAGGTCACCGAGCGGTGCGAATCGTAGCGCGTCAGGCCGTGCGTCGTGCCGGCCCAGATGTAACCGTTCCGGTCCGACGTGACGGCGAAGACCGGATCGAAACTGTCGTTGAACTGCTGGAAATCGGGGCTTGTGATTTGGGAACGGCCCTCCTGCGCGAAGCATGCGAAGAGGATCAGCAGTCCCCCGGCGACCGATCTCAGGGTTATCTTGCTCGCTGTCATAGATTCCGCCTTTATTTATAATAGTGTCCGGGTTTTGAGTTTAAAGTATCGTTACAACACCAAAGATAGAACAAAATTGCCAGTTCCGCACCGCCTGTCCGAATCGAAATACAAGTTGTCCGATTTGTTATAATCGCGTAAAATTAAAATACGGACCTTTGCCATACCACGACCACACTGTGATTATTAACTACTTATTGACCCGATATGAACTTTACGAAAAAAATCTTCGCTCGCTTCAATGCCGTTTCCTGCGGCGGTATCGTCGTTGCCGCGCTGTCGGTATGCGTCGCCGCCGGTTGTTCGAAAGAGTCGGGCCCGGACGACTCGGGGACCCCGGGGTCGAACCAGACCGTAAAGCTGGTCCCCGACCGCACGTCGGTCATCCGCAATCCGCTCTCGGGTTGGGTGATGTATCTGGGCCGCAGTTGGGACGAGAATTTCTGGACGACGGCCGGTTACGACAACATGCAGACCTCGGACGGTTCGACCGTCAGGGTTTCGGACTATTCGACGACGGCCTATCTGCGCACGAGCTGGGCGTCGCTGGAGCCCAACGAGGGCGAGTATGTGTGGCGCGACAAGAGTTCGCGCTATTCGCGGATGCTGCAAAGCTGTCTCGACCGCGGTCTGAAACTGGCCCTGCGCATCGTCTTCGACGGCCGCGATCAGGGGCAGAACACCCCGATGTACGTCATAAATGCGGGCGCGAAATACTATGAGGCGAGCAATATCAAGACTCCCTATATGGACGACCCCGTCTTTCAGGAGAAATACGCCAAGTTCATCGAGGAGCTGGCCAAGGATTTCAACGATCCCGACAAGGTCGATTTCATCGACGCTTTCAGCCCGGGCAAGTGGGGCGAGGCGCATGCCGTGCTCTATCAGGACAACAAGAACAAGGCGGCGGCTTTCGACTGGATGACCTCGCTCCATGCGCGCTGTTTCACGAAGGTACCTATATTTATAAACTATCACCGCATGATCGCCGACTCCAACCAGAACAGTTGGAGCGACGTGGTCCCCTCCGACACCGAAGGGCTGCTGCTGAGCGCCATCGAGAAGGGTTACAGCATCCGTCACGACGCCTTCGGCATGACCGACTATTACAAGGCGTGGGAAAAGGGTTTCGCATCGTCGTGGAATTTCAAGCGTCCGGTGCTCATGGAGGGCGGCTGGATCACCGACGGCACGCACCGCTACTGGATCGACGGCTCGGGCAACTACCGCGAAGGACATCCCGAGGATGTGCGCAAGGGTGAGTATGACCTCAGCGCCGAGGCACGGGTCAACATGATGGACTTCCGGGTCAACAACGAGGTCAAGACCTGGTTCGGGACCGCGTTCAATCTGGTCCGGGATTTCGTGCAGAAGGGCGGCTACCGCCTCTATCCCGACATGGTGTCCGTCCCCTCCGAGGCCGGTGCCGGCGCACGCGTCAGCGTGTCGCACCGCTGGGTGAATCTGGGATGGGGCTACTGTCCGAACAACATTCCGCAGTGGAACTACAAATACAGGGTCGCCTTCGCGCTTCTCGACGGGAACGGCGCGGTAAAACAACTGTTCGTGGACAAGGATTCCGACCCTGCGGAGTGGATCAACGGTACGCCGACGTCGTACAAGTTCGAATTCCCGCTGACGGGCGTCGCCGCCGGAACGTACACTTGGGCCGTGGGCATCGTGGACACGACCAGAGAGAACGCGATAGGCATCAATCTGGCGTTGCGGGCCGATCAGTTGACGGACGGCGGCTGGGCCAAACTGACGACGCTGACCGTGCGTTGAGGCCCCCGTATCAAAACGGACAAATCCAATAATAACCATTTAACTTATCTGCAATGAAAAATTACAGAGGAGTGACTGCTTTGCTCCTTTTCGTGCTCATGGCGTGGATGCTTCCGTCGCATGCCAAACCGGCGAAAACGCTCCGGTTCGAAGCCGATACGGTCCGGGTGCTCCGGAATCCGCTCAACGGTTGGGTCATGTATCTCAACCGCAACTGGGACGGTGATTTCTGGGAAAAGGCCGGTTACGACGCGATGAAAACCTCCGACGGGAGCGTCGTCAAGGTGTCGGACTACGCATCGACGGCCTATCTGCGCACGAGCTGGGCGTCGCTCGAACCCGAGGAGGGCCATTACGCATGGCGCGACAAGAACTCGCGTATCTGGCGGCTCTTCAAGGCGCTCCGCGACCGCGACATGCGCATCGCCCTGCGTATCGTCGTGGACGGCCGTGACCAAGGCCAGAACACGCCGATGTACGTCATCGACGCCGGCGCCGAGTATTACTCTTCGGGCAAGGGCGTCCACAAGTCGCCCTATCCCGACGATCCCGTCTTTCAGGAGAAATACGCCAAATTCATCACGGCGCTGGCCGAGGATTTCAACGATCCGGACCATGTGGACTTCATCGACGCCTTCGGACTGGGTAAATGGGGCGAATCGCACGCGATGATCTACAAGGATGCGGCCAACAAGGTGCCCGTATTCGAGTGGCTCACGTCGCTCTATTCCTCGACCTTCACCAAAGTGCCGCTGGTCATCCACTACCACCGCAAACTGGCCGATACCAACAAGGACAGTTGGGGCGACGTGGCTCCCGAGACCGAGCGCCTCATCGACATCGCCATCAGCAAGGGCTACTGCCTGCGTCACGACGCCTTCGGCATGCACGACTACTATCAGGATTGGGAGAAGGAGTTCGCCCGCAAGTGGAACTTCCGCCTGCCGATCCTCATGGAGGGCGGCTGGATCACGGCGGCGCACCACCGCTACTGGATCGATTCGAGCGGCAAGTACCGCGAGGGACACTCCGAGGACGTGCGCCGCGGCGAGTACGAGGCGTCGAAAGAGGCCCATGTCAACATGATGGACCTGCGCATCAACGACGAGGTGGCTTCGTGGTTCTCGCTGGCGTTCGATCTGGTGAAGGGCTTCGTGGCCGAGGGCGGCTACCGCCTCTATCCGAGCGAGGTGAGCGTTCCCGAGCGCGTGCGCCGGGGGGCCGACGTCAGGGTCCGCAGCGTGTGGAACAACATCGGCTGGGGCTACTGCCCGACCAACCTGCCGCAGTGGAACCAGTGCTACAAGGTGGCGTTCGCCCTGCTCGACGCCGACCAGAAGCCGGCATATGTGTTCACGGACTATCGGTCCGACCTCTCGAAGTGGATTAAGGGCACTCCCGTGGCGTATGAAACGCCGATCAGTCTCGACGGCGTCGCCAAGGGAACCTACACTTGGGCGACCGGACTGGTCGACACCCGCAAGGAAAAGACCGTCGGCCTTGAGATCGCCGTCGACGAGCGGCTGCTGGCACCCGGCAAATGGCTCAAACTCGGTCGGGTGGAGATCCGATAGACCCGGTAAGTAACTTAATAACCAATTCTAATTCATAACTTACATGACAAACTTATTCTCAACAAAGCAAGTGCGCAGGTTCATACTTGTCCTTTGCACGTTGTGTGCCTTCCCGGTCATTGCATCCGCACAGGCACTGCCCGTGTCGGGAGTCGTCAGCGATGAGAACGGAGCGCCCCTCCTCGGCGTCACCGTTTTCGAGAAGGACGGCCGGAACGGTACGGCCACCAACACCGAGGGCCGTTACTCGATGAACGTGAAGAAAGGCGTCACGCTCGTCTTTTCGTACATCGGCTACGAGACCTATGAATGTCCCTACAACGGGGAAACTACGCTGAACGTCACGCTCAAGCCGGACGCCAAACTGATGGACGAGGTCGTGGTGATCGGCTACGGCGCCGTCAAGAAGAAGGACCTTACGGGTTCGGTGTCGGCGATCAAGGGCGACGACTTGGTGGCACGTCAGACCACCACGCTTTCGACGGCGTTGCAGGGCTCGGTTTCGGGTCTGCTCGTGACGCGCGACAGCGGTGCGCCGGGCGCTTCGGGTACGATCAAGGTGCGCGGTATCACGACCATGGGCGACAACAACCCGCTGATTATCGTCGACGGAAGCCCCTGCGACAACATCGACTATGTCAATGCCAACGACGTGGAGAGCGTATCGGTGCTGAAAGACGCTGCCGCCGCCTCGATCTACGGTTCGAAGGCCGCTGCCGGCGTGATCCTGATCACCACCAAGCGCGGCGCCAAGGAACGGACGAACCTCACCTACAACGGCGAGGTGGGCTGGGAGGTTCCCACCATGCAGCCCGACATGGTCGGCGTGACCCGTTACATGGAGATGTACAACGAGCTGCTCTACAACGACAACCCCGCAGCCGGATTTTTCCAGCAGTACTCGTCGGATCAGGTCAAGAACTGGATCAGCTACAACAAGACCAATCCCAACCAGTATCCGCTGACCGACTGGAAGAGCCTGATCATGAAGGATTCGGCCCTCAAGCACAAGCACAACGTCTCGATCAGCGGCGGTACGGACCTCGTGCGGACGAAGGTGTCGTTCTCCTATGACGACGTCGACGGTCTCTACGGCGAGCGCAAGTACCAGCGCATGATGCTGCGCGCCAACAACGACGCCACCATCGTCAAGGACAAGCTCTTCGCCACGGTCGACATCAACATCCGCCGCGGAAAGAACATCACCCCGAACTTCAGTCCGTTCGACATGATGCGCAAGATGCCCGCCATCTATGCGGCCACATGGGACGACGGACGCATCGCCGAGGGTAAATCGGGCGCCAACCCCTACGGTCTGCTCGTAGGCGGCGGCAACGCCAAGGCATGGAGCACCCAAGTCGGCGGCCGCGCTTCGCTGGAGTACAAGCCGGTCAAGGGGCTGAGCATTCAGGCCGTCGTTTCGCCGTTCATCAACTACAGCAAGACCAAGACCTTCAGACCGGCCGTATGGTACACGCTGGCCGACGACCCCGAGACGATCGGCGGATACCTCGACTCGGGTTCGAGCTGGAGCACCAACAAGCTGACCGAGCAGCGCAACGACAACTACAACGTCACCAGCCAAGTCATTGCCAACTATATAGCCTCGTTCGGACGCAACGGCAACCACAACCTCAACGTGATGGTCGGCTACGAGAACTACCTCATGAAGAGCGAGTCGCTGAGCGCCGCCCGCGACAACTTTGAGTTCACGCAGTATCCCTACCTGAACGTCGGTTCGGAGGACTACCAGACCAACTCGGGAACCGGTACGGAGTACACCTCGAACTCGGTGTTCGGGCGTATCATGTACGATTACGACGGCCGTTATCTGCTGCAGGCAAACGTCCGCCACGACGGTTCGTCGCGTTTCGCGAAAAAATACCGCTGGGGTACGTTCCCCTCGTTCTCGGCCGGCTGGGTCGTGACCCGCGAGAAATTCATGGAGGGAACCGAATCTTGGCTGGACTTCATGAAGGTCCGCGCATCGTGGGGTATGCTGGGTAACGAGCGCATCGGCAGCAACTATTTCCCCTATCTGGCCCTGATGACCTTCAACGATGTCCTGTTCTACGACAAGGACGGCAACGTCGTGTCGGACAAGTCGGCCGCACAGCGCGCGCTGGCCGTGGAGGACATTACATGGGAGACCACCACTTCGACCGACATCGGCGTCGATCTGGGTCTTTTCCGCAACCGCCTGTCGGTGAATTTCGACTACTACTGGAAGGAGACGAAGGACATGCTCCTGACGATCAACATCCCCTACATCATGGGATACAACAACCCCAGCTCCAACGCCGGAACGATGAAGACCAACGGTTACGACATCGAGGTCGGCTGGCGCGATCAGGTGGGCGACTTCAGTTACGGAGTGAGCGTGAACTTCTCGGACTTCAAGTCGAAGGTGACGGACATGAACGGCTCGGAGCAGATCAACGGCAGCCGGATCAACCGTCCGGGATGCTACTTCAACGAGTGGTACGGCTATGTTTCGGACGGGATCTACCAGACGCAGGAGGAGGTCGACAATTCGGCGACCTACAATTCGAGCGTCAAGGTCGGCGACATCCGCTACAAGGATATTTCGGGTCCCGACGGCGTGCCCGACGGCAAGATCAACTCGGACGACAAGGTGCCCCTCGGAAACTCGCTCCCCCGCTGGCAGTACGGCGGTACGGTCAACCTCGGATGGAAGGGCATTGACTTCTCGATGGCGTTTCAGGGCATCGGCCGGCGGACCAGCTACATGGCGACCGAAATGGTACAGCCCATCCGCGACAACTACGGCAATATTCCGGCCATCATCGACGGCAAGTACTGGAGTCCGTTCAACACCGACGAACAGAACCGCAATGCCAAGTATCCGCGTCTGAGCAACACCGGAAAGAGCAACAACTACCAGACTTCGGACTTCTGGCTCTTCAACGGCGGTTACTTCCGACTGAAGAACGTGACCCTCGGCTACACGCTGCCCCGGAAATGGACGCAGAAGATCCGCATGAGCAACGTTCGGCTCTATGTGAGCGCATCGGACCTGTTCTGCATCAGCGATTATCCCAAAGGCTGGGACCCCGAAATGGGTGTAACGTCGTATCCTATCACGACTTCGATCTTGGTAGGTTTGTCTCTCAAACTCTAAAAGAAACATGGTTATGAACACAAGAAAAACATATATCGGCATCATCGCAGGTCTGGGTCTCATGGCTGCGGGATGCACGTCGATGGATATCACGCCGAAGGATCAGGGCAACAGCGCATCGTGGTATTCGACCGAGGTCGAGCTGCAGTTGGCTGTCAACGAGTTCTACATCCTCGGTTACTGGAACCGCCCGCTCGAGAGCAGCGAGCAGTGGACCGACAACACCACCTATCGTCAGCAGAACCGTGCGGCCGGCAGCGGCGGATCGGTGCTCGACGGTACGATGACCGGTTCGATGTGGGAGGTTTACTCCCTGTGGCAGCAGGACTACAAGCTCATCTCGCGCGCCAACACGCTGCTCGAGAACATTCACCGCGCAGAGGAAAACGGGGTCAATCCCGCCGCGATCAAGCGCTTCAAGGCCGAGGCCTATTTCGCCCGCGCCTGCAAGTATGCCGAGCTGCTGTTCTTCTTCGGCGATCTGCCCTACATGGACAAGTACATGACCATCAGCGAGGCTGAAGCCATCGGCCGCAAACCCAAGGAGGAGATCATTCCGCTGGTGTACGACGATTTCGATGAGGCCATCGACGGCCTTCCGGTATCGTGGGGCGCAGAGCATGCCCATCCCACCAAAGGCGCCGCCATGGCGATGAAGGCCCGGTTCGCGCTCTACATGGGCGACTGGGAGATCGCCGCCAAGGCCGCCAAGGACTGCATGGACCTCAATGTCTACTCGCTGGCATCGGACTACGGCAGCGTGTTCCTCCAGTCTACGGGCGTGATTCCCGAGAAGGTATTCGCAATTCCCCGTTCGATCGAGAACAGCGTGACGCTCGACGAGTGGTTCGTGAAGAACGGACTGCCGCGCAACGCCGGCGGTTACGGCTCCTACAACCCTTCGTGGGACCTGCTCGCCGCCTATCTCTGCACCGACGGACTGCCCATCGACGAATCGCCGCTGTTCAATCCGCAGAAGCCGTTCGAGAACCGCGACCCGCGCTGTACGGCTACGATCGTGGAGTTCGGGACGGAGCACGTCGGGTTCATCTACGATCCGTCGCCCGCCGCCACCAAGGTGCTCAACACCAAGACGGGCGCCATGCAGTCGAACAACGACAGCCGCGCCGTGGCGCAGTACGCCTCGTTCAACGGACTGGTGTGGCGCAAGGGCATCGACCAGAGCTGGGTCGACAATTTCCCCAAAGTCGCCCCCGACTATATCATCATGCGCTATGCCGACGTGCTGCTGATGTACGCCGAGGCCAAGATCGAGCTCAACGAAATCGACGACTCGGTTCTCGACGCCATCAATACCGTGCGGGCGCGCGCCTACGGCGTGAAAGCCGGCGACACGTCGCTCTATCCCGCCGTTACGTCCAAAGATCAGACGACCCTGCGCCGCACGGTGCGCCTCGAGCGCCGCGTCGAGCTGGCCATGGAGAATCTCCGTCTGCAGGACCTGATGCGCTGGCGTCTGGCCGAGAAAGCCCTGAACGGTTACAACTACATCTACCTCTATCCCGCTTCGGAGTGCAAGGAGAAACTCGTGGACAAGAACCTGTGGCCGTGGCCTTCGACGCCCCAGATCGACGAGAACGGTCTGGCCGACTTCTCGCCGTGGGTGACGGCAGGGCAGGTCATGTACGGTGCGAAGCGCATTTTCCCCGAGCACCAGTATCTGTGGCCCATCCCGACCTACGACCGCGAGTTGTGCCCCAACCTCGAGGATAACCCGGGTTATTAGTAGTTAATTCTTTTCAAACGTAAAATTATGAAGACGATATATAAACTGATGGCGCTTCTGCCCGTGGTCTGCGGATTTACGGCCTGCGAAGACGATGTGGACAACGCCGAATCACGACACAACTTCGTGATCGGCATCGAGGCTTCGGCCGAGACCCTGATCCTGAACGAAGCGGAGGAGAACGAAACCGCCCTCAACATCTCGTGGACGCCTGCGGCCGATTACGGCGAGGACTACATCGTGACCTACGAATACAAGATTTCGGTGGTGGGCAGCAAGGCCGATGCCATTACCGAATATGAGGACACCGGCTTCTTCGAGCGGGAATACACCAACGCCGATTTGCAGGACCTGATCGTCAACAAGTTCGGGATGCTGACCAGCTCGTACAGCGACGTCAGGTTCACCATCACGGCGAAGTTCGACGGACCGCGGCTCATCGTTCCCGACGAGGCTTCGGTGACGGTCCGCGTGAAGACCTACGGGGCCAAGCAGTTCGAGGCCGACGAGCTCTACATGAACGGTTCGGCGTTCGAGGCGCCCGTACAGCTCACGGCATCGGAGACCAATGCACGCCTTTATGTCTGGACGGGAGCCCTCAAGGCGGGTACGATCTACTTCCCGGTGGTTTACGGCGATGAGAACAACGTCATCGTGCCGGCTTCGGGTCTGAATACGGACATCACCGAGGTGCCGATGGATGCCACGGTCGTCGGTGCCGACGAGAACTACGGAACTTGGAAGATTTCCGCTGCCGACGATTACCGCGTTACGGTGAACTTCGACACCAAGACCGTGACGATCATCCCCACGTCGAGCATCGTCGAGATCGACAAGATCTACCTCGGCGGTTCGGCGGCTCCGGAGGCCGAGCTTGAGGTCGCACAGACGCTCGAAGACGCATCGGTATACGCATACCGCGGTGAGCTGAAGGCCGGTAACCTCTATCTGCCGATCCTCTTCAACGAGAAGACCGAGATGTCGTTCGTGCCGGCTTCGGGCGACGACATCCACGACGGACAGGCTTCGTCCTATGTACAGGTAGCCACCTCGGCGGCACAGGCCGGCAAGCACTGGACGATCCCCGCCGACGGCACCTACCGAATCGTCATCGACCTGACGGCCAAGACGATTACGTTCCGCTCGGCGGCCAACGACCTGAAGAATACGGAGGTTTCGTTTAATAAGACCTATGATAACGACGGTACTCCCGCTCAGAACCCGTATACCATGGAAGTAACCGAGTTGTGGATGTACGGAACGTTCAACAACTACGGCACGGATTCGGGCTTCTTCGTGGGCTTCCAGTCGAAGTACACGCTCAAGCAGTCGCTTGCCAACCCCAATATCTTCGTCTACAAGGGTTCGGTGCTGCCGCGCAACACGGCCAACGACGACAACAACAAGGGTGCGGGAGCTCCGGCCAAGGCGCAGACTGCGACCGTGAACTTCAAGGTCAACCGCTGGAACAATAACGTATTCTGCTACGGCTCGACTGCCGATGCCAAGCGCAACGACCACTCGGGTTATGTCGACGCCGTGCTCAACAAATCGGAAACGATCGCCGGAGGTCAGGGAGACAACCGTTATGCGTTCTTCCGGATTCCCGAAGGATGCAACTACGTCGTGGTCGACATCGAGAAGATGACCGTCGTATTCGACAAGAGAGAGTAACCGCTAAAACCGTAAGACCGTGATAGAAACACGATCAACGATATCTTTATCCGCTGCGAGGGAGCAATATATTGCTCCCTCGGCGGAGATATCGACCATCAGGATTGAGGCGGGATTCGCCGCGAGCAAAGAGCAGGTTGACGCATGGGGCAACGGTATCGACGATGCCGACGAAACCGATTGGGGAACCTTTTAACTGCTGAGACGATGAAAAAGTACAGCATAAAGGTTTCACTCTGCGCCGCAGCCGTCGCGCTGTGCGCATGCTCGAACAGCGACGATATAAAGAATCCCGGACCCGAGGCCGACGACGTTCGCATTGTGAACCTCACGGCCGTATCTCCCCAGACACGCACGCATTTCGGCGACAAGGACGGCAATGCCTATCCCGTGATGTGGGATGCCGACGACCAGATACGCGTAAGTATCAATTCGCAGGATACGGGCAGTGGAAACAAATACAAGGACTCCCACGAGACGGTCGTTGCCGAAGGCGGCAAAACGGCTTCGTTCTCGGTCAAACTGCTCAATACGACGAAGCCGGAGAGGTATGTCTATTATGCCTATACGCCGATCGACCATGCTTACGAGGAGGACAATTCGGTGCACAGCGGAGGGTTTTATGGCAATCCCGACGATCGTGTACGGCTGTGGATTCCGACCGTGCAGACCCCGACGGCCACGACGGTCGACCGGTTTGCACAGGTGCTTTTCGGCGAGTCGGCCGACTGCGGTTCGTATGATGTCAATCCGACGCTGCGCTTCCGGCATTTCACGGCCTACGGCAAGCTGAGCCTGACGAACCTCGCGCTCGACGCGGGCGACGCCGTTAAGACGGTGACGCTTACGGCGTCCGCCAACAACCTGACGGGCGGCTATGTGCACAACCCCGTGACCGGAGAAACCATTGACGAATCGAGTACCCATTCGCGCGAGTTGCAGATCGTGACCTCGGCGGCCGAGGGACTGTGGTTCGGCTGTTTCGCAGGCGTTGACGGCACGAATGACCTGTCGGATACGTCGTTGACGGTCAAAGTAGTGACCGAGAATCTGGTGACTTTCACCCGGGTGGTGGACCTGACGGGCAAGGCGTTGAAATTCGAGGCCGGCAAGGTCGCGGCGTTCAGCGTCGATATGGCTTCGGCCGACAAGGTGACTCCCGTCGAGGATAAAAAGCTGGAAGCCTATGTCGATTTCGGCGAAAAAACAAGCGGTACTCCGTGGTACGACTATACGGCTCCAAATACGCAACTTAAGCTCAACGATGCCGACGACTTTGAGACCGCCGTTTTGCTGGAAGCTTCTGCTAACTTTTCAGCATGGGGTGGTGCGACTGCGGAACCGAACAAGACGATCGTTTCGAATGGTATCGAATGGCCGTTGAGCGTATGGCGCGATGCACTGGTAATCTCCGGTACGAAAAACGAGGGAAATGTAGGGCCGGCAACTGTGAAACTTTCGGGGCTGGACAAGGATAAGACCTACAAAGTCGTGCTGCTTTCGGTTCGTTACAATGGTAGTACCAACGCTCGCGAAACCCAATTTACCGTTGTTGGAGCAAAGGCTTCGGGTACGACAAAAATCAAAAGCGGGATCAAAATTGGCTCAGATGGTTACCAGTCATGGGATGTGATTCCCTTCGACAATTTTACGGCCGTTTATACGGGTATAGCGCCCGATGCGGAGGGTTGCATTTCGATCGAAGTCGTGGGTATCGATACGAAAATGGCTGCTGAAGGCCATTTGAACGCAATGTATATCGCCGAGGAATAGGATAAGAGCCCAAACCGATTAACTTTGAGGTTGCTGAACAAACTACTTATGAGAAAGAATCTGATTATCATGCTGCTGTTTTTGATCGGCGGCCTCGATGCGGTCGCCGGCTCCCTCTTTGTCGAGGCCGAAAGTTTCTCCGACAAAGGCGGATGGGTCGTCGACCAGCAGTTTACCGACCTGATGGGATCGCCCTATCTGCTGGCGCACGGCGCGGGAACGCCCGTCGCTCCGGCCCGAACGGACATTACGATCCCCGGGGACGGAGTCTATCAGGTGTGGGTGCGGACCTACAACTGGACGGCTCCGTGGACCTCGCAGCCCGGGCCCGGAAAGTTCCGGGTGCGCATCGGCCGCAAACTGCTCGCGGAGACCGTCGGCGATACGGGCAGCGGCTGGGAGTGGCAGAACGCCGGTAAGATCCGGCTCCGCAAGGGGCCGACTTCGCTGGCGCTCGAAGACCTGACGGGCTTCGACGGCCGCTGTGACGCCGTATACCTCACCGACCGTCCCGGCGATGTGCCGCCCGCTGACATCGAGGAACTTGCGGCGTTCCGCCGGGAGGCGTCCGGAGCGGGCGCCCCGCGCGAGGAGCGTTTCGACTTCGTGGTGGTCGGCGGAGGCATTGCGGGCATGTGCGCTGCGGTGAGCGCCGCTCGTGAAGGGTGCGGACGCGTGGCGCTGGTCAACGACCGTCCCGTGCTCGGCGGCAACAACAGCTCGGAGGTGCGCGTGCATCTGGGCGGCTACATCGAGACGGGCCGCTATCCGATGCTGGGCCGCATGATCCGCGAATTCGGCCACACGAAGGCCGGGAACGCGCAGCCGGCGTCGAACTACGAGGACGACAGCAAACAGCGATTCATCGACGGAGAGCAGAACGTGACGCTGCTGGCCCCGTACCGCGCCGTCGAGGTGCGTATGGAGGGACGGAAGATCGCGGCCGTGCTCGTCCGCCACATCGAGACGGGCGAGGAGATATGGCTCGACGCGCCGATCTTTTCGGACTGCACGGGCGACGGGACGATCGGCTATATGGCCGGGGCCGATTACCGCATGGGACGCGAGTCCCGCGCGGAGTTCGGCGAGCCGCTGGCTCCCGAAACCGCCGACAGCATGGTGATGGGCTCTTCGGTGCAGTGGTACTCGGCGAAGGTGGACAAGGCACATGCGAAATTCCCCGAGTTCTCGTACGGCGTGGTCTTCGACGAGGAGAACAGCGAGAAGGTGAACTTCGGCGAGTGGAAATGGGAGACGGGGCTGAACCGCAACCAGATCACCGAGGCCGAGCGAATCCGTGACTACGGTCTGCTGGTGATCTATTCGAACTGGAGTTTCCTGAAGAACCATTACTCGCAGAAGGAGAAGTTCGCCGACCGCAATTTGGACTGGGTGGGCTACATTGCCGGCAAGCGCGAATCGCGCCGCCTGCTGGGCGACTACATCCTCAAGCAGGACGATATCGACAAGGATGTCTTCCACGAGGACGGTTCGTTCACGACGAGCTGGGCCATCGACCTCCACTTCCCCGACAAGACGAATGCCGCCCGGTTCCCCGAGGACCCGTTCAAGGCCGCGACCGTTCACAACTGGATCAAACCCTACGCCGTGCCTTACCGCTGTCTCTATTCGCGCAATGTGGAGAACCTCTTTATGGCCGGACGCAATATCAGCGTCACGCATGTGGCACTCGGTACGGTGCGCGTCATGCGCACGACGGGCATGATGGGCGAGGTGGTCGGCATGGCGGCGGCGATCTGCCACCGTCACGGCTGTCTGCCCCGCGCGGTCTACACCGACTATTTGCAGGAGCTCAGGGACTCGATGGCCAAGGGCGCCTACGATCCCGATGCAAAACTCAACAACCAAAAATTCAACCATCCCAACACGATACTCGACGTACCCGCCGGTATCTCGGGACATAGATAACGACATGAAACGACCGATTCCGGCCGGCTCCGTTCTGGCTGTTGTATTACTGACCTTTTCGACCCTCTTTGGCGGCGCTGCCGCTATGGCGGGGAGCCCGTATGCCCGTTTGCAGGGCGACACCCTGCTCGTGCTCGGCAACGACCTCGTCGAGCGCCGGTTCGAGTGGAACGGGGGAAACCTGAAGACCCGTTCGCTCGAGGACAAGACCACGGGGGCGAAGCATGTCGCTGCCCGGGCGCTGCCCGATTTCGTCTTTACGCCGAATGCCGCCGGAAAGGGCGCCGGAGGCCGTTTGGAGGTCGAGCGCATTCCGCAGTCGGTGTGTGCCCCGGCCTATCTCCGGGCCCGCGTGGAGTATACGCTCGACGGGCTGGACATCCGGCGCGAGTTCCACATCTGGGCCGACGCTCCGGCCATCGCCTGCCACACATGGCTCCGGCTTTCGGGGGCGGCGGCGCCTGCGGCTACGCTGGACGCACGGGCGGGCGAGGACAACGCCGCCGACCGCAAGAACATCGAGGCCAAGGCCGACATGGCGGTCAAATCCTCGGCGGCGATTCTCGATCAGTTGAATTTCAAGGGGGTGCACTGGCACGCCCGCGCCGTGGAGTTCGCCGACGTCACGGACTGGAACGACAACCTCGTCTGGGAGCGCGACATCATCTCCTACCGCAAGAACAGCTACCGCGGCAACCTGCTCTTCGTGCGCAACGGTGTCGACGGCAACGGGTTCTTCTGGCTCAAGGAGGCGCCCTCGTCGGCCGTGCAACTGGCTTACGGCAGGGGTGATTTCACGGCCGATTTCGGGGCGTTCGCCGTGACGGGCATCGGCGTGGAGGGCCGGGACCTTTCGTGCGAGTGGGTGCGCGCCTACTCGGTGGTGACGGGGGTCTTCGGCGAGGGCGAACTCGCTGCGCTCACGGCCCTGCGCCGCTATCAGAAGCAGATACGCGCTCCGCGCGACGGGCGTGACGAGATGGTGATGATGAACACTTGGGGCGACCGCAGTCAGGACACGAAGGTCAACGAGCGCTTCTGTCTGGAGGAGCTCGAGCGTGCGGCGCGGCTGGGCATCACCCATTTCCAGATCGACGACGGCTGGCAGGAGGGCAAAAGCCCCAACTCGGCGCTGGCGAAAGGCTCGTTCAAAAACATCTGGGACAATCCCGATTACTGGAAACCCGCGAAGGACAAATATCCCAACGGCTTGGCGCCCATCGTCAAGCGGGCGCACGAGCTGGGCATCGAGGTGGGACTGTGGTTCAATCCGAGCGTGCAGAACGATTTCGAGGCGTGGGAGAAGGACGCCGAGGCCATTTTGGACCTTTACCGGAAATACGGCGTCAAGGTCTTCAAGATCGACGGACTGACGATCCCGACGAAGCGGGCCGAGACCAACCTCCGGCGGCTGTTCGACACGGTCGTCGAGCAGTCGGGCGGCGATGTGCTGTTCAACCTCGACGCCACGGCGTCGCGGCGCGGAGGATACCACATGTTCAACGAATACGGCAACATTTTCCTCGAGAACCGCTATACCGACTGGCAGAATTACTATCCTTACCGCACGCTGCGCAACATCTGGCAGTTGAGCCGTTATGTTCCGGCCGAGCGCATCCAAGTCGAGTTCCTGAACAAGTGGCGCAATGCCGACAAGTATGCCGGCGATCCGTTCGCACCCGCCGTCCACGGATTCGACTACCTCTTTGCGACGACTCTGGCCGGCCAGCCGCTGGCGTGGCTCGAATCGCAGAACTTGCCCGACGAAGCGTTCGGCATCGCCCCGCTGGTGGCGGCTTACAGACGCGTCGCCGCGCAGTTCCACGCCGGGATCATCCTGCCCGTCGGGGAGGAGCCCTCGGGACGTTCGTGGACCGGATTCCAGTCCATTGTTTCGGACAGCGAAGGCTACCTGCTGTTGTACCGCGAGGCCACGCCGTCGGACACGGGCACGGTCGACACGTTCCTGCCCGAAGGCACGCGGATCACGCTGGAGCGTGTGCTCGGATACGGAGCCGCAGCCGACAGACAGACCGTCGGCCGGAACGGTGCGCTGCGCGTGACGCTGCCTGCCGGGAACACCTTCGCACTCTACAAATACACGATCGGAAAGTAAGATGAAGCGATTTCACACACTGCTCACAGCGGTCCTGCTCTGCACGGCCGCAGTGACTCCGGCCGCCGCACAGCCGGCCATGACGAACGTATACGGGCGCGACTGCCAGTTGCTCAACGGCAAGTGGGCGGCCATCATCGACCCTTATGACCAAGGCGTGCCCAAGGAGATATTCCTCAACCGCACGCCACAGAACGATACCGAGTTCTTCGAATACGCTTTCGAGGGCGGTTTGCGGCTGGAGGTTCCGGGCGACTGGAATTCGCAGAGCCCCGAGCTGAAATATTACGAGGGGACCGTCTGGTATGCCCGCCACCTCATGGTCGGGACCAGCGCCGTGCAGCCTGCCGAAGGCATCTGCGCAACGGCTGTCGAGGCACCGCGCGACGGCGAGCGGATGTTCCTCTATTTCGGTGCGGTGAACTACCGCTGCAACGTCTATCTCAACGGGAAGAAAATATGTACCCACGAGGGCGGTTTCACGCCCTTCGAAGTCGAGATAGGGGGACTGCTCCGGGACGGTGACAACTTTCTGGCCGTCGAGGTCGACAACCGCCGCCGTCCGGACGCCATTCCGGCGATGGCTTTCGACTGGTGGAACTACGGCGGCATCACGCGCGACGTGATGATTGTCCGCACCCCGAAGACCTTCATCCGCGACTATTTCCTGCGGCTCGACAAGGCGTCGGACAGCCGGCTGCTGCTGAGCGTCGACCTCTCGGAGCCCGTCGCCGGGGAGGTGTCGCTGCAAATCCCCGAGCTGGGGATCGACAAGACGCTGCGCACCGATGCACAGGGGCACGGCGAAACGAGTATTGATGTCAAAAAGCTGAAACTCTGGTCGCCCGAGGCGCCGTATCTTTACGACGTGCGGCTCGTGTGCGGCGGCTCGCCGCTCGACGACCGCATCGGCTTCCGCCGCATCACGGTCGACGGCACGAAGATACTGGTCAACGGCCGCGAAACGTTCATGCGCAGCATCTCGTTCCACGAGGAGATTCCCCAGCGCATGGGCCGTGCCTGCAGCCGGGCCGATGCGCGGATGCTGCTCGCGGAGGTGCAGGACCTCGGGGCCAACATGGTGCGTCTGGCGCACTATCCCCAGAACGAATACACGGTGCGCATGGCCGAGGAGATGGGCATCCTGCTGTGGGAGGAGATCCCGATCTGGCAGGGCATCGACTTCACGGACAAGGCGACCGCCGAAAAGGCGCACGCCATGCTGCGCGAGATGATCGCCCGCGACAAGAACCGCTGTGCCATCGGTTTCTGGGGCATTGCCAACGAAACACGCCCTTCGGCGGCGCGCGACGCTTTCCTGACGTCGCTGCTCGAAGCGGGCAAGGCGCTCGACGAGAACCGGCTGTTCGTGGCGGCCTTCGACAACGCCTACTATATGGAAAAGAGCGACCGGTTCGAGATGCACGACGATTTCACGCGCCTGCTGGACGTCGTCGCCGTGAACAAATACATGGGCTGGTATGCCCCGTGGCCCAAGGACCCGGGGACGATACACTGGGATATCTGCACGGACAAGCCGCTGATTATTTCGGAGTTCGGCTGCGAGGCGCAGTACGGACAGCACGGCGACCGGCATCGCGCCTCGTCGTGGAGCGAGGAGTATCAGGAGCAGCTCTATATCGACAATCTGGCCATGTTCGCCAACATCCCCAATCTGGCCGGCATTTCGCCGTGGATCCTGTTCGATTTCCGATCGCCCTACCGTTTCCATCCGACCAATCAGGAGGGCTGGAACCGCAAGGGTCTCCTCTCGGACCGCGGACAGCGCAAAAAAGCGTGGCATGTGATCCACGACTATTACCGCTCGAAACAGGCGGAGCAATCGAAAAGGAAATAACACCAAATCACTGACCGAACCATGAAAAGAATATTCAAACTGCTGTGTTACGCCACCCTGATGGGCGCTCTCGTGATGGGCGCCTGCACCGAGTCGTCGGCCGATGAGGACCAGACCGAGCAGGGCGGTTCCGGGGAGAAGCCCGATCCCGATCCGGACCCCGAACCCGGGCCGCCGGACCCGCTCGAAGACGGCAAGCTGTGCATTTTGGCCATCGGCAACAGCTTCTCGCAGGATGCCGTCGAGCAGTATCTTTACGAGCTCTTCGAGGCGGCCGGCATCAAGGCCGTCATCGGCAACATGTATATCGGCGGCTGTTCGCTCGAAACGCATTGGTCGCACGCCCAGAGCGGAAAGGGGGCATACGCCTACCGCAAGGTTGCGGACGGCGTCAAGCGTGAACAGTCCAATGTGGCCCTGACGACGGCTCTTGCCGACGAGAAGTGGGATTTCGTGACCCTGCAGCAGGCCAGCGGCAAGTCGGGCGTGTACAGTTCGTACAATCCTTATCTTCCCAATCTGATCGCCTACCTGAAGGGCAAGGTCGACGTGCCGGTCTGGTTCCACCAGACATGGGCCTACATGCAGGGCTCGAACCATGCTGAGTTCCCGACCTACGGCAGCGACCAGATGACCATGTACAACGCCATCATGTCGGCCGTGCAGCAGGCCATGTCCGACAACAAGGAGCTGGCGGGCGTCATCCCCTCGGGGACGGCCATCCAGAACGCCCGCACCTCGTTTTTCGGCGACACGTTCAACCGCGACGGCTACCACCTCGAAACCACTTACGGCCGCTATACGGCCGCCTGTACATGGTTCGAGGCTTTCTCGGGCAAATCGGTCGTGGGCAACGCCTATGCTCCGACGACGATCGACAAGACAGCTAAGGAGATCGCCCAGCATGCCGCCCATGCGGCGGTTGCGAAGCCTTATGCCGTTACCGTGCTCACGGATTACCAGAAGCCTCCCGTAGTCGAAGGTCCTCTCACGGCGGCCGTCTATGTCGACTTCGGCGGCAACTCGTCGCCCTCGCCTTGGAACACCGTTTCGGCGAAGGGTGCCGCTGACGTGACCCTGAAAGATGCGAACGACACCTATACGAGCGCAACACTCTCGATTTCGCCCGCATTCTCCGACTCGTTCGGCGGCGCAGGCTCGGAACCCGCATCGAACATCGTTTCGGGCGGCATAACTTGGCCCAAGTCGGCTTGGGCCGATTCGTTCGTGGTGGACGGTACGGTGGGAGCCGGCGACAGCGCTCCGGTGACGGTCACCATCTCGGGGTTGACCGCGACCCAGCCGTTGGACGTCACTGTACTGGCGACCCGCTACAACGGCACGCGGACAGCCCGTACGACCGATTTCACGCTCACCGGTGCGGCACAGGCCGGCGGTCGGATTCAGCAGGGCATACGCCTCGGCAGCGGTGCGGGGCAATATCCTGCGTGGGATGATGTGCCCTTTGAGGAATACACGCTGACATTCAGTGGTGTAAGTCCGTCGGCGGATGGAAAGCTGCAACTGTCGGTAAAGGGCGTCGACGTCGGTTCGACGGTCGTGCAGGGCAACATCTCGGCCATGTGCATCGCTCCGGCAAATTAAGTAACGCAACGTTTACGATAACTCCATGAAACGACTTTTTTTTCGCCGTATTCTTGCGGCGCTCCTGCTGATCCTGCTCGGGACGGGCGTTCAGGCCCGGCCTTCGGGCGTTGCGGCCGCCGACCGGCCCCTGAAAATTCTGGCCATCGGCAACAGTTTCTCGCAGGACGCCGTCGAGCAATACCTCTGGAATCTGTTCGATGCCGCGGGCATCGATGCCGTGATCGGCAACATGTATATCGGCGGTTGTCCGCTCGAACGCCACTGGAACAATGCCGCGGGTGATACGGCGGCATACACCTACCGCAAGATCGTCGACGGCGTGCGCACCGAGACGAAGGAGATGACTCTCGGCCGGGCCCTCGGGGACGAGGAGTGGGACATCGTCACGCTTCAGCAGGCCAGCGGTAAATCGGGGCGTTATGTGACTTACCAGCCCTATCTGCGCGACCTGATCGCCTACGTCACGCGGCTGGCCGCCAATCCCGGGCTGAAGATTTATTTCCACCAGACGTGGGCCTATGCCGAGAATGCGAAGCATCAGGAGTTCAAGCTCTACGGCAACAGCCAGCGGAAGATGTACGAAAGCATCCTGCTGAGCACCCGGTGCGCGATGGACGACAGCCCGCAGTTGTGCGGCATCATCCCTTCGGGAACGGCCATCCAGAACGCCCGGACCACGCCGCAGGGCGACACGTTCAACCGCGACGGCTATCACCTCGAACTGACTTACGGCCGTTACACGGCTGCCTGCACATGGTTCGAAGCGCTGTCGGGGCGGTCGGTCGAGGGCAACGCATACGCTCCGGAGACGATCACTCCGCAGCAGAAACGCTGGGCCCAGTTGGCGGCGCATTATGCCGTGGAGCGTCCCTTTGCGGTCACGACCTACGAGGACATGCTCGTCGAGGAGCGGGTGGACAGCCTGCTGGCGCTGATGACGCTCGACGAGAAGATTCTGCAGCTCAACCAGTACACCGCCGGGCGCAACGACAACGAAAACAACATCGGCGAGGTCGTGAAGAAAATCCCCGCCGGGATCGGTTCGCTGATCCTGTTCAGCGAGGACCCCGCTACGCGCAACGCCATCCAGCGTCACGCCGTGAACGATTCGCGGCTGGGTATTCCCATCCTTTTCGGATACGATGTCATCCACGGATTCCGGGCCGTTACGCCCATTCCGCTGGCGCAGGGCGCTTCGTGGAACACGGATTTGACCGCCAAGATTTGCGCCGATGCCGCGCGCGAGGCTTACTACACGGGTATCGACTGGACCTTCTCGCCGATGGTCGACGTGGCCCGCGACCCCCGCTGGGGGCGTGTGGCCGAGGGTTACGGCGAGGACCCCTACCTGACGGCGCGTTTCGGAGAGGCTTCGGTGCGCGGCTATCAGGGCGACGACCTCTCGGCCGAGGGCACGATCGCGGCCTGCCTGAAACACTTCGTCGGTTACGGCGCTTCGGAGGCCGGGCGCGACTATGTGCCGACCGAGATTTCGCGCCAGTCGCTCTGGGACACCTACCTGCCGCCGTTCGAGGCCGGCATCAGGGCCGGTGCGGCGACTGTCATGAGCGCGTTCAATATCCTGAGCGGCGTGCCGGCCTCGGCCGACCGCTATACGATGACCGAGGTTCTCAAAGATCGCTGGGGCCACGACGGGTTCGTCGTTTCGGACTGGGACGCCGTGCGCCAACTGGTCAATCAGGGACATGCCGCGAACGACAGGGAGGCTTGTGTGAAGGCCTTCAACGCGGGGCTCGAGATGGACATGGTCGACGATATTTACCGCCGTCACATGAGCGGTCTGGTCGAAGAGGGGCGCATATCGACGGCCCGGATCGACGATGCCGTGCGGCGTGTCCTGCGGGTGAAGTTCCGCCTCGGACTTTTCGAGAAACCCTATGTCGAGGAGCTGCCCGAGTCGCAGCGCGTATTGCAGCCCGAAGCCCTCGAAAATGCCTTGCAGATGGCCGTGGAGTCGATGGTGCTGCTCAAGAACGACGGGGCCGCGCTGCCGCTGGCTGCCGCGGCGAAGATCGCGCTCATGGGTCCTTTGGCCGACAACGGCGAGGACCTGCTGGGTTCGTGGTACGGACGCGGACGCGGCGGGGAGGTGACGACGGTCCGGCAGGGGCTTGAAAAGACTTTCGGCCATATTGCTTATTGGGGCGGGGCGTCGTTCGAGACCGCACCGACGCCGAAGGAGCTGAAAGCGGCGTGCACCCTCGCGGCGAAATCAGATGCCGTGGTGCTGTGTCTGGGCGAGAAGCGCCGGTGGAGCGGCGAAAACGCCTCGCGTTCCGCCATTACGATCCCCGAAGCGCAGATGGAACTGCTGGAAGCCGTCTCGGCTGCCGCGCGGCGTGCGCACAAGCCCGTCGTGGTGGTGCTTTTCAACGGCCGTGCGCTGGACGTTACGGCCATTGAGCCGCTGGCCGACGCCATCCTCGAAGCATGGCAGCCGGGTGTGACGGGCGGCGATGCCGTTGCCGCGCTGCTCTGCGGCAAGGAGAACCCCTCGGGACGCCTGACGCTGACTTTTCCCCGCAGTGTGGGCCAGATCCCCATTTACTACAACCACCGCAACAGCGGTCGTCTGAACCGGCAGGGACTCTATCAGGACATTCCGAGCACGCCGTTCTACGAATTCGGTTACGGACTGAGCTACACGACATTCACCTATGCCGCGCCGACGCTCAGGGCCCTGCTCAAGGACGGCAGCGAAACGGAGGTCGGCGCGGAGCCGCTGAAACTTTCGGACGTGGTGCGCCTGACGGCCTGCGTCGAGGTGCGCAACGACGGGAAGATGGACGGACGCGAGGTCGTGCAGTGGTACATCACCGACCCTTACTGCGACATAACCCGCCCGGTCAGGGAGCTGCGGCATTTCGAGAAACGCATGATCGGGGCCGGTGCTGCGCAGGCTTTCACTTTCGAGATCGACCCGATGACCGATCTGGGATTCATCGACGGCACGGGGCGGCGCTTCATCGAACCGGGGCTGTTTACGCTCCGGGTCGGCGGGCACAAATTGGATTTTACGTTGGAATAACATTAAACTATGAATAAAATGACTGTTGCAAAATCAGGTATATGGGCCGCTCTGGCGGCGTTACTCATCGCGGGCGGCTGCTCCAAAGGCGAAGAGGGCGAGGGCCCGGGCGGGGACGACGGCTCGGGAATCGAGGTCACGGTCACGCCCGACCGCGAGACGATGTACCGCAATCCCTTCTCGGGGTGGGTGCTCTACTCCGGGCTGGGCGACGGATTGGCCGACGACTACTGGGAGCAGTACGACCATCTGCAATGTCCCTCCGTTCCGGGAGGTTATGTCAAGGTGTCGGACTATGCGTCGATGCTGCTGATCCGCGTGCGCTGGTCGGACGCCAACCCCGAGCGCGGGGTGTACATCTGGGACGACGGCGTCAACACCAAGCAGGCGCAGCGCCTGCGCATGCTGATGGAGGGCGCCAAGGAACGCGGACTGAAACTGGCGTTCAACTTCACGGCCGACAGCCGCCAATTCCACTACAACATCGTTCCCGAGTATGTCCGCGAAGATATCGAGGCCGCGGGTCGGACGGTTTACGAATCGACGACCGGAACGGCTTCCCATGTGTGGACGCCCTATCCCGACGATCCGATCTTCCAGAAGCACTATGCGGAGTTTATGAAGGCCTTTGCCAAGAAGTTCGACGATCCGGACCTGACGGCCTTCATCGGCGGATTCGGCATCGGCCTGTGGGGCGAATACCACACCTGCATCTACTCGACGGGCGACGAAACGCCGCGCGAGGCGGTGTTCGACTGGCTCACCAACCTATGGGCCGATACGTTCAAGAACGTGCCCGTGGCCTGTCAGGTTCACCGCTGGCTGGGCAGCACGAGGCAGTCGTGGGGAGCGGGCGAGTACGATCCCGACTCCGAACGGCTGATCCGCAAGGCCGTCGCACTCGGCTACTCGCTGCAAAGTGCGGCATTCGGCATGCACACCTATTTCTCGGACTGGGAGAAGAACGTGCTGCTGAGCAACCGTTACACCTGCCCGATCGCTTCGGAGGGAGGCTGGGTGAGGGCCTCGCATTCGCTGGCGGCCATTCAGGCCGACGGCTATAAGGACTGGGGCGATGTCCGCCGCGGCGAGTACGAGGACGCCATCGGCTCGTGTGTCAACACCATGGATTTCCGCTACAACAGCAACATCTCTGTCGGCGAGACGTGGTCGTGGTTCAACGAGGGTTATTCCTATGTGCTGAAATTCATCCGCGAGGGGTGCTACCGCCTCTATCCCGACCGCCTGACGATGCCCGACAAGGTGAAAGCCGGGCAGCAGGCCACCATTGCGCATCGCTGGATCAATCTCGGGTATTCCTACTGCCCGTCGAACCTGCCCCAGTATCACGACAAGTACAAGGTGGCGTTCGCACTGCTCGATCCCGCGACGAAACGCCCCGTGAAACTCTATTTCGACGCGCAGGCGAAGCCCTGCGACTGGCGGAAGGGCGCTCCCGCGCGCTATACGTTCAAGTTCGACGTCGGGACGGTCGCCGCCGGCGCCTACAAGTGGGCCGTAGCCATCGTGGATACCTCGAAAGAGAACACGCCGGGCATTCGGATCGCCGCCAAGGAGGGAGTCACGGCCGACGGCTGGGTGGAACTCTGCGACGTGGAAGTACAATAAGTTGAGAACAAACCGATAAAACGACATGAACCGACTGCTCATCGCCCTGTGCGCCCTATGTACGGCCGCGACGCTCCGCGCACAAAACCCGCGTAACGAAGAGCTGCTCACCGACTGGCAGTTCCGCAACGACCACGACATCGGGCGCACCGACGGATGGCGGCAGGTGGAGATACCTCATGACTGGTCCATCACGGGGCCGTTCTCGCGCGAGAACGACCTGCAGGAGGTGGCCGTCATTCAGGACGGCGAGACGACCTCGTCGGTCAAGACGGGACGCACGGGCGGACTGCCCTATGTCGGCAAGGGGGCTTACCGGCGGACATTGCATATTGATACGGTCGGAGATCGGCGTTATGTGCTGTTGTTCGACGGCGCGATGAGCGAGGCCCGCGTGCTGGTCAACGGCCGCGAGGTCTGCTTCTGGCCCTACGGTTACAGTGCCTTCTGGTGCGAGATCACCGACGCCCTGCATGCGGGCGGGAATGAACTCGCCGTGTTGCTGGAGAACCGGCCGCAGTCGTCGCGCTGGTATCCGGGCGCGGGTCTTTACCGCGAGGTGCGGCTGCTGGAACTCGCGCCGGTGCATGTGCCGGTATGGGGGACGCAGGTGCTGACGCCCTATGTCGGCAAAGACTATGCTTCGGTGACCCTGCGCACGAAACTCGACGGCCTGAAGGAGGGCGAAACGGTCGAGATCGAGACTGCGGTGCGCAATGCCGCGGGCGCGGTCGTTGCGACAAAGACCGACCGTCGGCAGCCGGCTTACGGGCAGCCTTTCGAACAGCATCTGACGGTCGACCGGCCCGAGTTGTGGTCGCCCGAGACCCCGGCGCTCTACACCGCCGAATCGCGGGTCCGCGTGGGCGGGGTCGAGGTGGACCGTTACACGACCCGTTTCGGCATCCGTACGATCGAGGTTCGCGCCGACAAGGGTTTCTTCCTGAACGGCGAGCTGCGTCCTTTCAAGGGAGTATGCCTGCATCACGACTTGGGGCCGCTTGGGGCCGCCGTGAACCGGGCCGCCATCCGCCGTCAGCTCACGATGCTCCGGGACATGGGCTGCAACGCCGTCCGCACGTCGCACAACATGCCGGCCGAGGCGCTGGTCGAACTGTGCGACGAGATGGGATTCATGGTGATGGTCGAGCCGTTCGACGAGTGGGAGGTGGCCAAGTGCAGGAACGGTTATCACCGCTATTTCGACGAGTGGGTCGAACGCGACTTGGTGAACATGCTGCACCATTTCCGCAACAATCCGTCGGTGGTGATGTGGTCGGTCGGCAACGAGGTGCCGACGCAGTGGGAGCCCGAAGGCTACCGGATGGGGTTGCGCCTGCAGGCCATCTGTCACCGCGAGGATGCGACGCGCCCGGTGACGTGCGGGATGGACCAGTTGGACGCCGTGCTGTCGAACGGCTTTGCGGCGATTTACGACATTCCGGGGCTCAACTACCGGGTGCACCGCTACCGCGAAGCCTACGAGCGGCTGCCGCAAAACGTCGTACTCGGTTCGGAAACCGCTTCGACGGTCAGTTCGCGCGGCGTATATCATTTCCCGGTGGAGTATGCCACCAACAAACAGCACGGCGACCACCAGTCGTCGGGCTACGATGTCGAATGCTGTGCGTGGTCGAACCTGCCCGACGACGATTTCGCCGCCGCCGAGGACATGCCGTGGCTGCTCGGGCAGTTCGTATGGACCGGGTTCGACTATCTGGGCGAACCCACGCCTTACAACAACGACGCATGGCCCAACCACAGTTCGATGTTCGGGATCATCGACCTCGCATCGCTGCCCAAGGATCGTTACTGGCTCTACCGCAGCGTTTGGAACACGCAGTCGCCGACGCTGCACATACTGCCCCACTGGAACTGGAAAGGACGTGAGGGCGAGGTTACGCCCGTCTTCGTCTACACGTCATACCCTTCGGCCGAACTCTTCATCAACGGCAGGAGCCAAGGCGTGCGAAGCAAGAACCGCAACAGCAACATGGAGCGTTTCCGCCTTATGTGGAACGAGGTGCGCTACGAGCCGGGCGAGGTGCGTGTGGTGGCGTATGATTCCGAGGGGCGGCAGGCAGCCGAGCGTGTCGTGCGCACGGCGGGCAAGCCCTATGCCCTGCGGCTGACGGCCGATCGCACGGTGCTTGCGGCCGACGGCCGCGATCTGGCCTATGTCACGGTCAGCGTCGTGGACAAGGCGGGCAATCCGGTGCCGACGGACAGCCGGGAGGTGCGTTTCGAGGTCGGCGGAGCGGGGCGGTTCGTCGCCGTGGCCAACGGCGACCCGACGTCGCTCGAATCGTTCTGCGAGCCGCATATGCATCTGTTCAGCGGTCAACTGACCGCCATTGTCGGCAGCAAGGATGCGGGTGGCGAAATGACGCTCCGGGCCACGGCGGCAGGCGTGAAGCCCTGCACGCTGCGCATTCGGGTTCAATAATCTGCTGTCCGGGTCGATTCCGGGTGCAATCCGTTACATAGTGAATGTCCAGTCGTCGCCGCGGCTGAGGGAGGGATCGAACCGGAAGCCCTCCCATTCGAAGGCTTGAAGTGCTTCGGGGGCGGTGATCCGGTTTTTCAATATGTGCCGCGTCATCTCCCCGCGGCACATTTTCGTATAAATAACAATGGTTTTCAGCCGGTCGCCTTCGCGGATGCGGAACTCCGGGGTGATGACCCGCGCTTCGCGGCAGATGCGTTTCCAGTCGAACAGCCGTTTCATCTCCCCGCTGGCGAGGTTGACGAGGATGCCGTCGTCGTGCCGGATTTTGTCGATCAGGGCGTCGGTCAGCCGTTCGTGCCAGTAGGCGAAGACGGTCTGTTCGTCGTGGCCGGGCAGCACGGCGTCGCCTTCGAGCCGGTAGGGGCGGATGGCGTCCAGCGGGCGGAGCAGTCCGTAGAGGAACGAGGTGATGTTGAGGTGCTGTTGGGCGTATTCGAAATCGGCGGCGGAGAAACCGGCCGGGTCGATGCGTTTGAAGACGATGCCCGTGTAGGCCGCGAGGGCCGGGAGGGCCGCCGTGTCGCTGTCGTGGAAACGGCGGTAGCGCAGGTGGTTCTCGGCGGCGATGCGGCGGTTGACGCGCAGGAGCCGGGCCAGTTCGTCGGTAGGGAGCGTCGCCAGTTCGGCGGCCAGTTGCCGTGCTTCGGCAAGATGGGCCGGAACCGTGGTGCGGGGCGTCGGGACGGAGCTCTGCTCCGCCATCGTCTTGGCGCAGGAGAGGAGTATCTGCATGGCGGTCAGGCTACGGAGCAGGGGATGCCGAGGGCTTCGACGCGTGCGGCGATGGCCTGCAAATCGGCTTTGGAAACCTTTTCGAGCGTTTGGCAGGGTGTGTCGCGGTCGAGCGAGTAGACCATCACCTGCCGCGGGCGGATTTCAGCGACCAGTTTCAGCCACGCCGCAACCTCCTCTTCGGTGGTATTGTCGATAGGCTTTCCGTCGCACGACCCGCGCAGGAACATCGTCTGCAGGATCATCTTTCCCTCGAAACGTTTCATCTCCTCGACGATGCCCCGGACCGTGTAGGCCGGGCTTTGCGGGTTGTTCATCCGCCGCACCGTCTCGTCGAACGCCGAGTCGAGTTTGAGGATGTTGTTGTCCACGCGCAGCAGGGCCCGGCGGACGCTGTCGCGGTGGATTTGCGTGGCGTTGGAGAGCACCGAGACCTTGGCCGCGGGGCACAACTCATCGCGCAGGGCCAGCGTGTCGCCGATGACGGCCTCGAATTCGGGATGCATGGTCGGTTCGCCGTTGCCGGCGAAGGTGATGACGTCGGGCGGAGTGCCGTCGGCCACCATCTGCCGCAGGGTGGCTTCGAGCTGGGTGCGGACCTCCTCGCGGGCATTGAAACGGCGCGCTCCGGGGTGCTCGGCATTCCAGCCGCACTCGCAGTAGATGCAGTCGAACGAGCAGAGTTTCGACGCCGTGGGCAGCAGGTTGACCCCCAGCGAGAGGCCCAGCCGCCGCGAATGCACCGGGCCGAAGATGATGTCATGGAATAGCGATGTCATAGGGCAAAGATAGTGCAAGCCGAGTGCAAAAGCAAGTTTACTTGCATTTTGCCGAGGCGCCGCCTGTCTAAGGCGAAGTCAAAGATAGTGCAAGCCGGGTGCCGAACCAAATTTATTTGTTCGGCCGTGTGATGGTCGGAAAGGCCGCTGACCGGCGTTTAAAATCTTAAAATAGGTATAAATGCGTATCCGTGCGGAATAAAAAACGGCTACTTTTGACTGCTAATTGTGTTTTATTTATACTTTTGTGCGTCCGAAACGGAAAAATCGTACATAAACTTATAATTACAAGATAAAATGGTTGATATTTTTTCACGCCTCGAGAAGAATGCGGGCGGACCGATCGGTCAGTATATGTCGTATGCCCACGGTTATTACGCCTTCCCCAAACTCGAAGGCGACATCGGTCCCCACATGGTTTTCCGGGGCAAGAAGATGCTCAACTGGAGCCTGAACAACTACCTCGGACTGGCGAACCATCCCGAGGTGCGCAAGGCGGATGCCGAGGGCGCCGCTCAGTTCGGCATGGCCGCCCCGATGGGCGCCCGCATGATGAGCGGACAGACCGTTTACCACGAGCGGCTGGAGCGTGAGCTCGCCGAGTTCGTCGGCAAGGAGGATGCCTTCCTGCTCAACTTCGGTTATCAGGGCATGATCTCGATCATCGACTGTCTGCTGACTCCGCGCGACGTGGTCGTCTACGACGCCGAGGCGCACGCCTGCATCATCGACGGTCTGCGTCTGCACAAGGGCAAGCGTTTCGTGTTCGGCCACAACGACATGGATTCGCTGCGCCTGCAGTTGCAGCATGCCACGGATCTGGCCGAGGAGCAGAACGGCGGCGTGCTGGTGATTACCGAGGGCGTATTCGGCATGAAGGGCGATCTGGGCAAGCTGGACGAGATCGTCGCGCTGAAGAAGGATTTCCAGTTCCGCCTGCTGGTGGACGACGCCCACGGCTTCGGTACGATGGGCCCGGAGGGTCGCGGTACGGCGGCTCATTTCGGCGTCGTCGACGGCGTGGACGTGCTCTTCAATACGTTCGCCAAGTCGATGGCCGGGATCGGTGCCTTTGTGAGCGGTCCCCGCTGGCTGATCAACCTGCTGCGCTATAACATGCGTTCGCAGCTTTACGCCAAGTCGCTCCCGATGCCGATGGTGATCGGTGCGCTGAAGCGTCTGGAGTTGATTCGCAACCACCCCGAATTCCAGCAGAAGCTCTGGGAGATTGTCCGCGTGCTCCAGAGCAGTCTGAAGGAGAACGGTTTCGAGATCGGCGTGACCAACTCGCCCGTGACCCCCGTCTTCCTGAAGGGCGGTATCACCGAGGCCACGAATCTGGTCGTAGACCTGCGTGAGAACCACGGTATTTTCTGCTCGATGGTGGTTTACCCCGTGATCCCGAAGGGCGAGATCATCCTGCGCATCATTCCTACGGCGGTGCATACGCTGGAGGATGTAAAGGTGACGATCGAGGCTTTCAAGGCCGTCCGTGACAAACTCGAAAGCGGCTATTACGCTTCGATGCCCATTCCGGCCCGTGCCGACGAGGGTTTCAAGGTCCGCTGATTCGGGGCAGGGGCTTCGGCCCTGCCTGCTGCATAGAACATCCCCGGTTCGTGAGAGCCGGGGATGTTTCGTTCGAAGACAAAAAACGCCTGAAAATTTTGCAGAATAATTTTTTTCATTTTATATTTGCAGTCCCGAAACGCAGGAAACGACGGTTTCCGGAATGTGGGAGCAAATTGCGGAAATAGCTCAGTTGGTAGAGCGCAACCTTGCCAAGGTTGAGGTCGCGGGTCCGAGTCCCGTTTTCCGCTCACGATAAGCGAGTGATAATCAATGAATTATCGCTCGTTTTTCTTTTTCTGCCGTGTGTTACAGACGTCCGATGTGTAACACGAAATGGCTTCCAAACGGCCTTTTTACGGCTCTTCCTCCCCATTGCCTCTCCATTAAACTCCCCATTGGAGACATATCTTTTCTCCTGCATCTAACGATGCAAAACAATGATTTTCAGAGTAATACTCCGCAAGGATGTAATCTATAAGAACAACACCAGCCCTTTATGCCTGCTTTTCTTCCATGATAACCGTCGGAAATCGGTCGGTTTAGGCGTTTCGGTAGCCCGTGAATATTGGGACACAGAAGCACAAAAGGTAACGGATAATTGCCCCGATAGGGATGATATTCAGTTTCAGATAACAGCTAAAATTAAAGAATACGAGAAGAAAATCAAGAAACTGGAAGCCCTTGAAATTCCCGTAACCTTTGAAACGTTATTTGAAACGGTGGGTAAACGTATGGATTGTACGGTAGGCGATTATTTCAAGCAGATAATAGACAGGCTGGAAAAGGTCGAAAAGTATGGTTCAGCAAGTAAGCATAAGGTAACCCTTGCTCTTATGTCTCATTTCCGCTCTGTCAATATGCGCTTTGAGGAGTTGGATTTGACTTATTTAAGGGAATTTGAAATCTTCCTGCGTCAGCGTGGCAATGTCAATAACAGCCTTGCCACCAAGTTCAGCGTACTGAAAGCGGTCTATAATAAGGCTGTTTCAGAGGGTGTATTCGTGCCTAAATCGAATCCTTTTCAGCAATTCAAGGTAGGAAGCCTATGGACGAATACACGCAAACGGGCCATTACGAAAGAGGACATCCACAAACTGATTGAATTGGATTTATCGGACAGGGACTTTTATACCCAACTTGCAAAGGACATCTTTCTGTTCTCGTATTTCATGGCTGGAATCAATTTCAAAGATATTGCCCTGCTGACATACGGGGACATCGACAATGGCAGAATCTACTATGCAAGACGCAAGACAGGTAAGATGATGAACTGCTGCCTTACGGAACAGGCACAGGAGATTATCGACAAGTACCGCACCGACCAAGTGGAGGAAGATTATATCTTCCCAATCCTTGACCGCAACGTACACACGACCGAAAAGCAAATCTTGGAACGTGTTAAGAAAACGTTGAAGCACGTCAACAAACGCCTGCACGAGTTGAGTGAGGAAATCGGACTGCATACGCCACTAACGACTTATGTAGCCCGCCATACTTACGCCACAGTCTTAAAACGGTCAGGTGTTAGCGTAGCCCTCATTTCCGAATCGCTGGGACATTCCGACCTATCCACCACGCAAATCTACCTCGATAGCTTTGAGAACTCGCAGATAGATGCGGCCATGCAACATTTATTGTAGAGAGGAGCAAGGACAAACTTTGTAAAGGGGTCTAAAAGATAAACCCTTTTACAATGTCTGTCCTCACTCTCTGCTCAACCAGCATCAACAGTTCATAAAAGACAAGGACAGACTTGGACGAGGGGTCTATATTTAAGCCCCTTTGGCAATGTCTGTCCTCCTTTTCATTTAAGGATTATCTGCGTTGTGCGGGTAATCCTTTTTTTCTTTTTTCGTATATTTGGGTTATCTAACTCCTAAAATTATGGACGAGAACACAAGACTGCTCCAATACGATATGGATTGGGAAACATTCCAGCGAGTGCTGTATTACACAAAAAAGTATTATGGAATGGATGCCCCGTATTTCTATGAAGCCATTCCCTTTCAGAAAGAAGAGTTTGTAACAATCTTCTTCCGAACGGAAATATTACTTTTCGATCGTCTTTTTGATGAAGATAAAACAATCGCAAAATATATCGAACCGATATCAGACGACGAAAGAGAAATGCTCCTTTGGGTCTTTAAGTTTTTAGACTGCGCCTTTCTCCGAGCCGAGATAAAAGAACAAGCGGAAGGAGACGATTTCAGCGACCTGATGGATATAGGAGAATATTACCATCAAACCATGCGCAGAGAATTGCTGGAACTCTACCTGTTCTGTCAAGAAACGCCCGTCCGCTCCAAAATGACAAACGAAATAATTCTTACCATCAATAAAGGTGTAAAGAATTTTCACCGTAAAATCATCATTCCGAATTACAGTAATTGGATGTTGCGCTCTGCCTTATCGAATTACTGCAAAGAACATTTAGGTAACATCCATTCCGCCGAAGATGCCCGCCGCGAACTGAAACGTTATCAGAAAGCAGGCCGTACATCGTCCAATCCCATTGCCGACTGCATCATATACGGGACATATGCAATGTTCAAAGATGCCGCCAAAGATAAGAAAGCCACCAGCACAGGACTATGTAAAATCATTACCAACTACCTCTGTCATCTCGATATGATTACCGAAGACGAAGCGGTCGATGAACAGTTGGTAGCAGGACGCATTAAATATATGCTGAAAATGGATAAAAAGCCCCGCTTTACACCAATGAGCTATTCGGAAATGAATGAAGCAGAACGCGCCGAGTTAGAAAAAGCATTACGCCGCCCATTGCACAATACGCGCTTCGACGATTTGCTGTAGACTGATTTACATACCCCGATTTTAGAAAGAATAGGTAGCATTTTCGCTGCCTATTCTTTCTCTTTTTTGCCCGTAGAAAGTGGGACATTTGTGACTGTAATCAAACACGCTGGCCAGCTAAAAGGTTACGGGAGCAAGCCGAACGCCCAAGCAAGTGGAGGCAAAATAAAATTTAAATAACAAATGAATTATTCTAACATTAACGAAAAGCAGCAGGCGGCTGCCGATAATATTCAGAAAAAGGCTCGTCGCATCGTAACGATGAAATCGGGCAACAATCAGACAATGGTGCAAACCGTACAGAAAGCCGTTACACACGGAATCGACTTACTGATTTTAACTCCGCGCGTAGATGTGGCAGGAAACAAATACGCATGGGTGGGTCTGCGTAAGGGCAAGACCGAGTTACAGGGTAAAATCCTGCTCAACCCTCATGTATGGAACTACCTGCTGGCAGTCTTGCAAGGCAAGGAATTACCCGAAATCGCGGAGTATTCCGCAGAGAGCGCGAACTGCAACCAGCACGAGTGGCTGACCGAAATGGAAAAAGAAGTCAGCCAGCATACCCGCAGGCAGCGAGAAGAATATGTCGAAACCCCCAACGGCAATGGGTATCTTGTACGCAAGTACCTATTTCCCAATGGAAAAGTTATCATGCCCGCAGAGGCGATGACGGATATAACCGCAATTTTCGAATAACCAAATGTATAACAGGGGAGCGGGCTCACCGCCCGCTTCCCATAAATTTTTAAAATGATTCGTAAAGAATTAAATATCAAAAAGGGAGAGTGGCTCTCGGACGTAATTAAAGAGATTCCGACGAACACCATCCTTAACAAAACAATGACAGGTTGCGGCGCAACGACATTGGAGATTAATGCCGCCCGTAATTCCATTATCATCGAGCCGAATGTACCCGTGATCGTCGGGAAAAAGGCTCAACATTCGTTCCTCTTTGCCGTGTACGAGGGAACGAGCAAAGAGGATGTGAAAGCCTATCTCGCAGGAGAATCCGACGGTTACCGCAAGATTATCACGACGCCCGAGGGCTTCGATAAAAAGGTACTGCCTGCCATGTACGAAACAGACACCCCGATATTCGAGGATTATTTCCTGCTGTTCGACGAGTGCGAAAAAACAATACAGGATGTAGGCTACCGAGGTGACATTTACCTGCCCGTGGAGGACTTTTTCAGGTTCAAGAACAAGGCAATGGTTTCAGCAACGCCCATCATTCCCTCCGACCCGCGTTTTGCAGAGCAGGGTTTCGAAATGTTGCGTATTGTCCCGACTTACGACTATCGACAGCCGCTAACGGTTTGCATTACCAATAATACGGTCAGGGTATTGCGGATTCTGCTGGCGCGGTTCAACAGGGTGAACGAAAAAACCTGCATTTTTCTGAACTCCACAGACACCACATTGAGCCTTATTCAAACACTCAAACTGCAAGGACGGTGCAAAGTCTTTTGTAGCGAAAAAAGTGTCAAGAAACTCAAAAGACAAGATTTTTCAGAGGTGAGCGACAACCTTATGGAATTGGCCGAGGTCAATTTCTTCACCAGCCGCTTCTATTCGGCGGTGGACATCAAGTTGGACTACCAACCGAATGTCATTGTGCTGACGGACGTATTTCGCGCCCCTTATTCGATGATAGACCCGCAGACGGAGGTCGTGCAGGCTATCGGGCGGTTCCGTAACGGCGTGGCGCAGGCATACCATATAACGAATACGAGCGACAGCCTGCCCTGTATATCCCGTGAAGCGCTCAATCACCAACTGACAAGCGCCGAGAATATCTACAAGCAGGTAGCGGCCATTAAGACCGAAAACGACATAGAACGGGAAACATTATTACAAGCTATTGGTGGGATGGATTATAAAAGGTTTATTACCCGTGATGACAAGCGTAATCACTTTATGTGGGATAACGCATGGGAGGACGAGAAAATCAGCGGATATTATCAATCTCCCTCCGCATTGGAGGCGGCTTACACAGATGCGCCTTTCCATACGAAGATACACCATTACAAAGCCCCCGTTACAGACAAAGACCGTCTGCGCAGGCAATCGGGAAGATTGAACGCAAAAGAGTTGTGGCAAGAGGTAACGGCACAACTTACCAGACTGACAGAAGACAAGCCCGATGCCGAAGCATCCTATCTGATGGAGGAGTTAGGGGATGAATTCAGCGTGATGGTGAAAGCCTTCATGCAACTCGGAGCAAAACGTATCGAAACATTAGGATATGACAGACGCAAGATAGAAGCCGCATTGGGCTGTGATGCCGAAAATCGGCTGCTGACCTCCGAGAAAATGCAGCAGGCCGTTTATGGTCGATTCCATACGGACGATATTGTTCCCGTCAACGAGGTCAATACTTTTATGCGGCAGTTGATTTCCGACAACGGCATCCCGTTCGAGGGGCGAGTGGATCGAAAGGTCATCGGCTTATTCTTCGAACTGGAGGACTGCAAGCAGGGAGGAGTAAGGGCCTTTAAGTTCGGACGGAAGAAGTTCGAGTTTTAGAGACTGATAGACAGAGGACAGACATTGACAAGGGGTCTATAATTCATACCCCTTGACAATGTTTGTCCTTGTCATTTTTTCTTACAGACAACCCACTCTCCGAAACGGGTAGCCCCAACCCTTTGGAGAATACCCGATTTGGTAAGTTTTTGCAGGTGATATTTAACCCCATCGGGAGAAATACCGACAATCAGCGACAATTCGTTCCGAGTAATTTTAGGATTCTTCTGAATTTCCGAGAGAATAATCTCTTGGGTAGATATTCGGGTAGGCTCTTGGGCAGTCAATGTTTCCGCGATTACCCCTAAAATAAACTCGACGAAAGGTGTGCATCCCTCTTTACCACCACTTATGGCAATCGCTCGGTAATACTCCTTTTGATACTTATATACGATATTCTCAATAGGCAGATTCTTAAAGATAGGCCGCCACTTGCTCAAAATCAAGGTCTGCCACAATCGTCCCGTGCGACCGTTGCCGTCCGCGAACGGATGGATAAACTCGAACTCATAATGAAAGATGCAACTTGCGATCAACGGGTGTTCATCCGTGGTGCACAACCACTCAAACAAATTGTTTACGAGAAACGGCACACGTTCGGCATCGGGCGCATAATGGATAACCGTTTTCCCCGACACCACACCCGCACCGCCTTTGCGGAAACAACCGATTTCGTCGATCAACCCCGCCTCCATCGTGGCGTGCGCCTTTAACAGATCATCGACTTTACAGGGGTCGAGCGTGTCAAGCAACTCATACGCTTTAAGGGCGTTGCGCACCTCCTGCACCTCGTTAATAGAAGCAACGACGGGTTTTCCCTCCAATACAGCCGTGACCTGCTCCGTCGAAAGCGTGTTGCCCTCGATAGCCAGCGTCCCGTGAATCGTCTTGATCCGATTAACCCGATGCAAGCGCAGATTTTCATGCGCATAGTAGCTGCCGATTGTTTCGCTGATCTGTGCAACCAAATTCGTAATCTTCGGTGTAATCGTATATGGCGGCTTATAGGACATGGCAGAATTTCATTTTGCACAAAGATAGGAATTATTTTCTTTTGGGTAGCCTATTGGGTAAATTATTGGGTAGGGTATCTCCCCTGCACATCCAGTTACTCCATACTAAAGCCCCTCCCTATTGTCGAATGTAAAACCTTTTCAGATATGAAAACACTTGACAGGAGAGCCGCGGAGATTTTCCGCAGCATGTTAGCTTTACAGACAACCAAAATCGACAACTCGGACGGTACTTATATGCCCGTCCACATCGAACTGATCGGCCGTATCGACAAGTACGACTTTTTTTCGCTGGCTCATTACGGACAGCAGAACGGCGATGCCATGCGCGACCCTGAAATGCTATTTGCCCTGCACAATGAAACTCGGCAATTCATTCCGTACTATTATCGTAACGATTATTGCGGCATCGAGGAAAACAGCGTCAGATGGTCGGAAGATGGAATAGCGTTGAACCCTCGCTTGCAGGCCAGCCACACAACCTTTGCTAATCAATGGTTACGCAACATAGCCGCACAACAAGGAATCCAATGACAGCACAGCGATTGGTGGAGAACTGCGTATTGACGAATCAAACCGCAGTCGTGGATGAAATGCTGAACAAGCATCTGCTTCCCGAAGAATATATCTATCCCTTTGTGGGTGATGTGATGGAATGGTGGCTTATCGACAGTTGGTTGGCCGAACGTCTGAAACGGGAGGGAGAGGTTATTATCGAAGAATACGGTTGCTGTTGGTGGGGAAGATTAGCCTGCGGACAGGCTATCTGTATGGACAGCGTGATACGGAAAATTGCAGGAGAGTAAAACTACATCCGTATTTCTATTTATTGAAACCTATAAATTACAGAAATTAGGGGTATTGTAATCTCGACAAGATTTTACTACCCCTAATTTTCGTTTTCGTGCTGGCATATTCTCGATAATTGAGGGTTGGAATGATTTGCAATTCCCGATTAAAGGGAATATGTCGGCTTGTTCTGTATAACGGAATATCCCAACCAATGAAGAACTTTTTAGAATGTCAATCTTGATTTTCTGAAACTTTAATCCGAAATTTGAATCTACAATACCCCGCTTGAGTGTTGCGTATTGAGAAACATTTTCTAATTTTGTGGCATCGACCCATACGGGCGATAACATATTAGTTTAGTGAAAGTGTTTCGCTAATCCTTGTACCGAAATCTGACAGTTTCTACAAAGACGAGGATAACGACAACGCTCATCACCGCATATAGGCATATATCATCTGATATATTCTATTCGGTGTGGGGTATTGTTTCTTATTCGTCTTTGGGTTTTGTCAGAACCTCGGTACAGATAACGAACAACTCCACACTTTCTTTTTGCATATAACCCACCGCAGTAGGAGTTGATACGGTAAAACGTGCGTCACTTGTTTTACTTAAATATTATCGTTATGAAAAAACTATTGACCTTTGCCGCATTACTTGCGGTGGTTGCGCTCACATCGTGCAAATACGATGATGATGACATTTGGAACAGCGTTCACGGATTGGAAAACCGTGTCGCAAAATTAGAGGAACTCTGCAAGCAGATGAACACCAACATTTCATCGTTGCAGACTATCGTAACAGCATTACAGAATAACGACTATGTTACGGGGACTACACCCCTTATGAAAGACGGTAAGGAAATCGGTTATACGATTACGTTCAGCAAAGGCAATCCGATTACCATTTACCACGGTAAAGACGGGCAGGACGGTGAAGATGGAACGAACGGCAAAGACGGAACAACTCCCGCTATCGGTGTCAAACAAGATGCGGATGGCGTTTATTATTGGACTTTGAACGGCGACTGGCTGACCAACGAAAACGGCGATAAGATTAAAGCCGAAGGGACAGACGGTAAAGACGGCGCAGATGGTTCAGATGGAACGGACGGCGTTACTCCCAAACTCGAAATCCGAGAGGACTATTGGTGGATTTCCTACGATAACGGAACAAATTGGACACAGTTAGGCAAGGCCACGGGTGAAGATGGTAAAGACGGAGAGGACGGCATTGGTGGAGATTCGATGTTTACAAAAGTGGATTATAAAACCAGTACCGATTATGTAATCTTTACATTGGCTGACGGTACGCAAATCAAACTGCCTACATGGTCTGCTTTTGAAGCCTTACAGCGTCTTTGCAACGAAACGAACACCAACCTTTCAGCATTGCAGACGATTGTCACAGCACTCCAAAATAACGATTATATCACGAGTGTAGACCCGCTGACCGAGAACGGCAAGGTGGTAGGCTATACGATTAAGTTTGCCAAAAGTAATCCGATTGTAATTTACAACGGCAAAGACGGTGCGGATGGCGTCGATGGAAACACTCCCGTTATCGGCGTGAAGAAAGACGGGGATGGCATCTATTATTGGACGCTGGACGGTGAATTTATCATTGTGGACGGACAAAAAATCAAGGCACAGGGGACAGATGGCAGCGACGGTTCGGATGGAACAGACGGTGTTACTCCTAAACTCGAAATTCGTGACGGCTATTGGTACATTTCCTATGACAACGGAACGAACTGGACACAGTTGGGCAAGGCTACAGGGGAAGATGGAACAGATGGCAAAGACGGTGACAGTATCAAAATTACGCAGGACGAAAACAATGTTTATTTTGAACTGGCGGATGGAACGATAATCACTATTTCAAAAACGGGGCAATCGGTAGACTCAAATATAATTCAATTTGAAGATGCAAATGTAAAGGCTATCTGCATTGCTAATTGGGATGCAAATGGAGATGGAGAACTGTCATACGAAGAAGCCGCAACCGTAACAACAATTGGTACAGAGTTTAAAGGGAAAGGGATATTTTCATTTAATGAACTGCAATATTTTACGGGTATGATCTCAATTCCAGACAATGCCTTCAGCCAGTGTAAAGAGTTATTATCAATAAAATTACCCAATAGCATTATTTCAATTGGAAAAAAGGCATTTTATTATTGCGAATCTCTTGGAAAAATACATATTCCTGCAAATATAGAATCTATTGGCAACAGTGCATTTGAATTATGTATGCAATTAACGGACTTAACATTTGATAAAGGTTCCAAATTAAAAGCAATTACAGGAAGTTATGAAGAAAGCACATCTGTTGGAATCGCTAATTGCAATGGAACTTTTATGTCTTGTAAAAATTTATCCACAATTGAAATTCCTGCAAGTGTAGAAGTAATTGATGCCTGTGCATTTCGCAATTGCAAGAAATTGACATCTATAACATTTGAAAAAGGTTCCAAATTAACACGATTAGGAGGTGGATATATAGAGGGTTTTTGTTATGGATGTTTTGCACATTGTTCTGCGTTAATTTCTATTGACATTCCAGCCAGTGTAAAAGTTATAGATGCGGGAGCATTTTATGAATGTACATCCCTTACGGATGTTTTTGTTGAAAGTGGTTCACAGTTGCAAATTATTAATGGAGGAACAGATTTTGGAAATATACGAATGTATTATGGAGCATTTTCAAAATGTACTGCATTACAAAGATTTGACGCCCAAAATTGCACCCAAATTGCGACTATTGGAGAAGCGGCTTTTTATGACTGCAATAATTTAACACTATTTAAGATTGGAACGAAAATACCTCCGACATGTGGCAATAATGCATTCTCCCTCATAAATTCTAATTCTGTACTTAAAGTAGCGTCAGAAAATATTGACGCATATAAAAATGCAACTGAATGGAACCGTTTTACAAGCATTACAGGATTGGATGAATAAATGTTAAACATTAGTCTGCGATATTTAGGTATCGCAAAGGTATATTATTGAATATGATTCAGTCAATTAAGATGGTCTTTGATACCAGCCGTATTTCAACTCAAAAAATTAGAGAAATTATTGAAGAATTAACAAAATTGGGAGTATATGATTCTCAAACAGGCATGATTTCGTATGACAATGATGATAAAGTTTTAGAGCAAAAGATAATTGTAATTCTTGATAATATTGGAATAAAGCATTGATTGATATTTTTAGGACAGACTTGTGCAAAAGGGTTAACTTATAGACCCTCTGCACAAGTTTGTCCTTTCTTTTTTACTTGCACAAGTCACAAATTTTTCGTATATTTATATCATAATCAAACATATAATAACAATATAAATTTTAGCTAAAATGAAAAGAAAAACACCGAGTGTTGATTGAAAAACAGGCACGGAGACTATCGACGATATTCAACTATCGTATATCTCCAAAGGCGTATCTTATGATAATGAACACGGTATTTGCCTGTTCGTAGGGCGTAGAACCGATGACCCCACACCACGAGAGTTCCACTATATCTTTGAACTCGACATCGACCCCACAAAAGATATGACTATCCGCTTTCAAAAGCGAGGTCGTTATATGGCAGGATTCTCCTATCAACTGAATCCAAAAATCGTAGAGGAGGGTTGTCTCGCCATTGTATTATCCAACATCGTAGATATTCCCAAGTCCCATTGTACGCTGAATATCTTTGAAGCCCATATCAAGAGCGATACGGTTGTATTCGACTATACAGCAACAGATGGAACGCAAAAAGATTTCAAATTCCCGTTAGCGGGGTTCAATGAAAAGTATTTGGAGCAATTCATATAAAGATATATCCTCGGCCATGCGGTCGGGGATTTTTCTTTATAGAAATCAAAGCTACTGAAAACTGATAAAAACGGGAAAGCGGCGAGAGGGGAAAATTTTGCGCCGATTTTCTGTTAGCAGAGCAAGGACAGACTTTGCGAAAGGGGTATATTTATAGTCCCCTTTGCAAAGTTTGTCCTCGCTTTTTCTGAACCGAGGTTGGGGTCGGTTAGACTCTCACAGTCACTTCAATTTATTAACAATTAACACATTATGCGATTATGAAAACGTACTACACATTAGACTATGGATAGTCAATAGTCTAACGCAATGACAATTAGAAACTTATAACACAATTTTATTAACTTGCAGGAGGTGAAAATACTCTCCATTGGGTCTCCATTGAGGTAAAAAATGGCTATTTCTACACTTGTAAATGATTGATTATTTGCAAATTGCGGAAATAGCTCAGTTGGTAGAGCGCAACCTTGCCAAGGTTGAGGTCGCGGGTCCGAGTCCCGTTTTCCGCTCTGGAGACCTTTGAAAAAGGCGCAGATTAAAGCAGAAAACCTTATGTATCAATGATATGTAAGGTTTTTTCGTTTTTAGGCCCTGCGAAAAGATGCATTTGAAAGCAGGTTTGTACGACCCAATTCGTGACCTGTTTTCACCCGGACAAAAACAGGTCACGAATTACGCATAATGCGCTGTTTTGCATTGTTTTACGCTGCAATATTTCTATGCTGCATACGTTTAACCATTCCAAACCCATGCAGCCATGCACAGAACGACATTCAACGTGATTTTCTTCTGCAAGAAGACCAAAGTAACGAAAAAGGGCAAAGCGCCCATTTACGCCCGCATCACGACCTCCGGCCGTGCGACCGAAGTCCACACCCAGTGCCAGATCGAACCGGAACGCTGGAACCAGCGTCTCGAACGCTCGCTTTACAAAGACGAGATAGACCAGCGAATCAACAGCATTATCGCCAGCTACCGGGCCAATATTCTCGCGGCCTATGACCAACTCCTCAAAGAGAATAAAACTCCGGACTGCTTTTCGATCAAACAACGGCTAATCAGCTCCTCCGGTTCGCGGATGTTCCTGTCCGAATTTTCAAAGTACTGCGACAAACGGCAGAAGGAGGTCGGGACCCGCATCACCCAGCTTACGGCAAACAAGTACCACCGGCTGCTGCGCTACCTGACCGAATATACCAAACAACAGTACCGCAAAGACGACCTGCCGCTGGATATGATCGGCTACGAATATATCGACGGTCTGAATACCTTTATGCAAACAGCACACAACTGCAAGAACAACGGTGCGGTCAACCTGTTGTGCTGTCTGAAAAACTTTATCCTTTATGCGATAAGAAACGAATGGATCGAAAAGAATCCGTTCCGGTACTATAAGATGAAGGTGGACCGGACGAACGTCAAGGTTCCGCTGACGAAAGAGGAACTGGATACCTTATTGAAAAATCCGATGCCCAACGACAGATTGGACCGCATCCGGGACGTATTCTGTTTCTGCGCCCTGACAGGCCTGGCCTTTACGGATGCGGACCACTTGCAGCGGGAGCATATCACCACGGACGAGCAGGGAATGCAATGGATTCACAAGCCCCGAGAAAAAACGTCGGTGATGAGTAGGGTGCCGTTGCTGCCGCAGGCCGTCCGGATTCTGCAAAAATACGAGTCCGACGAAACCTGCAAATCCCGGGGCAAACTATTGCCCGTTCCCTCCAACTCAAAGATGAATGCCTACTTGAAGGAACTGGCCGGGATATGCAATATCCCGAAAAATTTGACGACACACTGCGCCCGTCATACGTTCGCTACGCTGGCGATTGAATACGGCATGCCGATCGACATCATCGCCAAGATTCTGGGCCATACGAATACGAACATGACGCGAAGGTATGCGAAAATCTCGGAAGCGAACATCAGTCGGGAGATGCGAAAGATCGGGGAGGTGCTGACGGCATAATACCAACAACGAACGATTGAATCGGCAGCAGCGGCAAAGAGCTATGATGGCTCTTTGCCGCTGCTGCTGTTTTTATTCGGAGATATCCTGATATCTATATTTCTGGACATATTGGAATAAATATTTCTGGAATTCAATATTTCAAGAAATCTGGAAATCTTTGGATAGAGAATTATTTTTATGAATGGCCATCCATCTATTGATTGAACCAGTGATTTGCATCAATTCCGTTGCAAGGTAATACGGCTTTTATTTCCTGATTCCAAGTGCCCTCCCCGGGCCGTCTATGGCCGGTAACGATGCTTTTTAGTCTTTGAAAATCATCGTAATATTGCATCGGGAAACTCCCCGGCGCCAGAACTCCCGCCAGCCACTTATCAGAATCTTCGATCCGGATTTTCGGCGGCGGGTCTTTACCCTCATCAGAGGGTAGCGAGGTGTACCTTTGTCCGACAAACTGCGTTTTGTCCGACAAAGGTCCTCGCTGTGCGAGGCCGGATGTGGCGTTCCCAAGTCACGCCACTTTAACTACCAACGAACGCGAGAACTGAAAACTCTCAGCATTGAGATTCGGAATCTTGCAAAACAAGCTACGGAATGGCTGAAATGATTTTTGCGACATTCGCAGTGTAATTGGGAACAATAAATCTGCCAACAAGAATATATGGTCTCTTTGTAAGAGACCATAACCGACATTAAATCCCTGAACGTCTGCCGTATGTGCTGGATGTATATTCATAGATATTGCAAACAAGCCTCCCTAATTAGAAAATTTACGATCAGCNTGCAAATTAATCATTTACGTCTGATAACCAACCGGCAGATTCTGCAAAATGTCCTACGAATCGCACCTTACCGCTGATCGTAAATTTTCTAATTAGGGAGGCTTGTTTGCAATATCTATGAATATACATCCAGCACATACGGCAGACGTTCAGGGATTTAATGTCGCATATGGTCTCTTACAAAGAAACCATATATGAAGTTGCGTTTTCCTCCTTAAAAACAAAGAGGTATTTTTTAAGTTGCGAGACAGGGTCAAATGATGGGAACACGAATTTGACCTTGTTTATTTTAGAAAAAGAAGAGGATAGTGAAATTTTCAGAATTCTCTTTAGTGCGGCGTCTAATCTATTGTATATCAGTGCATTCAACAACAGCACCGGTATGGCTTTGAATTGTCTATGAGAAAGGGTGAATCACCGATACAATCGGTGAAAATCGATTCTCGCTCCTTCGAAAGGTCCAAATTCGTTTCTGCTGTTCCGACATCTTCGGATCGCATGAGGGATATTCATGTCGTCAGGTGGTATGTGATGGTGCTTCCCTCCTGCCACAAAGGTCCGGCAAAAGGGTTGCAAGAGGAACTCAAACGCCGCCGCAGAAACGGAGAGCCATTATTCGAGTATTTCGCACCTTCGTATGTGGAGGTGAAAAAGCAAGACGGCGGGTTTGTCGAAACCCGTCGCCCGTTGCTGTATAACTATGTATTCGTCCACGCCTCGGAATACGAGATTTACCGGATGAAACAATGGCTGCCCCAATACAATTTCCTGCCCCGCATTAAAGACGGAAAACACGAATATCATCCCTATCTCTCCGAGGACGCGATGAGGAACCTGCAATGGATAGCCGATTCATACTCCAATGTGGTCCCCGTCTATACGCCGAAACCGGAGCGACTTATCAAAGGTGACCGAATACGCATCACCGAAGGACAGTTCAAAGGAGCCGAAGCCAGCGTTATTATCCAACCCGGCGCCGGAAAGCGGGATATCATGGTCTGCGTGGAGAACTACATGTGGATTCCGTTACTGCGTGTACAACCCGGCCAATATGAGGTCATCGCCCTGAACGACGACGGCAAACACGTCTACACCCGGCTGGAAAACGATCGTCTGCTTTTAAAACTACACGAGGCATTAGGGCGTTTCTACCATCAGGAAGGCGGAGCAACCGAAGCCGACCGCAAACTGGCCGCCGAAACAGTGAAACAATACGGCAGTCTGCGCATGGATTCCGACATCATGCGCAGTAAACTCTACGCATTGCTGCTCCCGGCTCATACGATATTGGGCAATCGTGAGGAAACCGAAAAACTGATCGGGACCCTTCAGTCGATGCTCCCGCTCATCAAGGCGGAACAATCCCGCGCCTTGCTTCTCACCACGCTTTACGGATGCACGAACAGTTGCCTGTACCACACCCAAGCGCATGAGATCATCGACAAGTGGCGGCAGGAAGAAAATCCCAAAAAGAGCAAAGCCCAACTTATCCAGCGTTTGGACGACTATGACCGCTGGCTGGGGCACTGACACTGATACCTTCCGCAGCAATATCCAATCTATGAAAAGCACCGAAACAGCCGGAATCTCGGACAGACAACAGCCTGCCGGAAACGCAAGTTCGCCGGGAGTAAGCCTGATGGATTTTCTGTCGACTCATCAGGCAGAAATCTTGAACCGGGAAAAGGACAACCAGCGGTTTGCCCATTTATACGGATTCGGAAATTACTGGGTGGCCTTCGAGCACTCGGCCTATCAGCTATGCCGGTTATTTCCCCGAAGCGAAACTTCCGTCATACGTTTCATTACCTATCCATTCCCCGTCGTGATGGCCGCAGTCACAGACGCTGAACTGCGCGCTTATTCCCGCCGTCATATCCTGCGGATTGCTGAACCGGACTACCGAGTGCTGACAACGGAAGAACTCCCGCCCGAGCGTTATCGGGAATGGCATAGGGTAGAGGTGGAAGAACTGACATAACCGACTGCTGAATTTTAGAGACCTAATTTTACGCGCCTCACATGATTTATCACTTCCTATCGCGTATCGGAGTTGAGAAATACCTTTCTTCCCGATACTTCTCCTCGTGGTTAATCCTGGGTATCGATGCCCTCCTTTCGGTTTTCGCCACCTTCATTGCGTACCTGTTGGTGCGTGGTCTTTTCCCCAATCCTGTTTTTACGGTCGAATACGGAGCCTGTCTTCTGGCTGGCTCATGCTTACTCAGCGTTATTTCGTTCGTCCTTTTCCGTACATTCCGGAGCATCATCCGCCACTCGACCTTACGCGAGGTGTGGAAACTCGGCGCCGCGGTTCTGCTGAAAGACGCGCTGATGTTCGGATATGTCCTCATGCTGCCTCAGAGTCCGGCTCCATCGATGGCCGCTGTTGCCATGGGCTTCTTATTGGATGTCTTGGTGACTCTGTTCCTTTTGCTGGGCCTGCGCCTCTGCATGATCGTCATCTACGATCTGCTCAAATTGAAATCCGTCCGACGTAACAGTTGTCAGCGGGTGCTGGTCTACGGCACGGGCGACAAGTCGGTGTCGCTGGTTCCGCGGTTGCAGAACTCGCCTCACTACCGGGTAGCGGGTTTCCTGACATACGGCAAGCGTCTGCGCAATCATACGGTCGCAGACTGTCCGGTCTACTATTTCGAGGATGCCGGAAGCGTGGAGTACCTGCGCGACCGCTTCGATATCGATGCCGTACTGTTCGCCACGAACGACGATGCACAGGAGGAGCAGGAACGCCTGATCAATTACTGCGCAGAAAAAGGCGTCAAGGTGCTGATATCGCCGCCGATCGACGAGGTTATCGACGGTAAGATCATGAAGCAGTCGATCCGCGAGATCAAGATCGAAGACCTGCTGGGCCGCCCCGAAATCAAGATCTCGATGGAGGAGATCATCGCCAATTTCCGAGGCAAGACCATTCTTGTAACCGGCGCCGCCGGGTCTATCGGCTCGGAACTATGCCGACAGTTGGCAACGTTCGGTATCCGGGAACTTATTCTGTATGATAATGGTGAGACCCCGATGCACAACCTGCGTCTGGAGCTGGAAGAACGCTATCCGGAGTTGAAATTCATTCCGGTTATCGGTGACGTGCGAATCCCGGCGCGTCTGGACTTTGCATTCCGGACTTACCGTCCTCAAGTGGTATTCCATGCCGCGGCTTACAAGCACGTCCCGTTGATGGAGGAAAATCCCTGCGAAGCGGTGCTGGTGAATGTTGCCGGATCGCGCAACGTGGCGGACAAGTGTATCGAGTATGATGTGGAGAAGATGGTGATGATCTCGACGGACAAGGCCGTGAACCCGACGAATGTGATGGGTTGCACGAAACGCCTTGCGGAAATCTATGTGCAGTCGCTGGGGCTGTCGATCGAACAGGGGACGATGAAGGGCAAGACGAAATTCGTGACGACGCGCTTCGGAAACGTGCTGGGTTCGAACGGCTCGGTGATCCCTCGTTTCCGGGAGCAGATCGCCAAAGGTGGCCCGGTGACGGTTACACATCCCGATATCACGCGCTTCTTCATGACGATTCCGGAGGCCTGCCGGTTGGTGATGGAGGCAGCTACGATGTCGACGGGCAACCAGATCTTCGTTTTCGACATGGGCGAATCGGTGAAGATTGCCCATCTGGCCCGTCGGATGATCGAGTTGGCGGGTTTCGAACCGGATAAGGACATCAAGATCGAATACACGGGTCTGCGGCCGGGTGAGAAACTCTACGAGGAAGTACTTTCGAATAAAGAGAATACAGAACCGACACTTCACGACCGTATCCGGATCGCAAAAGTTCGGGAGTATGATTACCGGGAGGCATGTGAGGTAGCCGAGGAACTGGAAAGCCTCTCCCGTTCGGTCTGTATCCCCGATATGATACGGCTCATGAAGAGGACTGTTCCAGAGTTTAAGTCGAAGAATTCCAAATATGAAATATACGACCGCGAAGAGGTGCGGATCGAAGCTCAATGAAAATAAATCGGAAACGATTCAAAACATCATTATGAATAAAGTATTAGTTACCGGCGGAGCCGGTTTCATCGGCTCCAACCTGTGCGAAGCCTTGCTGCAAAGAGGCGACCATGTGGTTTGCCTGGACAATTTCGCCACAGGGCACATGGAAAATCTCATTCCGCTGATCGAAAGCTACCCTGACCGTTTCAAATTGATCGTCGGCGACATCCGCAAGATTGAAGATTGTCGTAAAGCCGTGGAAGGGGTCGAATATGTATTACATGAAGCGGCTTTGGGTTCTGTGCCGCGTTCCATCAAAGACCCTGTCACCACGAATGAAGTCAACATCAGCGGCTTTTTGAACATGATCGTGGCCGCACGCGACGCCGGAGTGCGCCGGTTCGTATTTGCAGCCTCGTCGTCGACCTACGGCGATTCGAAGAGTCTTCCCAAAGTGGAGGATGTGATCGGCAAACCGCTTTCTCCGTATGCGATAACCAAATATGTGGATGAACTTTATGCTGATGTGTTCGCCCGCACCTACGAAGGGTTCGAATACATAGGCCTGCGCTATTTCAACGTGTTCGGTCGTCGGCAGGATCCCAATGGCGCCTATGCTGCGGTCATTCCGCTTTTCGTCAAGAAGTTCCTCAACCACGAAGCACCCAACATCAACGGCGACGGCGAATATTCCCGCGACTTTACCTACATCGACAACGTCATTCAGATGAACCTCCGCGCCATTGACACGACCAACCCCGCAGCGGTAAACCAGATCTACAACACGGCGTTTGGGGAGCGCACAACACTCAATCAACTGGTCGATTACCTGAAGGAATTTCTCTCGGAATACGATCCGGCGATCGGACGGATCGAACCCACACACGGGCCTAACCGCTCGGGAGACATCCCGCACTCGCTGGCGTCGATCGACAAAGCGCGCCGCCTATTGGAATACAATCCACAATTCTCCATGCGCGACGGCCTGAAAGAGGCGGTCGAATGGTATCGTGAAAATCTGTAAAACAAAATAAACTCAACATAGAACAATGAAAGAAGTAAAGATTTGCGTAATCGGGCTCGGTTATGTGGGCTTGCCATTGGCTCGCCTTTTCTCCACGAAGTATAAAACCGTTGGTTTCGATATGAATCAGAAGCGCGTTGATGCGCTGATGGCAGGTCATGACGCAACGCTGGAGGTTTCAGATGAATTGTTGCAATCCGCTATTAACAACGGTTTTGTTTGTACCTCAAATATTGATGATATCAGAGATTGCAATTTTTATGTGGTTGCAGTTCCCACTCCTGTCGATGAGAACAACAATCCGGACCTGACACCCCTCTACGGGGCAAGTACGACGGTCGGGAAGGTGATTTCGAAAGGCGATGTCGTGGTTTACGAATCGACCGTCTATCCGGGTGTTACGGAGGATGAGTGCATTCCGGTGGTTGAAAAGGTCTCCGGGCTGAAATTCAATGAAGACTTTTTTGCCGGTTATTCTCCGGAGCGCATCAATCCGGGCGACAAGGAACATACAGTTGAAAAAATCAAAAAGGTGACGTCAGGTTCTACACCCGAAATCGGGCAATTTGTGAATGATGTATATGCTTCGGTGATCACTGCCGGCACACACCTGGCTCCGACAATCAAAGTTGCAGAAGCTGCAAAAGTGATAGAGAACTCACAGCGTGATATTAACATCGCTTTCGTGAATGAACTTTCAAAAATTTTCACTTGCATGGGTATTAATACCCAAGATGTATTAGAGGCAGCCTCTACAAAATGGAATTTTCTGCCATTCAAGCCGGGATTGGTAGGTGGTCATTGCATCGGAGTAGATCCCTATTATCTGGCACAGTGCGCACAGCGCCACGGTTATAACCCAGAGATCATTCTGGCCGGTCGCCGCATGAATGACGGAATGGGGGCTTACGTCGCGAACCAAGTCATTAAGCTAATGTTAAAGAAGGGGATTCAGGTTTTAAACTCTGAAATTCTGATTATGGGATTCACGTTCAAAGAAAACTGCCCTGATGTACGCAATACTAAAGTAATAGATATTTACAAAGCGCTCAAAGAATATAATGTGAACATTACGGTCTATGATCCTTGGGCCAATCCAATAGTCGCTAAGCTTGAATACAATATTGATATTGTTAGCGAACTTCCCATGAATAAATTCGATGCAACAATTATGGCTGTGGCACATAACGAATTTCAAGATTTGAATATTGACCAAATTAGAAAAGATCGCAATGTAATTTATGATGTGAAGTGGTTGCTTAAAGAGGCTGATGGCAGATTGTAACTATTTAAACAAGTCATGTTATGTGTAATCATAATATGACTTGTTTAGTCTCTTCGGAATTATGGCCAGTTTAGGAAAAACTTTTGTTGCAGGTGTAATTTGGGGGACGATTGAAAAATTCGCCTCATTATTTATAGGATTCTTCATCACTGTTCTACTTGCCAGAAAATTGACCCCGGCAGATTATGGATTAGTCAATATGATCCATATATTTACCGTTTTCGGAATGGTGTTAATCGATGGTGGGTTTGGACAGGCTCTCATTCAAAAACGAGATGTATCAAACAAAGATTATAGTACAATTTTTTTCTTAAACATTCTTTTAAGTTTAGCCGTTTTTGTTGTATTGTATTATTTAGCACCATTTATCGCAGAATTCTATCGACAACCCTCATTAATAAGTATATCTCGCACTCTTTTTCTCTTATTCCCAATTAATGCATTCAGTATAATACAACATACCCTTTTAACGAAACAACTTAAAGTGAAGCAACTCACATTGGTATCTGTGGTTTCTTCTTTAATATCAGGGTTTGTTGGTTTGTATTATGCTTATAGCGGTTACGGAGTTTGGGCTCTTGTATATCAAACATTAACCTTATATATAGTAAGGACTCTTACTTTATGGATAATTAATGACTGGAGGCCAGTCATTAAATTCAGTTTTTACTCAATTCGAACAATTTGGAATTTCAGCATTAATCTTCTAGGCACTTTCGCTCTGGCATCGATATTTCAAAATATCTATACGGTTATAATCGGTCGTTTCTTTAATGTTGTAGATGTGGGTTATTATAATCAGGCTTTTAGATTTGAAAATATTGCGACTGGTACTGTAATGTCTGCTGTACAAAGAGTGAGTTTTCCTGCTTTTGCTGAGTTGCAAAATGACATGGATCGACTGCGGAGTGCATATAAAAAGGTCATCAATGTGACAATGTACCTACATCTGCCGATAATGCTTGGTATTGCAGCTATAGGTCACGACTTATTTGAGGTCCTTTTAACTGAGAAATGGCTTCCGTCAGTCCCATATTTTCACCTCTTATGTATCACTAGTTCCCTGTATCCTATGCATATGATTAATGTTAATGTGATTAAGGCGCTAGGGAAAGGACGGCTCTATTTTAGGCTAAATCTCCTTAAATACTTATTGATGACCATATTCATTATTCTTACAATAAAACAGTCAATAATTGCCGTTCTTTTAGGATATGTCATTGCAACAATTAGCAGTTGTTTATTTATTACCTATTACTGTGGAAAAGAGATAAAATATTCGATATATTCTCAATTCAAGGAACTTATACCAATATTTACTACAACAGGAGTGATGGTTTGTTTGGTATTAAGTTGTAGGTTCATGAATATACAACCTACAATACGTCTGTTTGTTGAGATTTTAATAGGAATTGCTAGTTATGCCGGCCTATCTTACATATTTAAATTAGACGCATTTACCCATTTAGTTAATCTTGTAAAAAAACAATTATGATTTCATTTATACTCAAACTAATAGAGTTGCCAGGCAAATGGTATAACTGCCATCAGGCTCATAAGAATGCAACATTTACTGGAAAAGCTCAAATTCTTCGTCATGCACATATACGTCCATTTAGAGGCTCAACGGCTAAAGACATCATTATTGGCAATGATTTTAGGTTTTTTTCCGGAACAATTTGTTCACAGAATCAAGGGAAAATTACAATTGGAGAGCATTGTCACATTGGATTTGATTGCAAAATATTGTGTAGCAATTCTATTAATATGGGGGATTATGTCCGTTTAGCTGATAATATTACTGTGTGCGATAATAATAATCATCCGGTCAATCCCCAAGATCGTGCATTGATGTACAAAACTCCATGGGACTCTGAATATCGCGGATGGAAATATAGTCAATCGGCTCCGATTATCATAGAGAATTATGTGTGGATTGGAAGCAATGTCCGTATTTGTAAAGGGGTAAAAATTGGACAAGGAGCAGTAATTGCTGCTTGTAGTGTCGTTACAAAAGATGTTCCTGCTAATAGTATTGCTGCTGGCAACCCTGCAAAAATAGTAAAAACAGACATAGATCAATTACCTCGGTTGCTTTCTGATGACATATTAGAACAATATGGGAAATAATCACAACTCGCTCCCTACAATTGTTGAAATAATCGGAATGGGAGCAAAAAAATATGGTGGATTTGAAAAATTCATCATTGAGGAATGCAGGCAGCTCAAATCGATGGGGTGCCATTTAATTGTCTGTTTTTCCATAGAACCCGCATGTCAGGATTATATCAATGACCTGAAATCTATTGGAGGTGAATATCGTGTAATACCGTTCAAAAGTCATTTTCAGCATTATCAAGCCATTCGGAAGCTGATTAAACAATATCTTACAATTGCCATACATACAAATTTTTCGAGTTGTGGGTTTTCTGCAATGTTAGCGGCGATAAGTTGCAGGGTTAAGTATCGTATTGCAACGCAGCATTGCCTTCCATCTTTGGATACATTTAAGTCTCGAATTATTTATAGTATGGAGACCTTAATATGCACAAAATATTTGTGTGTATCGCAAGCTTCTACTGATGCAATGTGCAACGGGTTGTGGTGGGGGAAGAAAAAAGTAGTAACAGAGTATCTTGGGGTTGAAGATTTTTTTTACGATAAGCGTGAAATGATTTCAAAATATACATTGGCTGTGGACAAAATAAAGATTGCCAATGTAGCCTATCATAACCCCGTTAAAGGTGTGGATATTCTCTTGAAAGCCATAGATATACTTGTTCATAAAAAGCAAATAGCAAACTTTCAAATAGTACAAATCGGCGGGGGGCAGAATCCGGAACAAACAGAAACTTTGCATCAATTGGAAGCACAATTGCACATTAGTGATTATATTCGTTGGATTGGTGTAATAGATACAGTTCCTGAATTGCTTTCCGCATGTGATATATATTGTCAGCCATCTCGTTCTGAAGGAATTCCTCTTTCTATTATGGAGGCATCTCTTGCAAATATTCCTACAATAGGGACTCGTGTCGGTGGCATTGTAGAGAGTGTTCGGAATGGTGTAACCGGAATACTTATAGACAAGGAGAACCCACAACAACTGGCTGAAGCGATGGAATATTTGATCAACTCAGAATCATTACGCATTCAAATGGGGAATGCTGCCGGGAATCATGCTCGTCAAAAATTCCAATTAAAATCTAATGTGACCAATTTGCTTCGTCATTATGGCATCAACATATAATCGTCCATATAGTAATAAGCCAGGAGATCATAAAACTAAGCTAATATGGCTTGCATTATACTATGGCCTCGCTATACATCTTCCCAGCAGTTATAGTTTTATGGGTAAATTATTTCGAGCAAAAGCTATTCGATATACAATATGCAAACATATTTTTTTGAAGTGTGGGAAAAATGTAAATATTGAGCATGGGTGCAACTTTGGATCAGGGTTAGAAATCGAAATAGGAGATAATTCCGGCATGGGAATAAATTGTATGTTACCGTCCAATGTCAAAATAGGGGATAATGTAATGATGGGACCGCAATGTTTTTTCCTCGCGTTTAATCATGCGTATAAAGATAAATCAAAAAGTATTCGGTCACAAGGTTATACAGACAAAAAAGTTACTCGCATCGGCAATGATGTATGGATCGGTCGTGAAGTTTTATTCACTCCTGGCCGGACGGTAAAAGATGGAACTGTAATAGCAGCACGGTCTGTAGTATGTAAAGATTTTGCGTCCTATTCGGTTATAGGTGGAAATCCAGCCAGATTGATCACAACTCGAGAATAATGGGGAAAATAATATATATCTTGACAATTCTATATATTGGGCTTATTCCAATGGAGGCAATCACTATTGCTGAAGATATATCTTATGGACGGATTGTATTCATTTTATTGTTTGCGGCAAGTTTATTCGATATTTCGAGTTGCTATAAAATAAAAACAACAGAGCAGCCCCACATTGTAATTTTATTTTCATTCATATTCTATTGTTTCATTTCGATCATCTGGAGTTACGATCAAGATGAGACGTTGCATAGAGTACAACTACTGATTCAATATATGATTGTCACAGTGTTGGCAACTAATGTAATATGTGATTATAAAAGGCTGAAATGGGCAATGGTAGCATTTTGTTTAGGATGCGGGTATATAGGAATTGCAAGTTTAGGGGAGTATCAAGTAAACTCGGCTGTCGATATGAGTTATCGATCTGAATTTACGACAGGAAACCCTAATGAAAATGCGTTCATGATAAATTACGCGATAATTTTTTTATTGATAATTTCAACAAATTTATCTCGTACCAAACGAATGCTTAATATACTATGTATAATAGGAATTGCAATATTCAGCTATTTCATTCTAATTTTAGGTTCGCGGAACGGTATAATAATGTTGGCAACGACATTATTATTTTATTCAATTCCGAAAATTTGGAAGAAAAATAATTTGAAGTCCGTCCTCTCTGTATTAATATTGATACTTGGAATCCTATATTTCTTTTTTGCCCTTCCGGAAGCCGTTCAGGAACGTTATTTAGGTATTCAAGATCAAATAGCAGAGAATGAAATGGCTGGACGAGGCTATATTTGGAGTAAAATATTTGATATGCTAAGCCTACCCGACTTTCCAATAATCAAAGGAACAGGATGGGGGACATTTATAACCGTTTTCTCTCAATATTCCGGTCTGAAAATTGGAGCGCATAATTTTTATCTGAATCTATTAACAACTACTGGTATAATCGGACTATCTTTAGTTTTATATTATTTATCCCGCCTGTTTTTATATCTTAAATCGATCAAGATTAAAAACAAATCAGTTTACTATCTCTTATTGATTATACCTCTTATTTCCATGCTTACAACCAATTGGGAATCTCGTAAGTGGTGGTTTATTATATCTGTATTTATATACGCATTATACCGTCTGAATAAGACTAATTTATTACCTTATAATGAAGCATAGAATCTTATTCGTTGGCACATCAGTAAATGGAGGTGGTGCAGAACGAGTATTCATTAATATTATCAATAGTTTGGACCTGTCCAAATATGAAATCAAGGTGTTTTATACTTGCACATTTGAAAAGTGTAATATTAATCCGCAGATTCCTATAACTTTTGCGGATAAATCGCATATGCGACAAGCGCTGAAACAGTTGTGTGAGTTAATACGCGAATTTCGACCTCATAGTGTATTTACCTCGCATGGCACAATCGCGTATATGTTGCCAATTGTGCGATTTTTGACAAGGATTAATTTTAGAATCTATACTCGTGTTGCTGTTACGCCTTCTGAAATATATGAAACGAGCATTAAAGGAAAGCTACTGCATTATATTTATCCGTTATTTTACAGAAAAATGGATATAGTGATTGCTCAAACCGAGTATATGCGCCAAGATATTATAAAAAATTATGGGTTATCACCTCAAAAAGTAAAGGTCATTTTCAATCTAATTGACAAAGACTATGTGAGTGCGCAATCTCAAAAACCAATTGCTGAAAATATTTCCAAGTCAGAATTTAATATAATAGCAGTAGGAGCCCTTTATTCCGTTAAAGGTTTTGATATTTTAATAGAAGCCATTACTCCATTGATTAAATCGGATCATAATATAAAGGTTAGAATCCTTGGAGAAGAACGTTATGAGGCAGGATACCGCAACTATTTACAATCTTTGATTGATAAAAAAGGTCTACATGAAAATATAATATTAATGGGGCATAAACCTAACCCCTACCCATATATCAAGGCATCAGATCTTTTCATAATGTCTTCTCGTACAGAAGGTTTCCCCAATGTAGTTCTTGAAGCACTAACGTTAAACGTGCCGGTAGTTGCTTCTAATTGTGTTGATTTCAACACAATCATATATGAGGGTATTAATGGTTATGTTGTTGAGAAAAACAGCATAGAATCCCTTCAAAATGGAATAAAAAGAGCATTGACGACTTCTTTTAATATGTCTGCCATTTGCATCAATAATTTTAATTATAACACATTGTTTTAGCATTGGAACCAATAAAGGTCTCTGTCATAATTCCCTCCTATAAACCTCAGGATTATTTATGGGAATGCCTTAAATCTATACAAATTCAAACAATGCCGCAGGAGGAGTTTGAAGTGATTCTTATTTTAAATGGATGTCGTGAACCGTATTCTAAAAAAATAGAATTATTCATATCAAAGCATTCTATAGGAAACCTAACAATGCTTCAAACAGATACTCCAGGCGTTTCAAATGCTCGAAATATAGGTATTGATAACGCGAGGGGAGAGTTCTTGACGTTTATCGATGATGATGATTATATTTCTCCTACTTATCTCCAAGAGTTATATAATATTGCAAAAGATGGTATAACTCCTGTGAGCAATGTAATAGCTTTCAATCATGTTACGAGGGAATATGAAACTAACTATCTCACAGAATGTTATAAAAATTTGCACAATAAAAATAAAATCACAATCATGCAAGCCCGATCCTACATGTCGGTGCCAGTTGCAAAAATCTTATCCAAAAATGCAATAGGAATACGCAGATTTGATCCGAGGTTCAAAGTCGGAGAAGATGGCTTATTCATGTTTCAGATATCCAATAAAATAAAAATATTGAAAGCGGCATCTCCAAATTGTGTATACTACCGTCGAAATCGAGATGGTTCTGCTATAAATCGCTTAAGACCAAGAGGCCAACGGTTAAAAAATAACCTTAATTTGATAATTAATTATACTAGATACTATTTACAAGATATTCGCCATTATAATATCCTTTTTTATATCTCACGCCTTATTGCAGAAATGATATCAATGACATTTGCCGTAAGAGGGAAGATTCAACAATGAAATAGTTGAATCTTGAATTATAAAAAGCGAAAACTGATATCTAAATAATCAAATATGTACAAATTTACAATCTGCGAAGAGAATGATATTCCATGGACTCAAATAGAATCTTGTTCGGATTCTAATATTTTCCATACAAGAGATTGGATGAAATTCTTGATTGTATGTAAAGGTTTGAAACCGTTTGTTGTCCGAATTTATCTCGAAGAAAAACTCATTGGTTTCTTTATTGGATATAAGTTCAAAAAAATTGGTTTGAATATCATTGGGTCTCCATTTGAAGGCTGGACAACAAGTTATCAAGGAATATGTTCGTTATATTCACTCAATAAAAAACAACGTATCTCTATTTACAAGAAATTTTCTGAGTTTTGTTTAAAATACTGTATTCTTCTTCAGTTTTCAGACTGGAATTTAGACAACCAAGATGCAATAGGTCATTTTAAAAACTTTAATTTCCAAAGCAGTTATTATTTGGATCTTTCTCCTGATATTGATATTCTTTTCAAAAGTTTTAAACAGAAATCATGTCAATATGCTATCCACAAGGCGCAAAAATTGGGAGTTAAAATTCAAGTTCCAGAGCACCTCCATGAATTTGCTGAAGAATATTATAATGAATTAGTTGATGTTTTCTCTAAACAAGGTTTAACTCCCACTTATTCAGTCGATCACGTCAAGTATTTACTTGATAATGTATCGCCATGTCATCGTATTTTGTTGGAAGCTAGACACCCTGAAACCAATATATGTATAGCTACAATCATATTTATTTACCATAACCATATGGCTTTTTATTGGGGAGCGGCAAGTTACCGAGCTTATCAGAAATATTGTCCCAATGAATTGCTAATGTTTGAAGCTATTAAACTAATGAAGGAAGCCGGGATATCCCTATTGGAAATGGAAGGTATTCGACCATACAAAGAAAAATATAATCCTATCCAATATTCCAAACCTCAAATTTTAATTGCAAAATATCCATTTGTTATACCTATGAAAAATTTTGCAAAAAAAGCTTTTTATTCTATCAGAAAGTTCAAAAAATAGTATGGTAAAAATAGCGCTGATGTATCACGATTTATATATTCAGTCGGGTACAGAGAGTGGATTCCAAAACGAAAGTGCTTTCCAATATAAAATTCAAGTAGATGAGTTCGAAAAGCATGTTAAAGCAGTAGTTGATTATTGCCGTGAACATATAGAAATACAAGTTGATTTTACATTTGATGATGGAGGTGTGTCATTTTTAACTTTAGCAGCTCCGATATTGGAAAAATATGGTCTCAAAGGAACATTTTTCATTAGTACAGAATATATAAATACACCTCTTTTTCTAACATCAGCTCAACTGCAAGAGCTATCAGACAGAGGGCATCATATAGGGTCACATGCTCACTCTCATAAACCGTTAACAGCATTATCAGAAAATGAGATCACAAAAGAGTGGGCAAATTCTGTTAATTTAATAAAACCATATATAACAGCGAATATTAGTGCATCCATACCTAATGGAGATGAAAATTCAATCGTGAGGAAAAGGGCTTTAGAAGCAGGAATAAATAAGCTTTATACCTCTGTTCCTACCACTCAAGTAAAGCGTTCCTATGGAGTACCCATATTCGGGCGTTATGTAATATATCAAGGCATGACTTCAACAGATGTTATTGCAATTATCTCCAACAAACATCACCGAAATAAACTATTTCTTAAATGGAAATTGTTGTCTTTGTCCAAAAATATTTTAGGAAATAAATATAATAAGATCAAAGTATTGTTATTTAAGCGCAATTAACAATCTATTCATAATTATATAATTTACATAATGTTAAGTGTTATATGCCCAATCTACAATGAGGAAAAATACATTCGTCAGTGCATAGACTCTGTATTATCACAGGACTATCCATACAACGATCTGGAGGTACTCTTTGTGGATGGTATGAGCACTGATTGTACTCGGGCGATCGTCACTGAATACACTAAACAATATTCGCATATTCGGTTGATTGACAATCCCCATAAGATTGTTCCGCGTGCAATGAATATTGGTATACATGCTTCAAAAGGTAATATAATCATTCGCCTTGATGCTCATGCGAGTTATCAACCTGACTATTTTTCTGTTTTATATCGATATTCGTGTGAACTTCGTGTTGAAAATGTTGGCGTGGTCTGTAAAACAGACGTTTTGAATAAAACACCAAAGACTTTGGCGATTCGGGAAGTATTGAGTAATAAATTTGGAGTTGGAAACTCTGCATTCAGAACCGGGATTAATCAAATTATGGAGGTCGATACAGTTCCATTTGGTTGCTGGCCTCGTAGTGTGTTTGATAGATATGGATTATATGACGAGCGCTTAATTCGCAATCAAGACATTGAGCTAAATAAGCGAATAAAGCATGGCGGAGGTAAAATCGTAATCGTTCCGGACACCTATTGCACTTATTTGGCACGCGAAACGTTCAGTGGATTGGCAAAGAATAATTTTGGAAACGGCAAGTGGAACATTCTGACTGTTTATTACACAGGACAGTTGCGGTCGCTCTCCTTGCGCCATTTTATCCCGTTGATTTTTCTCATATCACTCATATTGCCGGTACTTGTGTCATTCATTTGGCCACCATTAGGATTGGTCGCTATTTTATCAATCGTAGGATATTTATTTGCAGTAGGGACAATTAGTGGAATGCTCGCACATAGAAAAGGCTTGCATTTTGGTTATCTTTTATGGAGTTTTATCGTTTTACATCTATCCTATGGATGGGGCTCGTTGTGCGGACTCATTAGCGTAATATTTAACAAAAAATAAGCATATGGCTCAGAGAGAGACAGTAGCCTCTTTTCTTTGGCGTAAAGTCAGAAAAACTCCCCCCCCCTATTATTGTTACTATTCACTCCTCACCATTTTATTGAAGCCGGTACGGAAATGGTTTTCTGCGGTATTTATTCCTTCCATACCGTTCAATGGTCTGCGTGTACAATGTTATAGGTGGTGCGGCTATAAAATCGGAAAGAACACATTCATCGGCATGCGTTGTTATTTCGATGATATGTGCTTTGATCTCATAGAAATCGGTGAGAATGTCACTATCTCTTATGGCGTCTATTTTGCTTGTCATGGTAAAAACCAAGGACACCATAAAATTACGATTCAAGATGGTGCTTATATCGGTATGAGAGCCTCGGTGATAGCACGGACCGATATCGAAATCGGTAAACACGCCATTATCGGGGCACAGACATTGGTCGATAAAACTATTCCGGCCAATCGCACTGCTGTCGGTATTCCCTGCCGTATTTTACCCGACAAAAACTAATATTGAGTAATGAAATACCTTTTTGACCGGACGGCTTCATTGGTCGGGCTGTTGGTTCTTTGGCCTATATTGATAGTTATCTCCCTCTTGATCAAAATGAAGATGCCGGGAGGTCCGGTGATTTTCAAGCAGCGACGTGTAGGCCGGAATGGGAAACTCTTTACGATGTATAAGTTCCGGTCGATGACCGTCTGCCATTCGGGAAGTTCTGTATCTGTGGCCGGAGAGAGTCGAATCACACCATTTGGAAGTATCTTGAGAAAGTATAAACTAGACGAACTTCCGGAACTTTGGAATGTTCTGAAAGGCGACATGAGCTTTGTCGGGCCCCGTCCTGATGTCCCGGGATATGCGGATCGACTTCAGGGCGAAGATCGTCTCATTCTGAAACTTCGCCCCGGAATCACAGGTCCGGCCTCGCTGAAATATGCCAATGAAGAGGAAATCTTGGCTTTGGTTTCCAATCCGGTGAAATATAACGATGAGGTAATTTTTCCGGATAAAGTACGAATCAACCTCAATTACTACCATAAACATACATTCTGGGGTGATATCCGATTGATTTTTCAGACAATATTCCGATCCTATGAATTAGCGGAAATACCTAAATAAAATGGCACAAAACAGAATTTACCTCTGCTTGGCCCATATGTCAGGCAAGGAACAGCAATTTATCAAAGAGGCATTCGATACGAACTGGGTGGTTCCATTGGGTCCGAATGTCAATGCTTTCGAAGAGGACCTGAAACAATTCACCGGCGGCAACAAAGAGGTCGTCGCGCTCGCGTCCGGCACAGCCGCTGTGCATCTGGCCCTGCTGGCCTGCGGAGTAGGGCCGGGCGATGAGGTAATAGTACAGAGTTTTACATTCTGTGCCTCTTCTCATCCTGTGACTTACCTTGGCGCCACTCCGGTTTTCGTCGACTCTGAAGCTGAAACATGGAACATGGACCCAACTTTGCTTGAAAAGGCTATCAAAGAACGTATCGCAAAGACCGGTAAGAAACCGAAGGCGATCGTTCCGGTTGCACTATACGGCATGCCTTACAAAATCGACGAGATTATGGCGATTGCCGATAAATACGACATTCCCGTCATTGAAGATGCCGCCGAAGGTTTCGGTTCAAAGTTCGACGGGCAGGTCCTCGGAACGTTCGGCCAATATGGTGTTCTATCGTTCAACGGCAATAAGATGATCACTACATCGGGTGGTGGGGCATTGATTTGCCCGGATGCCGAGGTGAAAAAAGAGATCATGTTCTACGCTACACAGGCTCGTGAAGCATATCCTTATTATCAGCACGAACACATCGGCTACAACTATCGAATGTCAAACATATGCGCCGGAATCGGCCGTGGCCAAATGACCGTTGCTGATGACCACATCGTCCATCACAAACACGTCTGCCAACTCTATAAAGAGCTATTGGCCGGAGTGGAAGGAATTGAACTCCATGAGAATCCGTCACCTCGTTATGACAGCAACTATTGGCTCTGTACGATTCTGCTTGCCCCCACACTACACGTCAGAGGCGAGGAGCATGCTTACGAAACAGCCATACAAGGAGCCGTAGGCGGAGCAGCCGGAGTTACGCACGAAGCGAAGACGTTGCATACCGACTGTGAGCCGAACACGAACGTCGAGGCGATGCGTATGGCATTGGATGCCGCAGGAATCGAATCGCGCCCCTTGTGGAAACCGATGCATTTGCAGCCAGTTTATGCAAAGAATCCGGCTTATGTGAACGGCGTAAGTGAATCCTTATTCAAACAGGGGCTGTGCTTGCCCAGCGGTCCCTATGTGTCGGATGAGGATGTACATTATATCGTCGACCAGATTAAGGAAAACATTGTCAGATAACTATCGACAGAAACTCGAAAATCAAATTGATTTTTTCCTCAGATCAACTGTTGGAAATATCAAAAATAATTCGTATTTTTGTATCATAGCATAGAGATGTAATGAGGAGTAAAACAATCGCGTGACCTCAAAAACAAAGAGCAGTTATAACATATTGATACATAAAGAACAAAGACAATAGGTCCGAGTTCCGTTTTCCGCTCGGAAGCAGACGATTAAATCCTTGCAATAAGCTAATCAGCGAGTTGTGAGGATTTTTCGTTTGTGGCGGTTAACGATCTGTTGACCGATCTTCTGCACAGCTTTGCTGCAAATCTTCATCTTAATAAAGAACTCGTTAGCACAAATATACGGTAAAAATTAATATAAATCAACATAGATTTCGATTTTACACGCTACCCGCTCTGCCTGCATTTTTTGCTGTAATGCCCATTTTACATTTCTCTTGACGAATCGGGGCGCTTATATTAACAGTTATTAAATATAAAGTGCAGCTCATACTAAAAATGAACTGCACTTTTTGGGATGAAAGGGGTGTCAGAAATCGGTCCTGACCACCCGGAAACCGACATTGGCGTAGCCCTGTGTCCCGATTCTCACATCATCCGATTTTTCGCTGCGGCAGTCATCCCTGCTGGAATCCCAACTGCCTCCTTTGATAATATACGAGCCGCTTGCGTCCGTCGAGGAGGTCCACTCCCAGCAGTTGCCCCAGAAGTCGATGCCTCCGCAGGCTCCGGTCGTCTGGCTGTAAGCATCCACCGCCGTCAATCCGGATTCCACACGTCCGGCATTCATGACGACATCCTTCGGCATGTGTCCTGCGCCCAGCACCCACTCTTCGTCGGTGGGAAGCCGATAGGTGTGCGTGTTGTCTTGGGCCGTGAGCCAGTCGCAGTAAGCCGTGGCTTCAGCAATCGTGATGTTCACCACCGGATAGTTTTCTTTGTCCGCATCGTAAACGAAATCCGCTTTGAATGCGGCGTATTCGGCGTTTGTCACAGGTGCATAGCCGATGTAGGCATTCGGAGCCGAAGCACCGCGCAGCACCATCCATGCGTCGTTCGGGTCGTCGTCGGCTCGCGGGTCGATAAGCCGCAGGAACTGCTGTCCGAGCCGAATATCCCGATTCTCGACCATCTCATCCACAATGCCCTGCATCTCTTCCACGAGGTCGGGGGTTTTCGCTTCCCGCTCCAGTTCACGGAGTTTTGCTTTCTTGCGAGCCACGACTTTGTCGTAGCGGAGTCCCATCTGGGCCAACAACGCCTGTTTGTTCTCTTCCGTCGGATCTTTCTGATACTGACGCAAAAGGGCGCTTGTGGTGGCATCCAGTTCCGGGCGTTCCTCTTCCACGAGCGGTGCATCCGGGTCGTCGAACTCCAGTTCGCTCTCCACCAAATCGGCTGGGGTTATATAATCGGCCCGTTCCACCGTCTGATGCACGCCGAAATAGTGGGCGACCAAGCCGTCTTTATAGATGGAAAGCCGGTACCCGCCATAAAGGTCGCAAGGCAGGGCGGAGATATAATAGTCTTTGCCGGAAGTGAAGCCGAAATCATCGGTGGCGTTGAAAACCAGCATGGAGGCAGCGTTTTTCATTTCAACGACTACGGGTTTTCCCTGTTCGTTCCACTTTATCATGGCCGTACCACCCAAGGCGTAGCCGTCGACACTTTCCAACTCGACCTTTGTTACGCCTGACATCTGAAAGTTCAGTTTTATGCCGCCGCCGATGGCCTGAAAAGTCAGGGACTCGGAGACCGTGCGGGCCACCGATACGGCGGCTTTTGCATCGTAGCTGTCGCTCTCAGCCGTTTGTGCGGCGGGAACGGTTACGGTCACGCTTTCACGGTCGGAAGATACCGCGCTCTCTGCGGGGTACACGCCATACAAGGGATTGCTGTCGGTGAACGTGCCTTCGACGGAGCCGGAAAGCCCCGATGTGCCGCCGGACGCCAGCGTGGAAACGCTGGCCGCTTGTCCGTCGTGAAACAACATGATAACGTCACCGGTATTCCAACTGTCATGAAGTCCGTCGGCGATGGCTGCGGTAAGGCTATTCCCGGCAGGATCTTGCTCCTGTTCAAAAGTATTGTCCTTCGAGCACGATACGAGGGCAAGCAGTGCCGCAAAGCAAAATAAGGTGCTGGTTTTCATATTTCCGTATATTTTATCTTTGTTTTTGAATCATGCCTTAATAGGTCAAACGTACCCTGTACAATGACTGGCTTGCCGCTACGAAAAGGGCGTTTCCATCGTCTTCCCCGAAGCACAGATTACGAATCCGGTCCTTTGCCGAGAATGTAATGCGTTCTTTTTGCGCTCCTTCCGGGGAAAGTACGACTACACCTCCCGCAGAGAAAGCGATGAAAAGACAGCCGCTCTTATGGCAGGCGATGCCGTCGACCTCTCCGTCTCCGACAATCTTGCAGAGCGCCCGCTTGTTCACCGGTTTTCCCGCCGGAGTCAGGTCGAAAACATGGATCGTATTGGAACTGCTCTCGCAAACATAGAGTTTCGAGTGGTCGGGCGAAAGCGCCACGCCGTTGGGCTTCGATAGGGAACCATCGGCAAGGATGGCTTCTTCGCTACCCTTAACGACATAATACACCCCTTCGAAATCCAGTTCCCGATCCTCCGGTTCGACACCGTAATCCGGATCGGTGAAGTATACGGTTCCTTGTTTGCTTACGGCAATATCGTTCGGGCTGTTCAGTTTAAGCCCGTCATACGAGCCGACAACCGATGCGATCTCGCCCTCTTTGCTCAGTACAGCAATGTTTCTGGCCATGTGGCGGCATACCCAAAACCGCGTGCCGTCATAGAAGATGCCGTTCGAATTTTCACTGGGGCTTAAAAAAGTCGTAACGCCGTCACGTTCGGTCCACTTATAAATCTTATTGTCGTTGAGATCGCTGAACAGCAAATAGCCGTCCGCGCACCACGCAGGCCCTTCCGTAAACCGGAATCCGCTTGCCAGAAGTTCCGGTTCCTGCAACATAAACGATTGAAGCTGCTGCCGTTCGCCGCCGTTCGTTTCGCATGAAAGACACAGGATCATCGTTGCGAAAAATAGGTGTTTGCTCATGTCCGGTCTTTTTTGACTTCTGACTGCCCCTTCGCTTTTTCGGTTTTCCGGCGTGCGGCGGCCTCTTTCTGCATCTGGCGATAAATCGTCTCCTGCTCGGCCGTCAGGACCGAGGCGATCTTTTCGTTCAACTCGGCCAATGCTTTCTTGCGCTCTTCGGGAGCGAACTTTCGGGCATTGAACTCGGCGCAGAACATTCGGATCTGCTTTTTCTGTTCGTCGGTCAGTTTCAATTTGGCGTCCATGCGAGCGATGCGCTGCTCGGTGCGCTGTTGCGGCGTCATGCGTTTTCCTGCTGCGCGGGCTGTGCCGCGGCGATCCGGCATGCGGCCAATACGGCCAGCATTGCAAATACGATTTTTTTCATAATACGTTGTTTTTAGGTTTTATCGGTTCTTATTTCATGAATCCCACGACCTCGTATTTCACGCCTTTTTTCGTCGGTACGGCCTTGTAAATCACACCGTCATAGACGAAACGGATGCCGTCGTCAGTCTCGATGGTTTTCACGCCGTACTCAGGCAGTTCGGGAACCTGCATTCCGATCTGGGGCAGGACCACTTCGTACTCCTTGCCGACTTTCCGATAATAGACTCCGGCGGCGTAATAATAAGGTACGTCTCTGAAACGGATTACGATGCAGCGGTGCGGACGCTTCAAAAACCGCATGCCGATATGCCACCGAGGACCTCCGACCCGAATGGTCGCCGTATGAGGGCGGCGGGCTGCGCCTTCGGCCTGCTGAACGATTCCGGCAAACATCATTGCCGCGAGAACCAACACGATCTTTTTCATAGCTACAACAATTTTTCGGTTTGCTGAAACGAAGATAGCCAGTAGAGAGACAGAAAAAACGCCTGCCCCGGAATGTAGTGGCGAACGGCACGAAAACAGGGGCCAACGACCTGCCGGGAATTTTCACGAATGCCCGAATCTTGCTATCTTTGCAAATGGATGAACCGCTGAACAGTATGCGCACGAACAACTGTCTGCCCCTTGTGATCGACTTGGCTTTCTGCCTTGTCCTGCTGCCTTTCATGATCTGGCTGCTGCCGGTCAATCGCTGGGCCGCGAGCAACGCGCCGTTCGTCGTATTGTTCGTGGGGTGGCTTTACGTCGTCTATTTCGCATACCGCTATTATGCCGTTCCGCGCATGTTCCGCGGCCGTCGGCAGATTGTCGCCGCCATTGCCGTTATCGCCGTCACTCTCGTTGTGACGTGGCTTATTTCCCGCTACCGCTTCGAGATTCCCCAGCAGGCCATGCCCCGGATGCGGCCCCGGGCTTATGCTCCCGAAATGACGCCCCGTGCGGGTCTGATGATTCTCCATCAGCGGGCCGTGTGGTTCCTTTATGTCGTCGTCGCGGCATTCAGTTTCGCCGTGGGCACGCTTGCCGAGCTTTACCGCCAGATCGTCGAACGGCAGGCCGCGGAGCACGAACGACGGAAGGCGGAGCTGGCTCTTTACAAAGTCCAGATCAATCCCCATTTCCTCTTCAACACGCTCAATACCCTTTACGGGCTGATGCTGACCGACGTGTCACGGGCCGAGACGGCGTTCATGCAGTTCATGGACCTGACCAAATACATGTACACCAACGCCGAAAAGGATAAGGTTCCCCTCCGGGCCGAGATCGACTACATCCGCCAGTATATCGAGTTGCAGAAAAACCGCATGAACGACCGCACGCATGTTCATTTTTCGATCGAGAAACGCAATGAGCGTCCCGATGCCGCGATCGCCCCGATGATCCTCATCACCTTCGTGGAGAATGCACTTAAATACGGCGTGTCGTCTCATGTGCGGAGCGATATTTTCATCGGTTTGGCCCTCGACGGCGATTGGCTGCATTTTACGACCCGCAATCCGGTCGTCGTGCGTCCGTCCGCCGAGAAGAGCGGCTTCGGCATCGCCAACTGCCGCAAACGGCTCGACCTGCTTTATCCCGGCCGCTATACACTCGAAATCCGGGAAGAAGCGGACGAATACCGCGTAACGCTCGATCTTAAACTGCATTGAAATGAACTGCATCGCCATAGACGACGAACCCGTCGCATTGAGTGTCCTTGCCCGTTACTGCGAACGGATGGGCGGTATGGAATTGAAAACCTATTCCGATCCCGTCGTCGGAATGCACGAGGTGCTGCGCGCCGCGCCCGACCTGCTGTTTCTGGACATCCGAATGGGTGAGATCAGCGGCGTGGAGCTGGCCCGTGAAATTCCGAAAGGAACTTTTCTGGTCTTCACGACAGCCTATGCGCAATATGCCGTGGACGGGTTCGACCTCGACGCGGCGGATTTCCTGCACAAGCCCTTTTCCTATCCGCGCTTCTGCCGCGCAGTCGAAAAGGCCCGGCAGTTACAGACGCTTCGGGAACTCGCACGGCAGCCTGTGCGGGAGGAAGAGGCGATTACAGTCAAGATCGAATACAAAAACGTGAAGATTCCGCTTCGGGAGATCGTCTACATCGAGGCGATGGACAACTATGTCCGCATACATCTGTACGGAGCACGTCCGGCACTTTCGCAAATGAGCCTGAAAAGCCTTGCGGAACTGCTGCCCGCGACATTCGTGCGCATCCATAAATCGTTCATCGTCCCTCTGCATCGCGTCGCCACCTATACCCGCACGAACCTCACGCTCTGCGGCTCCGATACGACGCTGCCGATCGGACGGGCATTCTATCCTGACTTTATCGAGAAGATGGACAGTAAAGATCGTTAATGGAGTTTTATGCCCTGTTTTTGGCCCGGTTCTATATTGATTCCCAAACGTTCGTAAAACTCCTTCGGATTCCGTTCCTCGTCAAACCGGCATTGACGGAGGGGCGGTATCTGACGACCGAGCAAATGCAGACACATCTGCACATCAGCCGTCGGACCTTGCAGAATTACCGGGATAAAGGAATAATCCCCTACATCCGTATCGGAGGGATCACCCTCTATCCGGAATCCGGGATAAACGAAGTCCCGGAAGAGAACTATTACAGCGTGTTGTCTGTCCACAAAGCTCACGACCGGTAGCCATCCGGTCTACCCCCCCCCTAAAGCAATGTACAGATAAAGACGTCTTGTAGATTTGAATAGTTACAGTATATTATGGCAATTCGTTTTCAAGTGATTTTTCCAGTTCGTGGATATAGCGAATTGTTACATAATGGCCTGCTTGCGGCATATTGCCATGATTAAAGCCGTCGAATTCCATTATTTGCACATCGGGATGCCCGACAACCTGCATCATCCGCCAGAAATAAGCTGTCTCCTCGTAACGGCCCAGCATTTCCAGTTCGCGGTCTCCTGAGAGGATCAGCATTGGCGCACAATCTTTCCGGACGTGATTCAGAGGCGCCATATCGTCTACCAGCGGCTGTGTATCGGGGAGTCCCAGTTCCCGGCGACGGGCGAAATGCGTTACCACCTGACCGCTGTAGGGAATCAGCGCCATGAATGTCGTGTCCGGATCAATACCGTAAGGCTTCAGCCACCGTTTGTCCAATCCGATCATAGAGGACAGATAACCGCCTGCAGAGTGTCCGGCTACGATGATTCGTTTCGGGTTGCCTCCATAAGAGACAATGTTTCGTACAACCCAAGCGGTAGCCGCTGCCGCATCGTCGACGCAGTCCGCGACCTTTACATGCGGCGTAAGACGGTAGCCCGCTCCAACTACTGCAAATCCCTGTTCCCGAAGTGCCTGTGGAATTTCCCGGTGTCCGCCCGAAAGACCTCCTCCGTGAAACCAGATGACTGTCGTGAAGCCGGGCTTGTCCGCCGGATAGGAGAGGTCCAGACGACACATTGAGTCGATCATGCGATTGCCGGCGGTAGCACGATATGCTACCGCCGTTTCTGTGTGGTAAGTTATCTTCTGTGCGAAACTGTCTGCAGTGCTGACAAGCAAAGCAATCAGGGTGAGCAACAATCGTTTCATAAGATCCTGAATTTGGGAATTTACCGGACGTCCGTTTCACTCTCGCTGGCGACAGGTTCCGTCCAAACGGAAAATCGCCGGATACAGGCTCTGCGGGCTGCCTCCTGACAGGCCTCAGTCTCTTGTGGGGTCAGTTCGTAAGGGGTTCCTGCCAGCCGGCAGCCGTTTCCTGCTACGGTCGTTCCGAAGGCCGGTGCCACAAGCGTCTGGAACCATGCGCAGGCCGCCGTATAACGCCCCGCCTTCGGATTCAGGTGGTATCCGTCGCGCGTCAGGTCCAGTGAGTCGCACAACGCCGTATTGCGCAAGTCCTGAATCGCCGTACCCGACGGGACGACCACTTCGACGGAGGTCTCCCGCATAAGCTGTTCGACCGACGCTACGATTCCTCGGTACATCAGTTGCTGGCTCTTCTCGTATCGTCCGAAATCCTTGTGTTGTGAATTGCGGGCATAGGCCCATGTTTGTTGCCATGCGATGCAGGCTCCGGCATTAGGGCAGTACCATCGTACAATCTCAGCCAGCCGGTTGAACCAAGGCTGATAGGTTGAATACATGCCCGACTTGCCCGACGCCTGTTGCAGTACCACAACGTCCCATCGTTCGTCGGTGAGTCCATCCAGCAAGGTCGCTTTCTTCGAGATGGTCTCCCAACGGTTTGAAGCCGACTTGTAATAGATATACGCAGGGGTGCTGCCGATATATTCCCGACAATGGCGTTCGAGCGAACATCCTCCGATATAGAGACGTCCCAGCACGACATTCCGGATGCCGGCAGCCTCCAGCAACTGGGGCAGGTACATCATGCCGTCGTCGGTGAAGCTGTTGCCGATGCCGAGAATCCGCAGCGTATCGGGTTGTTGGGGGACGGGATAGTTGGGAAATTTCTGGGCGAACAGGCCGCTGCAGGCAAAGCACAGGCCGACGGCCAGCAAAAGGCGCAGTATGTATTTCATAGTGGGTAATTTTATCGGGTTTGCTGCAGGTGTAGGATTTGTAACATGCGGTCGAATTCGGACCGGGACAGCGCCGTTGCGACCCGTACCGTTCTGCTGACGCCCGGTATGAGGTCGAAATAATTATCCTCGAAATGTTCGTTGCCGTCGAGCGACAGCCATGCGGCGCGAACGAACCGGTCGCTCGCGAGCGTAATTGCGTAACCGTCCGTCGTCGGTTCGGCACTCCAGCGGATGTTGGCTTCGGGCAGCGCAAGCTCTTTTTGAGGGACGAAATATCCGATGTTGGCGTAGCGGCGATCGTCGGCCGTGAATTCCGTGACGACGATCGCCCGATTGCGGGCGCAACCGCGCAACAGTCCGGAAATGTCGGCCGAATAGACGTTCCGGCTGGCATTGGGTGCGACGGTTACGCTGCGGGTGCTTTTCGAGAGGACGGCACCGTCCATGTTCATGACCGTTATCCGGAGTTTTCCCCGGACCGTTTTGCGGCGGTCGGACACAAGGCGGACGTTCAGCGTGTTTTCCCCGGCAAGGGGCGATACGAGGATGTCGTCGAAGGCGGGGCGGGCGAAATAATGTTGTGCCTTCCAGCGGCCGTACCAGTCGCGGCTGGCCCACGAAGCCACGGGCCAGCAGTCGTTGTGCTGCCAGAAGAGCGATCCCCAGCAGTAGGGTTTGTCGCGCCGGTGCGCTTCGATGGCGGTCTTGATGGCGTCGCCCTGCAGGACATGGCTCATGTAGAGGAACGTGCGGAAATCGCGCGCGGGCCAGTATTCGTCTTCGAGGTACTGGCGAATACGCATGTTGGCGAAGCTGCCGCCGCGCTGGTGGGCCATCATCACCTCCGATTCGATATCCCAGTCGCGCTCTTCGGGGGCGAAACGCAGGACGGAAGCGTACTCGGGGAACGACTGGAAGCCGTATTCGCTGAAGAAGCGGCTGCGCGTGGTGTTGTAGTCGGCAATCGGTGCGCGGCTGTGCCACACGTTCCAGAAATGCGTATCGCCTTCGTTGTTTTCGCTCGTACCTTCGTAGCAGGACCACGGTGACGAAGGATGATAGGGCGTGCCGGGTGAGAATGCGGCGACTGCTTCGGGCAGCACCTCGTAGTATTGGCGTTTGAACTGCGTGTCGATGATCCTGTCATATTCCGGATGCCCCTGCTTGGCGTATCGGGTATTCCATCCCCAGCCGAACCATGCGTCGTTGCACTCGTTGTTGCCGCACCATACGGCGATCGAAGGGTGGTTGCGCAGACGGCGGATGTTGTCTTCGGCTTCGAGCCGGACGTTTTCGAGCCATGCTCCCTCGGCGGGATAGATGCTGCATGCAAACATGAAATCCTGCCATACGAGAATACCCCTTTCATCGCAGAGTTCGTAGAAAATATCGTCTTCATAGACACCTCCGCCCCAGACGCGCAGCATGTTCATATTCACGGCCGCGGCGTCGTCGATCGTCTTTTCGTAGACGGCGCGCGTGACGCGCGGCAGGAAAACGTCGCAGGGGATATAGTTGGCGCCTTTGGCGAAGAGGGGTTCTCCGTTGAGTTCGAAATAGAAGGTCGTCCCGTCCTCTACCTTGTCGCGCACGAGGCGCAGCGAACGCAGTCCGATGCGGGTGGTCCGGCTGTCGGCGGCACCGGCTGCGGAGAACGAAGCGCGAAATTCGTAGAGATGGGGTTCGCCCAGCTCGTGTGTCCACCAAAGTTTCGGGGAGGCGATGTCGAGCGGAACGGTGACTTTGTTGATTCCGGTGCGGAGTGGTGTCGTGACCGAAGCCTCGATACCTTCACCGGGGGCGGTGACGGTGACTACGGCTTCCGTCAGGTCGCGTGCGGCGGCGATTTCCACCTCGACATCGATCCGGGCACGCTTGGCCGTAACCTCCTGCTGACGGTAGAAGACATCGCTGATGCGGGCGCCGTCCCAGCCCTCCAGATAGACCGGGCGCCAGATGCCCGAGGTCACGAGGCGCGGACCCCAGTCCCAGCCGTAGTGGTAACCCGCCTTACGGGCGAAGATGCTCACGCGTTTGTCGAAGAGCCCGCCGTTGGCCGACTGGTCGTTGATGGCTTCGTAACGGTAGGGCAACGAGTCGTATTTGGGCAGGTCGATTTTGATCGGAGAGTGAAAATAGACTTTCAGGGTGTTTTTGCCGGGATGGAGTAATTGCTTGACCTCCGTGCGCCAGCGGCGAAACATATTGTCGGTCGTGAGTATCTTTTCGTCGTTGAGACAAACATCGGCATAGGTGTCGAGCCCTTCGAAGACCAGTTCTATCCGTTCGCGGGCGAGCAGGTCGCCGTCAACTTCGAACTGCGTTTCATAAATCCAGTCTTCCTTGTCGACCCATTGCACTCCGCGCTCGTTGAGGCGGAAATAGGGGTCTTCGATGATCCGGTTGGCCATCAGGTCGGTGTGGATTGTGCCGGGAACCGAAGCGGGATACCGGTTGTTGAGCCGCGCCTGACGGAACTGCCAGTCGTCGTGCAGGTGTTGACGGACGGGAGCTGCGGCTGCGGCGAGGACCGTGCAGAGATACATAGCGGTGAGGATTGGTTTGATGTGTTTCATGATTTGTAGGGGAGGTCAGTATTTGATAAGCATTTGGGAGATGTATTCGCGGTATTCGATCGGGGTCATGTTCTTCTTTTTGGTGAAGATGCGGATGAAATTCGATTTGTTGTTGAAGCCGCAGGCGTAGCAGATTTCCGAAGCGCTGAGCGTCGTGTTGGCAAGCAACTGGCAGGCCTTGGAGATGCGCATGTTGTTGACGAAAGTGATGTAGGAGATGTTCGTGCGCTTCTTGAAGAAGTGCGAAAAGGCCGATTCCGACATGTTGACCAATTCGGCTACGTCGGTGAGCCGGATGTTCTGGCAGAGGTTTTTTTCGATGTAGTCGCAGACTTTGGCGATGCGGCGCGATTTGGAGGTGTGGACGATGTTCTTCGAGTCGTAGAGATTGCTCATGAGCACCTTGCGGTTGGCCGTGGCCAGTGCGTTGAGAATGTTCAGAAAAGCGGTCGCCGACTGGAACCCCTGCATGCGGGTCAGTTCAAGAATCCGGTCCCGGATGCTCAACTGTTCGGGGCCCGTGAACGAGAGTCCCTGCCGGGAGTCGAGCAGCAGTTGCCGGATGGGGAGAAACAGACGTTTGTTGACGATCGGGAAGTCGATCAGATTCCCCGAGAACTGGATGGTGATGACGTGGTTGGTTTTCAGGGGCGATTTCCACACATGGGGTACATAGGGACCGGTCATCACCAGATCCAGAGGCCCGAAATCCTCGGTGGAGTCGCCCACAATACGCGAACCGCGGGTGTGCATCACCAGATTGATCTCGTATTCCGGATGGCAGTGGATCGGGTAGTCGAAATGCGCGTTGGGATGGTTGAGGATGATGAAAAGGTCCTCATTCGTGATCGGGGTAATCTCTTGTTGTATCTCTTTCATGGGCGGTGTGGTTTCAGGTCCGATACAAAATTAGGAATAATTCAGAAAGCTCTATGGAAAATTCAAAAAAGTATACTTGTTTAGCCGACTTATACAATCAGGTAAATTTTCAGGTATATATCTTTGCATTAGTAAAAAAATCCTAAAACGACTTGCATGAATTCGATTACGATTAATTTTGTCGACTGTGCTATCATCGCCCTTTACCTTATATTTATAATATGGTGGGGGCTGCGCAACGGCAAAAGTTCCGACGCCGGGTCCTATTTTCTGGCCGGACGCACGATGCCTTGGTGGGTCGTGGGGCTGTCATTGTTCGCCGCGAGCATCTCCAGTACGACGCTCATCGGTCAGTCGGGCGACGCCTACCACACCGGGGTGGCCGTGTTTAACTACAATCTTACGGGCGTCGTGGTGATGGTTTTTTTCGCCACATTTCTGCTGCCGCTTTACATTCGTTCGGGCATCTTCACGATCCCTGAATTTCTCGAACGGCGCTTCGACAAACGTTCGCGTTACTATTTCTCGGGAATCTGTATCGTGGGCAACATCTTTCTTGACGCCGCCGGCGCTCTGTATGCCGCGGCGCTGATTATCAAACTGTTGTTTCCTGCCGCGGACCTGCAGCTTATTATTGTCATTTTCGCAGTGCTGGCAGCCTCGTACACCATTCCGGGCGGACTCTCGTCGGCTATCAATGCCGAACTGATTCAGGCCGTAATCCTGATTGTCGGGTCGGTTATCCTCACAGGAGCCTGTTTCGCCAACGGCGGTTTCGACTACCTCGCGTCGTTGTTCGAAAGCGGCGATATGAGCGTCAAGCTGATTCGTCCGCTGACCGATACGGCCACGCCTTGGCTCGGGCTGATTGTCGGTATGCCGGTGCTGGGTATCTATTTCTGGGCCAACAACCAGACGCTCGTACAGCGCGTGCTGAGCGCGCGGAGCGTCGACGAGGGACGCAAAGGGGTGATGTTTGCCGGAGCGCTGACGCTTGCCACGTTCTTCATTATCGTATTCCCGGGTGTCATCGCCCGCCATCTCTTTCCGGGCATCGAGAAGCCCGACATGATCTACCCGACGATGGTACTCCGCCTGCTGCCCACGGGGTTGCTGGGTATCATGCTTTCGGCGCTGCTGGCAGCCCTGACTTCGACGCTGAGCGCCATCCTGAACTCCACCTCGACACTCTTCACGATGGACTTCTATGCCAAGATCGACAAGCGGGCCGATGAACGCAAACTGGTGCGTGTCGGAAAGTTGGCTTCACTGGTTATCATCGTGATTGCTGCCTTTTGGGCTCCCCAGATCGGCCGTTTCGGATCGCTCTTGAAGTATTATCAGGAGATGCTTTCCTATATTGCACCTCCGGTTGTGGCGGCTTTTCTGATGGGCATGTTCTCGCGCCGGGCCAACGGGCGGGGAGCCTTTGCCGGACTGATCGCCGGGCTGGTCGTCGCGGCGGCGATGCTCCTGTGGCGCACGGAGATATTCGGGGAGATGCATTTCCTGTTGATTGTCCCGTTCCTGCTGGCCTTCAGTCTGTTGGTGATCTGGGTCGTAAGCCGGACGGCTCCCGTACCCCCCCCCGATAAACTGATTGATACGACCTTTTCGGCAGCGGATTTCCGGGCTGAAACCCGTTCGCTGGCGGAGGTCTCCTTGTGGAGCAACTACCGCGTATGGGGTGGGGTGCTGCTGGTTCTTTGTGTGCTTATTCTTATAATATTCCGTTGATATGAAACTGAAGAAATACGAAAAAAATCCGATTGTCGCTCCCAATCCTGCCAATGCTTGGGAAAATCTCGTAACCTGCAATCCGGGGGTTATTTATGACGACGGTAAATTCTATATGCTCTACCGTGCGGCCGGCGATGATGTGGAACATGTCATCCGTTTAGGACTGGCGGTCAGCGAGAACGGTCTCGACTTCCGCCGTGTCAGCGATTCGCCGGTTTTCGGGCCCAGCGCCGACGGCCTTGACGGCGGATGTGTCGAGGATCCGCGCATCGTGAAGTTCGGCAACGAATTCTACATTACCTATGCCTACCGGGCTTATGCTCCCGGACAGTACTGGAAGTTCGCCCACGACGTGGTGCGCGTACCCGAATGCGGGGCCTATGCGCCTGCGGCTATTGCGAAGAATCTGGGTAATACGGGGCTTGCCGTTACGACCGATTTTCGCAATTTTCGCCGACTGGGACGTCTCACGTCGCCTCTGCTCGATGACCGCGACGTGATTCTTTTTCCGGAGAAGGTCGGCGGAAAGTTTGTCATGATGCACCGGCCCAAACAGTTTGTGGGAGAGCGTTATGGCGTGAAATATCCCTCGATCTGGCTGAAGTTTTCCGATGATCTGCTTGCGTGGGAGGATAAACCCAGCCATCTGCTCATCGCCGGCCGTGAAGGGACTTGGGAGGAGAAGATCGGCGGCAGTACGCCCCCTATCCTGACCGATGCCGGATGGCTGACGCTCTACCACGGGGTGGCCGACGGCGGTACGGCCGAGTATCGTGTCGGGGCGCTGCTGCTCGACCGGGAGAACCCGCTGAAAGTGTTGGCCCGTACCCCGGAACCGATTCTCGAGCCCGAGTTCCCTTATGAAACCGAAGGCTTTTACAGCCATTGCGTATTCCCGGCCGGCAATGTCGTTGTCGACGGCGTACTCTATGTCTATTATGGCGGCGCGGACAAATATGTAGGTGTTGCGACCTGCCGGTTGGAGGAATTATTAAATTATATGACGACGGAGTGTCGCTGTGAATAGCTCGTTTTGGCGTAAGATTCATAAAAGTATAATCAATCAGCGAATTTCTGAAATATTTCCTCCATTGCGATATGTTACTTTGCAGTGTCCGGAGCATTTCCAGAAACCATACGGACCATATCATAACTACATAATCTAAAACTATGAAAATGAAATTTTACCTGATCGTTCTTTCTCTGCTGGCAGCCTGCCTGTGGGGAACGGAAGGTGTCCGCGCCCAGTCCGCATCACGGAGTCTGACCGTGACGGGTAAAGTCGTGGATCAGAACGGTGCAGCCGTGACAGGCGCATCGGTCGTTGTCATCGGTACGACGAAAGGAACCACAACCGGGGCCGACGGAGCCTTTTCATTGACCGGGGTGGCTTCGGACGCCCGTCTTTTCGTCAATTTTATCGGTTATAAAACCCAGACGGTGGAGGTAGGCGGCCGCACCTCTTTCGATATCGTGCTGATCGAGGAGGCTACGGCTGTGGACGAAGTGGTGGTCGTGGGTTACGGACAGGTCAAAAAGAGCGACCTGACGGGTTCCGTGGCTTCGGTCAAGGCCGAAAAGCTCACCGACATCCCTGCCAACTCGATCGACGGGCTTCTGCAAGGCCGCGTGGCCGGCGTGCAGGTGGTCAACTCCTCGCAGGATCCCGGCGCTTCGTCGACGGTCCGGATCCGTGGTAATTCGTCGCTCAACGGCTCGAACGCCCCGCTGGTGGTCATCGACGGATTCCCTTGGGGCGATGCCGGTGACCTGAAGCAGATCAACCCGCAGGACATCGTTTCGATGGAGGTGCTCAAGGACGCTTCCGCATCAGCCATTTATGGTTCGCGCGGAGCCAACGGTGTGATTCTCATCACCACGCGCAAGGCGCAGGAGAATGTGACGCGCATCACGCTGCGTCAGCAGACCACTATTTCAGGATTCAGTTCCGAGCTGAATCTCTGGCGCGATCCCGTGCTGATGGCGATGCTCTCGAACGAAAGCAGCATCAATGCTGGCCTAACGCCGACCTACATCGGTGCGACCAATGCCAATGGCGTCTATTATCCCTCGATCGAGGAGTTGCAGACGACATGGACGACCAACACGCGTTGGGACGATCTGGTGTTCCGTCCGACGCCCGTGTCGAACAACACCACCGTGCAGGTGCAGAGCAGCAACGACCGCACGATGTTCCAAGCCAGCGCTAACTACTACCTCGACAACGGTATGTATATTGAGGACACCTACCGGAAATACGGAGGCAATTTCTCGGTCGAGCACAAACTGCTGGATAACCTGCGCATGAAGGCCAGCGCCAACATCACCAGCAACAAGCGCCACAACAACGGCGGACTTTCCTACTGGCGCAACCCGATCTTCCCGGTTTACGACGACGAGGGCGACTACTGGCTTTACAGCGCTCAGGACTATTCGCATCCGCTGGCCCTGACCAACCTGCAGAAGAACGATTCGAAGGGTCTCGACATCATCTCGTTCGCTTCGGTGAACTGGGACGTGCTCCCCTGTTTGAATGTCATGGCGCAGTTCAACTACAAGCACGGCGAGCAGATCACCGACAAATATTTCCCGAAGAAATACTCTGAGTCGGGTGTGTTCAATGACGGCTACGGCTCGATCGACAACTGGAAGGACGATAATATCGTTTTCGAAGCTTATGCTACGTTTGACAAGACCTTCGGAGGGAAACACCGTCTGACGGTTATGGGCGGTTATTCGTATGAGAATTACCAGTCGCGCAGTTCGTCGCTGGCCGCCAAGGGTTTCATCAACGAGTCGCTGGGTAACGAGAACCTCGCCGCAGGTGATTCGGAAACCTATTCAATCGGCAACAGCTCCTACAAGACGGAGTTGGTGTCGGCCCTTACACGCATCAACTATACGTTCGACAACCGTTTCCTTTTCACCTTTACTGCGCGTGCCGACGGTTCGTCGAAGTTCGGTTCCAATAACAAATGGGCCTTCTTCCCCTCGGGAGCCTTCAGTTGGAAAATGCATGAGGAGCGTTTCATCAAGGATTTGAATGTTTTCGATATGCTGAAAATCCGCGCCTCCTACGGTATTTCGGGTAATCAGGGTATCTCGGCCTACCAGACGCTGAGCCGCTACGGACAGCACAAATATTTCAACGGTGGCAAATGGGTGACGGCCATCGGTCCCGGTTATCAGTCGGGTTATACGGGACAGGACGGTATCTATGCGCTTTGGAGCGGTATCCCGAACAAGGGGCTGAAATGGGAAACCACCGCGCAGGTCGACCTCGGATTGGACATGTCGTTCTTCGGCAACCGGCTGAACGTCACCTTCGACTGGTACGACAAACGCACTTCGGACCTGCTGCGTGAGCGCAATATCGCGCCTTCGTCGGGCTACGACAAGATGTGGGTCAACGACGGCGAGATCCGCAACCGCGGTATCGAGCTGACGATCGACGGCGTAGCGTTCCAGAACCGCGACTGGCGTGTGGGCGGAACTTTCGTCTTCTCGCGCAATCGCAACAAGGTGCTCAGTCTCGGCAACGCCGTGCAGACGGGCTTGAAGACCGACTTGCGTACCGGCATGCAGTATGAATATTACGGTAATCAGAGCGAGCAGTTCCGGGCTTACACCAATATTCTCGCCGTGGGACAGCCGATGTACGTCTTTTACGGATACAAGACTGATGGTATTGTGCAATCGCTGGCCGACGGTCTGAGCGCCGGCCTTTCGGGGGACGATGCCCAGCCGGGCGAGTTCAAGTATGTGGATATCTACGACGGGGACGGAATGGAAACCGTAGACGAAAACGACATGTGCATCATCGGCGACCCGAATCCCGACTGGATGGCTTCGCTGGGCATCGACGTTTCGTGGCGCCGTTTCGATTTCAGCATCTTCTTCAACGGCGTCTTCGGCAACGACGTGCTGAATACCAAGCGTTTCGACCAGCCGAGCAATATGCCGATGCGCTGGACGGCCGACAACCCGACCAATGCCTACCCGCGCCTGAATGCCAACCGCCAGACCAAGCTCTCCGACTGGTGGGTCGAGGACGGTTCGTTCGTGCGCATCCAGACCATGACGCTGGGTTATTCGATTCCCTTCTCAAAGAAGGATGCAGCCCGCAAGGTCCGTCTCTATATCAGTGCCGATAATCTTTATACCTTCACCGGCTTCGAGGGGTATGACCCTGAGGTAGGGATGACGGGTATCTATTCGGGCGGCTATCCGCGCCTGCGCAAATGGACGTTCGGAGCCGACTTCACCTTCTAAATATTGCCAACCATGAAAATCAAACATCTTATACTTGCGTTCGGAGGAATCTCACTCCTTGCAGCCTGTAATCTGGACGAGTACCCCTACGGCTTCTATTCCGAGGACAACTTCTACAAGACGGAAGCGGATGCCGAGTCGGCCGTGAACTATATCTACGACGCGATCAATTACATCGAATATTCGCGCTCGATCGTCTTTCTGGGCGACATGAACACCGACGACATGGAGCCCAAAGGTGATGCGGCCGCCGCCAACAAGGAACTGGACGGTTGGAAGATCAATAACTTCAGGACCAACACCACACTGGGCAACTTCTATAAATACTCTTACATCACGATCAACCGCGCCAATGCAGTAATCAAAAAGGTGCCGGGGATGAGTATCGACGAGGGCATCAAAAACCGTTTCCTCGGGGAAGCCTACTTCATGCGTGCCTATTCGTATTTCAACCTCGCGCGTAATTTCGGCTGCGTGCCTATCCACACGACACCCGTCGAGACGCTCGAGGATACGGCTGTTCCTGCAGCGGAATCACTCGATGCGATGTGGAAACTCATTCTCGAAGACCTGAAGACGGCGGGCGGATTGCTGCCGTTCTACGCTGCGCCCGAAACGGGCCGTGCGGACCGTACGGCGGCCTACGGGCTGTTGGCCAAGGCTTATCTCTACATAGCATCGGCCAAGGAACACGGTGTGCCGCAATACAGCGGCATGTCGCACGATGTGGACGAATACTATGCCGAAGCGGTGAAATACGCCGGACTGGTGGTCGACAATCCCGAACAGACCGTCTTTGGCTTCGACGAGAACCTGCTCGACATCTACGACGTAGAAAAGCCGGCCGGGCCCGAGCACATTTTTATTATGTCGATGGACCGCACGGGCGAGTCCGAAGGGCAGTATTCGAAAATTTCGAAGATGTACCTGCCTTATGTTTCGGGAGCTACGATTTATCTCCGGCAGGGTGATTCCGACGAGATGGTTCAGACGCACGACGGTTGGGGAGAGTATCGTACCTCTCTGTCGTTTTACGGTGCCTTCGAGACGGGCGACCGGCGTCACGACTGGTTGATCGTCGACGAGGTGTACGACGCTTCGGGCAACGTAGTGGCTTCGACTGCTGACGGCAAACTGAATTATCCGTTCTGCCGTAAGTTCATCGACCCGAATTTCTCGGGCGACAAGACCTCGACACGTCCCTATCTGCTTCGCTATTCGGATGTAGCTTTGGTATATGCCGAGGCTGCCGGGCCGACGACCAAGGCTTACGAACTGGTCAACTTCATCCGGAACCGTGCCGGACTGGGCGATCTGGAGCCGGGGCTGGATAAGGCGGCATTCCGCGAAAAGGTGATGAACGAGCGCCGTTTCGAAATGGCGTTCGAGGGCGACCGCTGCTATGACCTGCGCCGGTGGAATCGCCTCCACACGGATATCGCCGAGGCTAAGGGGCAGGGATTGAGCGCCGATCAGATGGTATTTTATCCGATTCCGTCCGTAGAGTCCGACCTGAACCCGAATCTTTAACCTTTAAGAAAAACGCAGAATTATGAACAAGCTGAAATATTTGCTGAGCGCTTTCGTCCTGCTTTGCTTCGCATCCTGCAAGGACGATCCGTGGGAAGATGTCGCCGACGGCGGCTGGAACCACGAACGGTCGATCGTCGACGTCAAGTTCGAGGGTCAGGCCGGTACGCCGACCATCACGGAGACCGATTCCGAAACGGGTGTTATCGAATTGCAGTTGGCATCGGATATGATTGCGGATATGTCGAAAGTGCGGATCGAGATGCTGACACTCTCCTACAAGGCGACGGCGAACGTCGCATCGGGTGGGACGATCGACTTCACGCAGGCCGACCCCCAGATCGTCGTAACCTCGCCCAACGGCGAGGTGCGGACCTACACGCTCGAGATGACCGAGTTCTCGGAAACTCTGATCGGAACCTATACGATCAGCAACCTCTGGCTCTACGGGGGTACGGGTGCCGCTTACGACTGTACGAAACTCTACAAACCCACCGACAAGGCGTGGTGCTGGAACAGCGAAGGCCGGGGGCCTGCCGCCGAAATGGACAATTATCTGGTGTTCACGCTGGGGGAGATTCTTGCTGACGGCAATACGACCGGGACCTGCATGAACTGGGCCGGCGAGGACGCCATGAACTGGGACTGCATCTTTGCCGGAGCGTCGAATCCCGACACCGGGAAGCCGGTGGACCTGACGCAGTTCTACCGTCAGATCCCCAAGGGCGAAAGCACTTGGCTGCGCAATTATACCGACGGGACGATCTCTTTCACCGATGCCGATGGGAACAAGACCTCCTGTACGCTCGTGCCGAAGGGTACCTACCAGATGCCCAATGTACCGCCGATTCCGCTGACGCTCGAATCCGAGGCTTTCAAGTTTAACCTGAAGGGAACGGAGGACTGGAACAATACCTACAACGATTACGGCGTCTTTGCCCGCAATCCGGTTACATATTACATTGAGATCGTGAAACAACCCGAGGGCTTCGTGGTTCCCGAGGCGTCGAAGACGATCGAGGAAGAGGTAGATCCCGAACCCGAACCGGAGCCCGAACCGGAGGATACTTCGCTCGCCGGAACCTATACGGTCGGTCGTCTGACGGTGTATGGCGGTTCGGCAGATCCCGCTTTCGTCAATCCGGTCGACAAGAGCTGGGTGTGGGACGATTCGATCTGGAAGGAGTCCGACAATATCCTGACGATGACCGTCACGGGGACGGATGATGCCGGACGCGAGACGGGCGAGTGCGAATATCTGCCCGGCGAGGACGGCGGCTATTGGAGCTATATCCTCAAAGCCGACCAGAACAAGGAGGGAACGGGGGCTCTCGATCTGACCAAATATTACGGCCTGCTGCCCCACGGCAAGAGTAGTTATGTGTATGATGCCGAAGCCGGAACCGTGGTGTTCTCTTCAGGAATCGTCTCTATCAAGGCAAAACTTCTGCGGGAGGGGGATTATACCTATGGCTCCTCGACGCTCAGCGTTCCCGGAATCGCTTTTGATTTTGAGCTGCCCGGGCAGACGACGCAGGGGGCTTATCCATGGACAGACTTTGACCGCTTCGCCGTCGGGCCGCGCAATTATGTGATGCTCTTCAACAAGCAGGCGGAAGCCGGTGAATAGTCCGATAACGTCCGCATGCAGGTCCGCCGCCTGCATGCGGATTTATAACTGAAAGCCATGAAAAAGCTCAAAAGCCTGCTGTTTGCCTTTGCCGCCGTGCTGTTGCATGCCTGTGTGGGAGGAAACGCCGGGAAATGCGATGCCGTGGTGCGTATCGATGCCGACAGCCTTGTCAGCCGGGATTATATCGGCAACGGGGTTCAATGGGACCCTTATGCCCTCGATTACGGACAGGGACGTGTCGAAATCAGCGACTCCGACTGGGAGAAGCTCTACGCCCGCCTCGATTTCATGCGGCCGGCCTTTATCCGCGTGATGACCAACACGACCTCGGTCGTGCGCAACGGACGGCTCGACCCCATGCGCGGATTCGAACACCTCTCGCACATTCTCGACTACTGCCAGTCGCGCGGCGTGACGGTGATGTTCGGCGACTGGGGCGGATCGCTCATGGACGCCCGGACCGGAACGGTCAACTATCCGCTGCTGGACCATGCCGCGGCCTATGTCGCTTGGCTGGTGGGAGAAAAGGGCTATGACTGCATCCGCTACTACAATCTCGTCAACGAACCCAACGGTTTCTGGTCGGCGGCCGACGGCGATTTCGACCTGTGGGCGAAAGCCGTGAGTTATTTCCGCGGGCGGCTCGACGCCGGGGGGCTGGCCGGAAAATTGGAGCTGGTCGGTCCCGACGCCGCTATCTGGGGACCCGAGGAAGCGTGGTGGGTGAGCCGCAGCCGCGACGAGCTGGGCGACGGCATCGGTCTGTACGACATTCATACCTACCCGTCGAAATGTACGGTCAACTCGGGAGAGTATGCCCGTATTTTGCAGGCTTACCGGAAGGAGGTTCCTGCCGGTAAGAAAATCGTGATGGGGGAGATCGGCTTCAAGTTCGTCGAGCCGGCCGATTCGCTCCTGCAGGCCGAGAACCTGCGGCGCGCCGCGGCCCACCCGAACGCCTCGATGGACGATTCGCAGATGTTCGTCTACGACTATATGTACGGTACGGATATGGCCGACGCGCTGTTCCAGACCATCGGGGCGGGTTATTCGGGCTGTATCGCATGGATGCTCGACGATGCGATGCATTTCAAAGAGGCTCCCGACAAACTCAAGATCTGGGGTTTCTGGAATATTTTCGGCGACGAGATTTTCGGTGCCGGCGAGGAACGGGTGCGTCCGTGGTACTATGCATGGTCGCTGCTGTGCCGCACGCTGCGGCCGGGGAGCGATTTCTTTGCCGTCGATGTGCAGGGAGCCGCCGGAGTGAAGGCGATTGCCGCCGTGAAAGACGGAAGGCACACTGTCGCCGTTGTGAACGTTTCGGGAGAACCGCGCCGTGTGCGGATCGAGTGTCCGGACTGGAACCGGTTGGAGCGGGTGGCCCGCTATCGCTACGGCGAGGGGCTGATGCGCACCGAGGGCGATCACATGCTGCTGCCCGACGCCACGAACCTGCGGATCGACTTGGCGGCCGGTGCCGAATATGACCTGCCCGGAGAGTCGATGATTTTACTGACCGAACAAAACGACTGATTATGAAAAGATTTCTGATACCTGTGCTTGCCGCCGCCGCGCTGTTTTCCGCCTGCGATGCGGAGCGGACCCTCCGGATCGAAGTGACCGACCGGGTCATCAGTTCGGATTACGTTGGCAACGGCGTCGAGTGGGACCCTTACGACGAGGCCGAAGCTTGGGGTGCGGAGGTGAGCGACGCCGATTGGGCGAAACTCTCCGAACGCCTCGATTTCATGCGTCCGGGTTATGTCCGCTGCATGATCAACAGCCCCTACCGCTATTACGATATTGCGACCGGCAGGTACGACCGGACGCGCAATCTCGCGTCGCTCCGCCGTCTGCTGCAATACTGTCAGGACAGAGGCATTACGGTGGCTTACGGTGAGTACAATCCGCCGACGTGGGCGATGAAGGATTCGCAGCAATGGGTGAAGATGTCGGTCGATTACCTGAATTTTCTGGTCAACGACCTTGGGTTCGACTGCATCCGTTATTTCATCATCTTCAATGAGCCTGACGGCAGTTGGGCCTCGACCAACGGCGATTACGACCTGTGGCGCTCGATGGCGCGGCGTTTCGATGCCGAAATGGCCGGGTATCCGGGCTTGAAGCAGAAGGTGTCGCTCGCGGCGCCTGATGTGGTGATGAATTATAAAAATCCGGCGTCGAAGTACGATGCGGCGGGGTGGGTGGCCCGGAGCGCCCGGGACCTCGATGCGCAGATCGGCATCTACGACGTGCATGCCTATCCCGGGCAGCACGAGGTGCGCAGCGGCGTTTATGCCGAAAAGCTGCGGCGCATCCGTACCGAGGTTCCGGTCGGGAAAAAACTGATTCTCGGCGAAGCCGGATACAAGTATTCGGCACCGGAGGATTCGCTGCTGAAAGCCGAGTACGATCGCCGCGTCGAAGGGCATCCCTTTACCAAGGGCTCGGACTGCAACATGCTCTGTTACGACTATTTCTACGGACTGGATATGCCTCTGCTGGCGATGGAGGTGATGAACACCGGTCTTTCGGGGGTGGCGGCATGGATGCTCGACGACGCCATGCACTCGAACGGGGACTCGGGCCGCACCGAAGACGTCAAGATATGGGGCATGTGGAATATTCTCGGCGAGGAGGTCTTCGGCGACGCTTCGCAGGAGGAACTGCGGCCTTGGTATTACACATGGTCGCTGATGTGCCGCTATTTCCCTGCTGGAAGCGATATTCTTGCCTGTAAGGTTCCGCAGCACGAAGGGTTGCGCGTGGCGGCCGCCCGCAAGAACGGGACTTACAGCGTTGCTGCGGTCAATTTCTCACAGGAGCCGTGCACCCTTGAGATCGCCTTGCCCGGAGATTTCGCCGGAGGCGTGTTGTATCGTTATACGGAGAGCGGCCGGACATGCGACGGAAACGGGTTTCCCGTACCGTGCGAACGCGGTATTGCAGGAAAGAGCTTCCGCACGACGGCTCCCGCCGAAAGTTTTGTCTTGTTGACGAATATCGAATAATCAAATACCTGAAACTATGAAAAGAATTCCATTTATGCTGTTGTTTTCGCTGCTGCTTTCCGTCGTGGCGTGCAGCGACGACAATGAAGGGCCGAAGAAGGAGGAGGGGAATGATCCCGTGACCCTCACGTTGTCCGACCCGAATGCTACCGAAGAGACCAAAGCCCTCTATTCGAATCTGTGGGCCATCCAGAGCAAAGGCTTCATGTTCGGCCACCACGATGACCTGATGTACGGGCGTACATGGTACGGCACCGAAGGCGGTTCGGATACGAAGGCTGTCTGCGGGGATTATCCCGCCGTATACAGTTTGGATTTTGCTGAACATATTGACGATCGCTATGCTTCGGACCCGGATGCTCAGGCGCTGCGGTTACGCTGCTGCCGGGAGGCTTACGACCGCGGCATGGTGCTTACTTCATGCATCCACATCAATAATCCGCTTACCGGCGGTGATTCGTGGGACAACTCCAGCAATCGGGTGGTTGCGGAAATTCTGACGGAGGGCAGTACAACGAACAAGACCTTTAAGGAGTGGCTCGACCGACTGGCCGATATCGCACATAACCTGCGGGGCAGCGACGGTAAATTGATTCCCGTGATTTTCCGCCCGTTCCATGAACATACGCAGACATGGTCTTGGTGGGGCGCGTCATGCACGACGACCGAAGAGTTCATCAACCTGTGGAAGTTCACGGTGAAGTATCTGCGCGATACGAAAGGCGTGCATAATTTCATTTACGCCATTTCCCCGCAGATGGACAGCGCAAAGACCGTCGATGACTTCTATTTCCGTTGGCCGGGCGACGAGTGGGTCGATTTCGTGGGTATGGACTGCTATCAGGGTATCAATAATGCGGTTTTCGTAACGAACCTGAAGGCTATTTCGAAAGTTTCGCTGGCCAAACTCAAACCGTGCGGCGTAACCGAGACGGGTGTCGAAGGATTCTCGGCGACCGACTACTGGACCACGAACATTCATGCTCCGCTGACGGGGCGCCGTGTGAGCATGGTGGTAACGTGGCGCAACAAGTACGACCCGATGGAAAGCGGGACGCACTATTTCTCAGTATTCCCCGGACATCCTTCGGAGCGCGATTTTGTGAAGATGTACAATCAGGAGAATTCTTTCTTCTGTAACGACCTGCCCGACATGTACACCCCGGCGGAAAATGTGACGGTACTGTAGCTCTCGAAATATTGAATGGGTTATGCTTAAAAGGGGTTGCCTCTGGAAAGGCAACCCCTTGTGATTATATCTCTTCTTATTAATACATATGGCACAGTGCCAAAGTGTGGCGCATTTGATTGTAAGGATGGGTTGTTGCCGGTTTGTTTTGCCGTTCCTATTCGTCCCTGCCATCGAAGAAATAGGTGGCGTAGTTGTAGCCCGAGGCATCGTAACACTTGCGGAAGGAGCTCATGCGGCGCTTGAAATCCGCGAAGTCCTTGCGGTCGTAGGACCAGCCCACCTCGGCGATGGCGGCCAGACGCGGCAGCAGCATGTGTTTCAGGTGCGTGGGTGTAAAGATATATTCCGTCCAGAGGTTCGCCTGCACGCCGAGAATGTAGGGACGTTCATCGGGTGCGAGCCGGTCGTAGGGATCGAGCGCATAGGACTTGCTCATCGGGACGAATCCCCCGATGCCCAGCGGCTCCTTCATCGGGTCGTTCGTCTGGTAGTAGTCGAGGTAACAAAAGTCGTTGGGCGCCATGATGACGTGGTTGCCGGCCTTGGCTGCGGCGATGCCGCCTTTCGAACCGCGCCACGACATGACGGTCGCCGTCGGTGAAACCCCGCCTTCGAGGATCTCATCCCAGCCGATGATCCTGCGGCCGTGGTCGGCGAGCCACTTCTCCATGCGGCGCACGGTGTAGCTCTGGAGTTCGAATTCGTCCTTCAGTCCCTCGTCCCTGATGCGCTTCTGGCACATCGGGCAGGTTTTCCAGCTATCTTTGGGACACTCGTCGCCGCCGATGTGGATATATTCCGAGGGGAACAACTCCAGCACCTCCGTGAAGACATCTTGCAGGAATCCGAACGTCGTCTCCTTGCCCGGGCAATAGACTTCGGGGCTGACGCCCCAGCGTGTGCGGACCTCGTAACCCTCGCCCCGGCAGCCCAGCCACGGATAGGAGGCCAGCGCCGCCATGGCATGCCCCGGCAGTTCGATCTCGGGGATTACCGTGATGAAGCGGTCGGCGGCGTATTTCACGATCTCGCGGATCTCTTTCTGCGTGTAGAATCCCCCATAGGGCGTTCCGTCGTATTCGGTCGAATTGGCGTAGTGGCCCACGAGCGTCTCCCGGCGCACCGACCCGATACGCGTCAGTTCGGGATATTTTTTAATCTCGATGCGCCAGCCCTGATCCTCGGTCAGGTGCCAGTGGAACCGGTTCATCTTGTGCAGGGCGAGGATGTCGATGAATTCTTTGACCTGATCCGGGGTCCAGAAGTAGCGGCCGGAGTCGAGCATGCCTCCGCGGTGTCCGAAGAACGGACGGTCTTTCACCGTCACGACGGGCAGGACGCCGTAGCCGTTCACGACGAGCTGGCGCAGGCTTTGCAGACCGTAGAACACGCCCTGTGCCGTGCCGCCGCGGATTGCGACGCCCGACGGCGTGATTTCCAACACATACTCTTCGGCAGCCAGTGCACCGTCTGTCGCCAGACTGACGGCACCTTCGGCGGCACTCTTCATGCGGCCTCCGAGCACCGGTTCGACGACTCCGGCAAACAATTCGGCAACGCGCCGCAATTGGGTGTCCCGACCCGTGCCGATTACGGTCGAGGCGGTTATGGTGAAGGTTCCTTCGCCGGGGACGACCGACACGGGCCGGGGTACGATGTTCGCCTCGGGGCCGGCTCCGAAAGCCGCGCCCGACAGTGAAAAGGCGCACAGCAGGGAAAACAGTTTCTTCATGTTCATTCGGTTTTTAAAGGTTCGTGTTTCGGTTGTCGAGGTAATGCCGCAGCCGCCCGGACCAGATCGCATAGCCCTTTTCCGTGAGGTGGGTGCCGTCGGTGGTGTATTCGCGTTTCAGGCCGTCGGCGTCCGTGAGCCCCGGGTTCAGGTCCAGCCAGTCGATCCCGTTCGCCGCACACCACTCCCGGAGCCGGGCGTTCAGCGCTTCGATCCGGGCGTTCAGCGCCGCATTGTCGTGGACGAGGAGCACCGACTGGACGACGGGCCGGATGCCGCCCGCGATCAGGCGGGTGACGATCTGCTGCTGGTTCGTGAAAATGGTTTCGGACGGGATGCCGTTGAACAGGTCGTTGATGCCTGCCAGCACGAAGCAGATTTCGGGACGGGCGGCGACCACGCAGGTGTCCAGCATCCACAGCATCTGCCCCGTGAGGTAGCCTCCCTGCCCGGCATTCCGGACATCGGTTCGTCCGAGCCGGGGATTCCAGTCTTTGCCGTTGGCGGTGAGCGAGTCCCCGAGCAGGACGATCCGCACCTTTGCGGGCGATTCGGCGAGGATTCGCCGGATAACTTCGCTGGCCAGATTCGTGCAAACGGCGTCCGGGAGGTTTTTTCCGGGCGGGAGCATCCCGCCGAGGAGATCCCGGACATTGGCCGCGAACCGGGCCCGGCCCACCTCGTTGAGCATCAGCCCGTCGCCGGTGTATTCGGCGGAGAGATAAGGCCCGTCGGCCAATCCCGCCGAGGGGTCGAAGCAGACATAATCCCGGCTTGCGGCGAAGGCTTTCAGCGATTCGTTGAGCCGGGCGATGCAGCCGTTCAAATACGGATGTTCCCCGGATGCCGGAAGCGTCAGGAGTATCACGGGTCTGGCTCCTGCGGCATCGAGCCGTTCGCAGATCGCCCGGAATGCTTCCAGCGTGCGCGGCAAGGGCTGTCCGAGCAGGATTTCCGGCAGGCCCGAATAGATCACGCAGAAGTCCGGACGTCGGTTCAGCAGCCGTTCGTCGAGGTTCCACGACTGCTGCGAGAGCAGGAAATTCTTGTCGCCGGCGTCCGCCACGTCGTATTCCGGCAGCTCCTTCCGCCAGTCGACGTTGCAGCCCTCGCCGTTGGTGATAAAACCGACGACGGGTCGTGCGCAGCAGTCGGCGGCGGCGAGCAGGCCGAAAAACAGCCCTATGAAAAATAGTGTATGTTTCATCGGATACGGGTAAAAGTCCGGGCGGAACGGCTCCGCCCGGACTTCTGTTGTTTAATCGCGGTCGCGGACACAGCGCACGTTCACCAGCATCGAAGCCGTACCGTCGCCCTCGCTCCACGGACGCGCATTGAAATTCCAAGGAACGATCTCGTTGCTCCAGCCGAACACCTCGAACATCTGGGCCGTCGTGGCGCTGGCCTTGGTCGTCGTCCAGAAGCTGGCCTTGTCGTCGGCGTTGTCCGGGGCGGCGACGTTGCCGTGCCAGAATTTGCCTGCCGGGACGATGTTCAGCCCCGTGTCGTCCGTGCCCGTGCTGCCGGTCCAGTACTGCGCCGACTTGACCCGTGCGGCGCTGTAATCCGCGGCGGTCTGCACGGCTTTCCACTCCTGCATGGTCGAGACGTGCCATCCCTCGGGGCAGACACCCTGCATGCGGGTATCTTCGGCCTCGGTAGCTTCGTCGTAGGTCCGCAGGGCCGTCGGCCAGCTATAATAGACGCCGCGCACCTTCTCATCGCCGATCAGGGCGTTGGTGAAGGTCTTGGCCGCGGGGTTTCCGTAAATCACGTCGACGGCGGTGAATGCCGTGCCGTCGCTGTACGACAGGGCCCGGAGATTCTCGGCCATCCAGATGTCCTCGCCGACTTTCACCACGGCGTAGGTCTCCGGATTGGCCGGGTCGCGCAGGTCGGTGTAGGGGCGCAGCATGCCCGTCAGCCGGAGACTCCGGGTCTCGGACGGCGTGGTCTTGATGCTGACCGTCGAAGTCACACGCCAGTAGACCGTGCGGGTGAGGTAGGCTCCTCCCAGTTCGGAGAGCATGTCGTCGAGCAGCGAATGGGTCAGCGCGGCGGACTTCTCGGCCGTCAGGGACCGGGTCTTCGAGGCGCTCATGTCGGCGTTGAGGCTGTATTCGAGTGCATAGGTCACTCCGCGGGCATTGCAGGTCCATGCCGCCGTGCTCAGCGTTTCGTCCCTATGGGCATAGTCGAGGGTGTAGTCCGCGCCGTCGGCCGGACCTGCGGTGAGGGTGATCGGATCGGCGGCGGTCACGGCCTCGAAGCGTCGGATGCAGACGATACGTTCGGTTTCGTCGGCTGCGGCGAACTCCGCATCGCTCGGCGTTACGCTCCATGTGAATTTCTTTTTCTGCGAGGCGACCATGCCGAAAGTCTGTTCCAGCAGCAGGTCGAGATCGCCCTGCGAAATCTCATAGGAGGTCGTTTCGCCCGTGTTGAAGGTGGCGCTCTTGTCGAACTCGGCGTCGTGGAGCCGCAGGGTGTATGTGATGCCCGTCGTGTCGCAGGCCCATGCGAATTTCACCGCTTCGTCGGCCTTGTCCGCGTCGAGCAGCAACTCGGCATCGGCCGCGGGGCTCGTGAGCGTCAGCTCCACGGGGTCTTTCGTGACGCGCCGGACGGTCGCCTTGCGCACGGCGCTGTTCTCGATCGGGTTGTTCAGGTCGCCGGTGCCCGTCACCCGCCAGTAGATCGCGGTCTCGGTGTTCCGTTCGATGCCCTGCGCCGCCAGCCAGTCGTCCAGCTCCTGCATGGTGAAGGCGTGCGAGGTTTCCGATTGGCAGGGTACAGCCATCGTTTCGTCGCCGGAAAGGCCGGCGTCGAGGCCGATGTGCAGCGTGTAGTCGGGAACGGTCGAAGGACACTCCCATTCGAAGGCCACCTCGGCTTCGGGGGTCTTCTTGTCGAGGACGATCTTCGCCTCGCTTGCGGGAGTTTGGAGCAGGATGAGTCCGGTCGGGAGTTCGCAGCGCGTGATGGTCAGCCGCCGCACCTCGTCGCACCAGCCGACCTCGGGATCGACCACCTCGACCGTCCAGTAGAGTTTCACCGTCGCGCCGACGGCCACGTTCATGGAACTGAGCACCGAGTCGAGCTGCAGCGTTGACAGCCGCCACGCGTCACTCACGCCGGGGTTCCGTTCGCAGGAGGTCGTGAACTGCTCGTCCAGCCCGAAGCGCAGCTTGTAGTCGATGAAATGCCGGCGCGAACTCCACGCGAAGGTGTAAAGCGAATCGGCGTGTTCGTGGTTGAGGACGATGACCGTGTCGGTCTGCGGGCGGGTCAGCGTCACCGGCTGACGTCCCACTTCGTAGAAATCGTTGTCCTTGTTGCAGCCGCCGGTCCACAGGGGAACGATGAACAGCGCTGCCAAAGCGATATTTCGGATGATTTTGTTCATGGCCTTTGTTTTTAATGGTTATACGCCCCGATGTTGCGCGCGCTGCCGATGCGCTCGCCCCAGAAATCGGTCGTGAGCGGGAATACCGGCTCGTCGGCGATTCCGGCGCCCGTACCGATGCAAGGCGATCCCGTGGCCAACTGCAGCCCTGCGAGTATCTGCTCCTTGTCGACCAGATTGTTGTTGGCCGTGAACTCCTCCACGAGCCGGACAAATTTCGGGTCGGTGAGAATCGTGCCGACGTTGTGGTCGCCCGAACCGGGAATGGTTCCCTCCCGGTAGCCGTAGATGCAGTTGTTGCGCAGGATCAGTCCCCGGTCGTCGATGAACTCGCCCGTGCCGACCTTTGTGAAGGGATTGGCCGTGCCGGTAGTGTTGTAGAAGATGTTGTTGGTGAAGACCAGCGACCCCTCGATGTTGGTGTAGCTGTCGAACGTGACGGCCGTGTTGTCGGCGTGCGTCGCGGCGGAACGGGTCTTGATAATGGTGTTGTTGTAGAAGTGGCATCCGCCCACGCGGCCCACCACGTCGATCGTCGACGAGAGGGTCTGGCCGTTGCCCTTCACATAGTCGCGCGTGCCGTCGTTGATGCTGACGTTGTAGCGCACCACCGTGCCCTCCTGCGAGACGAAATTGCGGTCGAACGCCACGTCGCTCGGGCAGAGCATCAGCCAGCCGCCCGTGTTGTTGTAGGAGATGTTGTATTCGAAGAGCGTGTTGCGGCAGTTCTGGTCGACGTCGAATGCCTGTCCGTCCCATGTGGCCTTGTGGTCCTGCACGGTGTTGTAACGGAAGATGGTGCCGTCGCTGTGGATGCACCACAGGGCTGCGGCGGCCTCCATGCGGTTGGGGACGCTCTCGTCGGCGAAATCGCCCTGCGCACAGTTGCGCACGATGTTGTACTCGACGAGGGCGTCGTCGCAGCCGTTGACGATGATCTGGTCGCCGGGAATCCCTTCGAAGACGTTCCGGCGGAATACGAAGCCCGTGTTGGCCTTGCGCAGCGAACGGTCGCCCGTCGCCAGAAAACCCGTCAGTCCGTCGCGCTGGCAGTCGGTCAGGCGGCAATCCTCGACCACCAGATCGTTGAACGACGAGGGATTCGCACCCCCGATGACATTGTAGTAGAAGATGCCCGAGCCGCCGCCTTCGTTGTGGTGGGTCTTCGTGCCGTAGACATCGGCGACCTCGCAGCGGCGGATGTGGATGTGGTTCATCACGCCGCCCTCGATGTTGTCGGCCTCGATGCGGATGCCGGCGATCTTGGGCCGCGGGGCCGCGCCCTTGTTGGTGATCCGCAGGTCCTGCAACTCCCAGTACTGGACGTTGCGGATCAGGATGGCCTCGTAGTTTCCGCCGCCTGCGATTTCGGGCAGGGGCAGGCTTTCGTCGCCGTAGGAGCCCAGCACGATCGGCGCCTCGGCCGAACCGCTGCCGCGCAGCGTGAGCGATCCGTTGTAGACCGTGCCGCGCTTGATGAGGATCGTGTCGCCGGCCTTCCACGAGCGCTCCATGATGCGGTCGACGCTCTCCCACGCCTGCGAGGGGGAGTGTCCGGTGTTGTAGTAGGACCCGTTTTCGGGGTCGATGTAGTAACGGTGGGGGTAGGAGACCTCCTCCGGACCGCCTTGCGGGGTGCGGGGTTCGTCCTCCTTGCAGGCCGCGAGCTGGCATGCTCCCAGCAGTGCGGCGAATAGGATCAGTCGGATTTTCATGGCTTTTCGCAGTTTGGGTTTACATCGGGTCCATCACGCAGCGGACGGGGTACATGTGGTTTTCGACCGACGGTACGACGCTGTACGACTGCATGTTCAGTGTCGATGCGTCGTCGTAGATCGAGAGCAGAACGGCCTTCGTGGGGTCGTCGGCCGAGGCGCTGTCGCCGTAGGCGAACTGCATCCCCTGCAGGCGGGGCGTCGATGTCCAGAACCGGGCCGTGAAGGTCGGGTCGGTGAGGAACGTCAGCCCCTCGTGCCAGTAGAAACCCGACACGACGACGTTCATCTTGGCGCTGTTTGTGATGCCGGCGGTCGTCGGCCAGTAGGAGGGGTCTTTCACGGCGTTGGCGCCCACGTCGGCCCCGAGGTATTCGCGCAGGGCGGCGAACTCGTCCATCGAGGGCAGGTGCCATCCGTCGGGGCAGACGCCCTGTACGCTTTCACCCGCTTCATAAGCCGTCTTGGCCTCGTCCCACGTCAGGCGCGTGGCTGCGGCCCACGAGTAGTAGCGGCCGACCTTCTGCACATAGAGCGGGTCGCTGCAATAACCGTCGCCCGCGGCCGCCTTGGCCTCGACGGGCAGCGGTTCGCCGTCGGCGTAGACCGTGGCGCGCAGGTTTTCGGACATGATGGTCATCAGCGAACCGTCGTTGAGGATGAACTGGCAGGCTCCGTAGACCTCGCCGTCGCGGGCGTCGGTGAAGCTCTCGACCTGCGGAATGGCGCTGAAATAGCGCCACGAGGTGCGCACGTCGTGGCCGCGCGTCTGTTCGACGCGCCAGAAGAAGCGCTTGACACCCGAGAAGTCGGGCCAGACGGTGCGCAGCATGTCGAGCATCTCGGAATTGGTCAGCACGAGCGAGTCCTTCTGGCCCATGTCGTAGACGCAGGCGTTCTCGAAGTGCATGTCCACGTCGAAGGCGATCTTGTAGGTGGCTCCCGGACGGACCTCCCAAGTGAAGACCTGCTTGTCGTCGGGTTTGAAGAAGTCGATCTTCAGGGTCGAGCCTTCGGCCGGGGAGATGGGGCGCGCCCACGTCGCATCGACGTAGTCGACCTGCTGCTCACACGACGGGCTCAGGAGCGCGGCCATGACGGCAGCCGCGGGGATCAGGTATGCGGTGAATCGTTTCATGATTTGTGGCATTTGGGTTAATAACCGGGGTTCTGGTCGTCGCGGATCAGCGGATTGGCGTTCAGCTCCTTGAGCGGGATCGGCCACAGGTAGTCGCGGTCCTTGTTGAACGAGCGCTTGTCGACGACGATCTCCTCGTACTGCCAGTAGGGCGACGTGGCGCCGCTCGTGGGGTAGTACTGCAGTTTCGAGACGTCGAGTCCGTGGGCGTCGGTCATCACCTTCTCGGCGATCTTCCAGCGGCGGATGTCGTGCCAGCGCTGCCCCTCATGGAAGAGTTCCACGCGGCGTTCGTTGCGGATCAGCGCCCGCATGGTCTCCTTCGTGAGGTTGGGCAGCGACTCGGTGAGGGTGACCATCCCCACGCGGCGGCGCAGTTGGTCGATCAGCTCGTAGGCGCCTTTGGGACCGTTCTCCTCGTTTTCGGCCTCGGCCCACGCCAGCAGCACCTCGCCGTAGCGCATCAGGATTTTGTCGCCGCCGTCGTTGTTGAGGTTCACGAGCGTTTCGTTGGCACCCTTTTTGGCCGCGAAGCCGGTCTTGTTGTCCCAGTTGGCGGGCTGCCAGTGAATCTGGTAGCGGGAGGTTCCGTCGCAGCGGTATTCGTCGCCGGGGCAGAGCACCGAGAGTTTCAGGCGCGGATCGCGGTTCTCGAAGGGATAATCCTTGTCGTAGGCCGGGTCGGCCGGGATCGAGGCGCCGTTCTCGGCCTCGAGCGGCTTGACGGGAAGTCCGTTGGCCGTGAAGAAGCTGTTGACCGCCTCGAGCGTCGTGTTGAACGAGAACCAGTTGTACCACAACTGGGTCATGTAGCTCGACTGCAGGTCTTCGGCGTAGTTGATCTTGAAGATCACTTCCCGGTTCGACGGGTCGTTGATACCTTCGTCGAGGAACAGTTTGCGGAAGTCGCCGTAGAGGTCGTAGCCGAGCTCCTTGATCGCCTTGGCGCAGGCGATGACCGTGGCGTTGTCGTATTCGTACTGTGCGATTTGCAGTTGGAGCATGAGGGCCGAACCGAGGCAGGCGACCTCGCCGCCCAGCGTGTTGTCGAGGTTTGCGACGGCATACTCCACGTCGCCCTTGATGAAGGTCATCACCTTCGTGAGCTCTTCGCGCGGGGCGTTCTCCTGCGGCGAATTCTCGTCGACCAGCGGCACCCGGCCGTAGAAACGCACCAAGTCGAAATAGAACCACGCGCGCAGGAACCGCGCTTCGGCCAGTATCTTCCGGCTGTCCGCAGGGCTGATGCCCGTGGCGAGGGCCATCGAGCGGATCAGGGAGTTGGCGCGCGAGATGGCCTGCCAGTCCTTGGTCCATTTCAGCTCGGCCCACCAGCTCGCGGCGGTCTGCGTGCCTTGGGCGAATTCGGCGCTGAACTCCCAAGTGTGGTGGTTGTAGGAGTTGTCGCACATGTTCTCGTAGGTGTAGGGGGTGATATAGGCCGGCGAATCGTCGTAGAAACAGTAATAGATGCCCGCCAGCATGCTCTTGGCCTGCTCGACGCCCTTGAGGAAGGTGTTGGGCGACGACTTGTCGACGGGAACGGTGTTCAGGTAGTCGGCACAACCGCTCGACCATCCCGCAAGCAGCAGGGCTGCGATGAAGAGGGTGGAAAACTTTTTCATGGCTTAGAAGGTTACGTTCAGGCCGGCGGTGAAGGTCCGGACCAGCGGGTAATCGTAAATGTTCGTGGCATTGACACCCGCACGCTCGGGGTCAAAACCCTTGTAACGGGTGAGCGTAAAGAGGTTCTGGGCGCTGACGAAGACGCGGATGCCCGAAATCCCGATCTTGCCGACCAGCGATTTGGGGAACGTGTAGCCCAGTTCGAGGTTCTTCATGCGCATGTAGGAGAGGTCCTCGACATAATAGTCGGATTTGATCTGCGCCCGCTGGCTGTCGATGTAGACCCGCTGGTAGGTGTTGTTGGGCCGTTCGGGAGTCCAGCGCTTGGTCATCCATGCCGCGGTGTTGTAGCCGTTGAAGAACGGGGAGACCAGTTCGCCCGTGCTCCAGCCCTCGCCGCCGCAAACGCCTTGGAAGAAGGCCGTCAGGTCGAAGCCTTTCCAGCGGGCCCCGAGGTTGAACGAGAAGAGGAAATCGGGGTTGGGATCGCCCAGCGCCACCCGGTCGTGGTCCATGTCGATGATCCCGTCGCCGTTCTGGTCCTTGAAGCGGATGTCGCCCGGCGCGGCCACCAGCCCCGAGTAGGAGTTCACGGGGTTGCCGTTGCGGTCGAAGGTCGTCAGGTGGTCGTGGATCTCCTCGTCGCTCTGGTAGATGCCCTCCACCTCGTAGCCGTACAATGTGTTGATCGGCCGCCCCTCTTCGAGCAGGATGCCCGTCGTGGAGTTGAGGATCGGGCTCTGGCCCTTCAGGTCGAGGATCTTGTTGCGGTTGAAGGAGAGGTTGGCCCCGGCGCTGAACTCCCATTTGCGGAAAGCCTTGAAGTAGGAGAGCGCGAACTCGCAGCCGGTGTTGCGCATGCGCCCGGCGTTTTTCCACGGGTCCTCGGTGAAGCCGAAGATGCCCGATACGGGCAGTTGCATCAGGATGTCGTCGGTGTCCTTCACATAGAAATCGCCCGTGAAGGTCAGCGATCCGAACAGCCTGAGGTCCAGTCCGATGTTATACTGCGTGGTGGTCTCCCATGTGAGGTCTTTGCTGGCGATGTAGGAGGTCGCGGCGCCGGTGACCTGCTGGTTCTCCCAGATGTAGTTGCACGAGCCGATCGAAAGGATGTCGATGCCGGCGTAGGAGCTCCATATCTTCTCGTTTCCGAGCTGGCCCCACGAGGCGCGCAGTTTCAGTTCGTCGAGCCACCGCACGTTGCGCATGAACGCCTCCTGCGAGATGCGCCAGCCGGCCGAGAACGACGGGAAGACGCCCCATTTGTGGTCTTCGGCGAATTTCGACGAGCCGTCGTAGCGGATGTTGGCCTCGATGAGGTATTTCTCCTTGTAGTCGTAGTTGAAACGTCCGAAGAACGACATGCTCTTGACCTCGGTCTCCCAGCTCGAGTTCTTCTGCGTCGAGGGATCGCCCACTTCGAGCGACGGCAGGTTGGTGGTCAGGCGCGTGCGGGAAGCCTTGTAATACTTGTTGTCCCACTGTCCCTGCTGCCATCCGGCCAGCACCTTGAAATTGTGGTGGTCGCCCGCCGTGGCCCAGTAGGAGAGGGTGACGTAGCTCGAAAGGTTGCCGTAGCGGTAGGTCGATTCGGTGATCGACGACTCGCGCGAGGTGCTTTTGCCGATGGTCTGCGAGCCGTCGGCTCCGGTGAAGACCGTGTAAAGGTCCACGTTCGGGGCGTAGACCTGCCCCGTTTCGGTCGTGCGGTCGTAGTTGATCGCACCCTCCAGCCGCAGGTTCTTCAGCAGCGACAGTTGCAGGTTGATATTGCCGCTGAAATTCCCCGTTTTGGTCTTGTTGAAACCGCCGGCCTCGCGCACGGCGTCGTCGTAGAACCAGTCGGTCCAGCCGTAACCCTCCATCTTGGCGTTGACCATCGGGCTCATGGCCACGATGCGGTAGAGCGTGTTGCCCGTGCCGTCCACCAGATCGTTCTTGACGCCCGAATAACCGGCGACGTTGGTCGAAATCTTCAGCCGGTCCCTGAGCAGCGAGCTGGTCGTGTTGATGCGGAAATTATACTTGTCGTACTCCGTGCCCTCGAGGATGCCGTCCTGCCCCAGATAGCCCATCGACAGCGTGTAGGCCAGTTGGTCCGTGCCGCCGTTGAGTTTCACATAGTGGTTGTGCAGGATCGCAGGCTTGAAGTAGAAATCGGCCCAGTCGCGGTCGGGGTAGAGCGCCGGATCGCTGCCGTCGCGGAAATGTGCGATGTAGTTCTGGCTGTAACGCGGCTGCTGGCCCGAGTTGAGGCACGCCTCGTTGTAGAGGTTCATGTAGTCGACCGATCCGAGCAGATCGGGGTAGCGGGTCACCTGCTGCACCGAGACATATCCGTTGTACTCGACCTGCAGCCGCCCCGTGCGGCCTTTCTTCGTGGTGATGAGGATCACGCCGTTGGCGGCCTTGTTGCCGTAGATGGCGGCCGAAGCGGCGTCTTTCAGGACCGACATCGACTCGATGTCCTTGGGGTCCACCTTGTCGAACGACGATTCGAACCCGTCGATGATGACCAGCGGCGACGAATCGTTGAGCGTGCCGATGCCGCGCACGGTGATCGTACCCCCGTCGGCGCCGGGCTGGCCCGAGGTCTGGGTCACCTGCACGCCCGTGATCTTGCCCTGCAGGGCCAGCGATACGTCGGTGATCGGGCGGTTCTTGAAATCGGCGGTCGACACCGTCGATACGGCGCCCGTGAGCTTCTCCTTGCTGGTCGTGCCGTAGCCGATGACCACGACGTCCTGCACGGCGAGGGCGTCCTCCTCGAGCGTGATGTCGGCGCGGGTCATGGCCTGCGTCACTTTGAGCTGCTGTTTCTTGTAGCCGAGATACGATATCTCGAGCGTCTCGCCGACACGGGCCGTGATGGAGAACGTACCGTCCGTGCCGGTCGTCGTGCCGGCCTGCCGGCCATGGACAGCTACGACGACGCCCGTGATCGGGTTGTGCTGTTTGTCCGTGACCTTTCCCTGAATGCGGACCTCTGCGCCGGACTGCGCATGCACGGCCAGAAGGAAGAATCCGGCCAGCGCTGTGAGCCACAGGCGCAAATGGGTGCGATAGCTGTGTTTCATGTTCAACGGTTTTTAAGTTGGTAAGTTTGTTTCATATGCGGTAGGTTGGTTGTGCGTTCGTCACTCTTCCCAGCGCCAGCGGTCGCGCCACTCCACGCAGAATCCGTCGTCCCCGAACCGCACGGGCAGCCACACATAGCGTCCGTCGGCGGCATCGGCCGGGTTCCAGCGGTCGCCCATGTAGATGTAGCGGTCGGTGCCCGCCACGGCGACGACGAAGGTGCTTTGCGAGTCGTAGGTGGTTTCGGCCCCGGGGCCTTCGCAGGGGTTCCCGAGCTCCCGCCACGGGCCCCAGATCGACTCGGCGACGGCCGATCGGGCGGCGTTGGGGGCCCAGCCCGTACAGCCCGACATCATCAGGTAATAACGCCCGCCGCGCTTGAAAAGCGCCGGGGCTTCCATGAATCGTCCGGCGAAGAACCGCGCGTAGCGGCCGCTGTGGGCAAGGTAATCGTCGGTCAGTTCCGAGATGTGGAGCGTGCTGTTCTCCTCCGAGGAGTAGATGTGGTAGGCGCGGCCGTCGTCGTCGACGAAGAGCGTCATGTCCCGGGCCATCTGGCCCTGCGCGGCGTCGCGCCCCACGAGGTTCAGCGAGTCGGGATGTTCGGGCAGGCTGCCGCCGTCGAAATGCATCCCCGCGGCGCGGCTCTTGCCGAAATGCTGCGGCAGGGCGTTGGTCGGGTAGACCCCGGCGTCGGGACGCACGGCACGCAGGAAGGTGTAGGGACCCGTTGCACGGTCGCTGACCGCCACGCCGCTCAGGGCGCCCGTGTAACCGGTGCCTTTGGGCTCGAGGTGGAACCACATGACGTATTTGCCCGTGCGGGCGTTGCGGATCACCTTCGGGCGTTCGAGGATGCAGCCCTGCTCGATCGGGCTGCCCGATCCTTCGGGAGCCACGGACAGCGCGATGCCTTCGTCGCGCCAGTCGTAGAGGTTCTCCGAGGAGTAGCAGTGAACGCCGACCTGCGCCAGATTGCCCGCCTCGCCGGCGGTCTTGTGTTCGCCGAACCAGTAGTAGCGGCCTTCGTCGTAAAGGATGCCGCCTCCGTGGGCGTTGATGACGGCGCCGTCGGTGTCGGTCCAGACCGCTCCGGGGCGGAATTCGGGCCGGGAACAGGCCGCGGCCGCAAGAATCAGCCACAGGGCTGTGAACAGGGTGGAAGTGCGCATGGGAGTCGTTATTGTTTGTAATAATAAGTGTTGGGTTTCCCGACCGTCGCGTCGGCGAATCCCGGCTGTCCGGGGGCCATCCGGACGCTGCCGCAGCCGACGGCGCTCACCTCGACCGTGCGGTCGCCTTCGAAGCTGTTGCCCGAAATATCGGCCTCCCGGCAGTGTTGCAGGTCGATGTAGGTCAGTCCGCCGAAGATCGGCGGGTAGTCGCTCTGGATGAAGCGGTTGTCGCGTATCTCCAGCCGGTCGGCGCTCAGGGCGTAGATCACCTGCGAATCGAACGTGCGGACGGTGTTCTGTTCGAAGACGATGTGTCCGTGGTAGTAGAAATCGTCGCCGCGGCCCGAGACCGGGATTTCGGGCGAAATTTGCAGCACCGACTGGGGATTCTCGCCGCCCGTGCCCATGTTGACGAACGTGTTGCGGCGGATGACGACGTCACCGACGCTGCCCGATTCGAACCACGAGTTGGCGTCGCCGGCAATCAGCACGCCGGCCATCATCGACGAGAAATAGTTGTCCTCGACCACTACGGGGCACGGCGTCGAGATCAGGATGCTCCGCGCGCGGTTGTTGCGCACCGTGCAGCGGCGCATCTCGACGGCGGGCATGTTGCGGGGATTCTCGACGGCGAGGTGTTCCGACGGCGGAGTGGCGAGGGGGCCCGCCGCGCGGATCGTCCACCGCTCGTCGCCGAGGGACCGGGCTTCGGCCGCCACGAAGGTCTCCAGCGGACGGAGGCTGATGCGGTCGATCAGCCGCAGGGTGTCGCCGGCACGGGCGAAATCGAAGCCCTGCTGCTGGACATGCCCGAAACGGGCGGTCAGCCGATCGCCGGAAAGCGTGTCGACGGCCATGTAGGTTCCGTGGACGTTCGTGGCGTCGTCGAGCATGTTCTCGAACAGACACCCGTCGAAGCGGATCGTGCCCCGGCAGTTGACGAAATGCGTGGCGTCGGCCGAGGCCGAGATGAAGCGCCCGGAGCCCTCCCGGAGGCGGACATCGTATTTTTCGAGCGTCACGTCCTCGGTGTTTTCGCAAATCAGCGCCATGGCGCCCGAGGCGTGGACGGTCGACCGTTCGATCTTCAGGCCGCGCGTGCGGTGTACGACGATGCCCGGACAGCGGCGGTTGCTGCGGAAGGGGCCTTTGTCGGCGTAGACCGAGCCGACGGGCGGCAGCTCCGGGGAGAGGAAGCCCGTCAGCCGCACGGTGTCGGGACCGAGCATCGCGGCCGTCAGTTTCCGCTGCCAGTAGGGGTGGAGGAAGCGGGCCGTGTTGTAGTAGGGGGCATGGGTCAGGGTGTCGAAGACGATGTTGTCGCCTTGGGTCTGTTCCCAGTCGTAGCCCGAGAAGATCAGCTCTCCGTTATCGACCCGGACGGGGTTGCCGCTGGTGATCTTCAGGTCGATGCTGCGCGTCGCGGCATCCTGCGCGATCACGCGGCCCTCCAGCACGAACGGCACGTCGTAGTCGAGCGTGATGCCCCGGAGGGTTATCTCCTCGCAGCCGTCGATGTAGAAGGGCACCAGCTCGCCGTGGAAGCGGAACTCGGTGTCGCGGCCGCAGACGGTGACGCCGCGCATGTCCTCCATGCGGAACGCGATGCGTTTGGTCCCGTTGTCGTTGTTCGATACGCGCAGGAATCGCTCTTCGGCCTGCTCGGGGTAGAAATCGTAGACGCCCGGTTCGAATTCCAGCGTGAACCGGCCTTCGGGGTGCGTGCGCAGGATGTCCCGCACCTGTGCGGTGTAGTCGCTCCGGCCGTCGAGCGGAACACGGATGTGTGCGGGGCGTGTGCCGCATCCCTGCGCAAGGAGCGCGAGCAGGGCGGCGAGAATCGGGATCAATGGTTTCGTATTCATGGGTCAGGCGTTATTTGCAGATGATTTCAAGGGGTCGGCCGCCGCGTTGGGTGATCTCCGAGGGGCGCATGTGCTCGATCGCGATGTTGTGTCCCGGAAAATCCGGGCCGAAGGCGTTGTTCTCGACCCGCACTTTGCGGCATCCGTCCAGAAAGAGGTTGTAAGGGCGGTAGAAAGGTTCGTAGGTCCGGGTGCGTTCGAGGCGGTTGCGGCTGAACTCCAGCCCCTCGACCGAGCGGGCGAACAGCACCGCGTAGTCGAAATGGCGGAAGGTGTTGCCCTCGATGCGGATGTTGCGGTGGTAGGCCTTCGCATCGGCGCTCTGCGGCCGGAAGGAGGGAGAGACCGAGATGACCGCCTCGCCCCAGCCCCATGGTCCGTCGATGATGTTGTTGCCCGAGGTGTAGCAATCCTCGAAGACGTTGTTGCGGATCGTCACGTCGCATACGGCGCCCGATTCGAACCAGAGGTCCGTGTCGCCCTCGATCAGCACTGCGGCCCCTGCCGACCGGAACAGATTGTTCTCGATCAGGACTTTGGCCGGGGTGGTCACCAGAATCGAGCGGCCGCGGTTCTTTTTCAGCATCCGGCAGTTGCGTACGGTGAGCCGGGGACAGAGCGTTGCATTTTCCAGTATGTTCCCCGCGGCGATGCGTCCGGCGATTGGTTCTTTGAAATGCAGCAGAAGGTCCCGCGAGCCCTCGATGCGCTCCGTGCCGGCCGACGTCAGCGGACGGCCGCGCTGCATGGTTGCCGTATCGAGCGGCCAGACCCGTTCGCCCGGACGGAATCCCTGATCGCGGCTGGTGGGGGTGATTCGCACGGAGCGTGCGCCGCAGACCTTCGCAACGGGGGCGTACATCCCGTGTACGTTCGTGAAATCGTCGCCCGAACCGCTCACCGTGCAGTCGTCGAAAAGGAGGTCGCCCGTGCAGCCGATGAAGTGCGTGGCGTCGGCGATGGTACTGAAAACGCGCCCCGACCGTTCGTCGGCCACGATGTCGAGGCCGATCATCGCAATGTCGTGCGAACGGACGCCGAAGACGCCGCAGCTCAGCGTGTGGTGGATCGTCACCTGTTCGATGCGGGTTTGCTCGCAGTCCGCGATCTCGATGCCGTTGGTGATGTAGCGTCCGTGGAAAAAGACGACGACGCTCCCCGGAGCAGGCTTCATGGCCGGACGGTAGTGGAAACGCACCCGGCCGTTCCCGAGGTCGGTGACCCGGGCCCGGAACATGTCGCGGCCCAGCGGTACGTCGCGCGTCTGGTAGAGCAGTTCGTGCGTCGTGCCGTCGTAGAGGTTCGTGTATTCGGGGACGATGCGCTGCAGGCCGTACTCCCCGACGAACGCGAGCGAGTCGCCTGCCACGACATAGGGATAGCGTTCGGCGTCGATCGCCATATCTACATAGGTGTCCGTTGCCGAGACGATCGTCGCCTGTGAATTGTAGGGCTGCTGCCAGTCGATGCGCACGTTGCGGAGCGTCGTGCCGCGGCACTCCGTGAGCCGCACGGGATTCATCAGTCCGTGGAAGATCCAGTCGCATCCGCCGCCGTCGATCTCCGCGTCGTGCATCCGCGCCAAGGCGAACGCCGTGGTCGGTTTGCCGGCGGCCTGCCGCTCCGCGTCGGGGTAGAAGTCGTAGCGGCCTTTGTCGAAACGAATCTGCAAGCCCCGGACGCCTTTGTTTTCGTCGATGATCCGCCGTATGACCGGCAGGGCGTCCTGTCCGCTTCCGGGCTGCAGTCCGTAGTCGGCTACGCGCACGGTGCGGCGTGCGGCGTGTGCGTGCTGAGGCAGGAATGCGGGAATCGCTGCGAGGAGCAGGACAAGGGGAAGAAGTGTTCGTCGGTTCATGGGTCGTTGTTTCGGTTGTAACAAAAGTAACCGAACTCCGCCACTTTCAGCTATCCCGATGTTAAGAAATCGTGCAGGCAGGGTTAGCGGCGGAGTGCGCCGGCAGATTTAAACGAATTTATAGGTTCTGTGAACAAAAATGCAAGCACGGACCGCTGTAAATACAAATATATATTGTTAACTTTCGAAAAAATGAGGATGCATGAGACGACTTCTGACCCTCCTGTCGTGGATGTTGCTGCTGCAAACGCCCGCATCGGCCCAGCATGACGGCATCATCTGGAACTACGAACACCTGAGCCGCAACGACGGGCTTTCGGGCAACCGCATCACGGCGCTGTGCGACGACGTGTACGGCCGGATATGGATCGGGACCTCGCAGGGGCTGGATATTTACGACAGCCGCCACCTGCGGAAAGTCGAGGGGTTTGCCGGACTGGAAATCTGTTCGCTGTATGATGCGGGTGAACGGATATTCATCGGATCGACGCTTTTCGTCGGGGTTTACGACTATGCCGGAGGCCGCTTTTCGCGGCTGACTTGGGAGGGAGAGGATGTCGGGTATGTGCGCACGATCCTGCGGGTCGGGGACGAAATCCTGCTCAAAACACAGACCCGGATGTTCCGCTGCGACGGCGACCGGCTGACGCTCGTCGCTGACCGTACTCCCTACGAATACCTCTGCTGCGACAAGTTCGGACAGTTGTGGGGGCTTGCGAAAGACCGCGTCTGCCGGATCGACGAAACATTCGGCGTGGCGGCCACCTATAAACTCACCAATGCGGACCAGTCGCCGCTGGTGGGGGTGTGCATCTACGCCGACTCGAAAGGGTGCGTCTGGGTCGGAACGGTCAAGGACGGACTTTTCCGCTACAACCGCGTGGCCGACGAGTTTCGCCGCGAGCAGGTCGCCCGGCAATTCGGCGTTCCGGAGATCGAGAATATCGCCAGTCTGAGCGAAGACCGTTACGACCGGTTGTGGATCGGTCATAACAACGGCGTTTCGGTTTACGATTACAACAACGATTTTTTCTGCAATTATGTCTGCGAGCACAACGACAACGCCGTGCTCAACACCGTGGTCTCCATCTTCCGGACCCGCCGGCAGGACATGCTGCTGGGAACCTATTTTTCGGGTCTGTTCTCGGTCGGAGGGCTCGACTCCGGGGTGGAGTACTACACGCTCGGCTCTACGGGGGCGCATCTCCGTTCGCAGAGCGTGGCGGCCAACGGCATCCTGCGCGACGAACAGCGGAACTGGTGGGTGGCGACCAACAGCACGGGGATCAACGTGCTCGATCCGTCGGGCAACTTCCTGCGGCGCATTTCGAGCCGCAACCGGGGGATCAACGACAACATTCTCACCCTGCAGCGCGACGTCCGCGGCAACCTGTGGGCGGGGTCGCTTTCCAGCGGCCTCTACTGCCTGACTTCCGGCGGGGCGCTGCGCCATTACACCCACCATGCCGGCGACGAGGCGTCGCTTTCGGGAGGTAACGTGCAGTTGCTCTGTCCGCTCAATGCCGACACGCTGTTCGTGGCGCACGAAAAGGGGATCGACATCTACCGTTATGCCACGGATTCCTTTGTTCAGGTCTGCAAATGCGGAACGGAGGAGTTCGCCCTTTACAATGTCCTGACGCACGGGGACAAGGTCTATTTCGTCAATTTCGGATCGGTGCTGTGTTATGATCGCACACGGGGCCGGATGTCGGAGTACCCGGTGCCTGCCACCGAGAAACTCCAACCCTATCTCCAGTGCGGTTGGGTGGACGCCGAGGGCTGTCTGTGGCTGGGAACGACCAAAGGCGACGTGTGGCGGTTCGAGGAGGGGCGTTTCACTCCCGCCGTGCAGGACCATCCGCGGATCAAAAGCGGGATCGTCGGGATGCAGGGCGATGCCGCCGGCAATCTGTGGCTGGCGGCGGGGAACGACCTGTTCCGGCTCGACACGGTCCGGCGCCTGCGCCGTTTCAGCCTTGCCAAAGGCATGGGCATTAACGAATTCAACGTCCGATCCGGATATGCGGGCCGCGAGGGTGAGATTTGCTTCGGAACGACGAGCGGGCTGGTCTGCTTCTGGCCCGCGAAGCTGGAAGGCGACCTCCGGCAGCAGCCGACGCTCTTCATCTCCGGGCTGAAACTCTTCAACAAGCCCGTGGAAATCGGCGGCGACGTGCTGGAATACCCGGTCAACGACACGCACGGGATCACGCTGGCCCACAAGCAGACCTTTCTGACCTTCGAGGTTTCCGTGATCGACTACGATATTTTCCGCACGGCTCCCTATTCGTGCCTCTACCGGCTGGAGAATTTCGACGACGACTGGTATGAGCTGGGGCCGCAGGGCGAGATCACCTACACGGGACTGGCCACCGGCCGTTACGAGCTGTCGGTGAGGCTGGTGTCGGACGACGGCGAGGTGCTGGCCGAGAAGCGGATCGCCATCCGGGTCCGGCCGCCCGTGCTGCTCAGCGGATGGATGATTGCGCTCTACCTGCTGGTGCTGGGGTTCGTCGTGTGGCAGTTCGTGCGGCTGGTGCGGCGGCAGCGGCATGCCCGTGAACTGGTCGAGCAGGCCCGCCGCGAGCGCGAGACCCGCGACCGGATCAATGCCATGAAACTCGATTTCTTCAGTTGCATCTCCTACGAGTTCAAGACGCCGCTGTCGGTGATTTCGACCTTGCAGGACAGCGTGCTGCCGCCGTCGGACGGCGATGCCGGGAGCGATCCGGCGATTTTCCGGCGCAACATCGGGAGGCTCGACTTTCTGGTCAATCAGTTGCTGGATTTCCGCAACATCGAGTCGCGCAACATCTCCGTCTCGATCCGTAAATACGACATGGTGCCCTTCCTGCGCAATATCTACGAGACTTTCGTGCCCCTCTACAACCGCAAGCAGATCACGCACGGTTTCCATGCCGAAGTGGAGTCGCTGCCGATGCCCTTCGACGCCGCCAAGATGGAGATGCTGGTGGGCAACCTGCTCGACAACTCCTTCAAATCGGTACAGCCGGGCGGAGAGAGCACGCTGAAACTCACCTTCGACGGGCGGCAGGCCGTCATCGAGCTGTTCAACAGCGGCCCCTGCCTGACCGAAGAGCAGAAAAAGGCTATTTTTCAGCCCTACAACTCGGCGGGACTGCCCAATGCGGGTATCGGGCTGGCGCTGGTGAAGAGCATCGCCCGGTTGTTCGACATCCGCCTGTCGGTGGAGTCGCTGCCGCAGCGCGGCAATGTTTTCCGGGTGGAGATGGCCGTCGGGCAGGACGACGGGGCTGCGACCGAACGGCCCGATGCCGCGACGGGCATCGTCGGACGGATCGTCGACAATACGAGTTATTTCGAGGATACGTCGCAGCCCCGGTTCCTCGATGCCGAGGGGCACCGCAAGTTCCGCATCCTGCTCGTCGAGAACGATGCGGATTCGAAACGGGTGCTGGAAAAGCGGTTGCAGAAACATTTCCATGTGTCGAGCGCCGCGACGGGCGACGAAGCGTTGCTGCTGCTCAAATCCCAGAGCATCGATGTGGTGATCAGCGATATGCAGCTTGCCGACACGAACGGCTTCGACCTGTGCGGCATGATCAAGAACTCGAACCGCACACGCCATGTCCCGGTGATTCTGGAGAGTTTCGAACTTTCGGGCGAGAACCGCATCCGGGCCTTGCAATGCGGTGCCGACGCCATGTTCCAGAAGCCGATCAACCTGCAGGAGCTGTTCCTGCGGCTGAACAACCTGCTGCGGACGAAGGACGTGCTGCGCGACTATTACATGACGGCGGGCAGTGTCGGGATCACGACGCCCGAGCTGAACAACACCGACGAACGGTTCATCCTTTCGGTGACGGACTATATTCATGCCCACCTCGACGATCCGAGCCTGTCGGTCAACGAGCTGGCCCGTTTTGCGAATATCAGCCGCACGCAGTTGTATCTCAGCATCAAGCGGCTGACCGACCGGACCCCTTCGGATTTCATCCTGCAGATCAAGATGCGCGAGGCGGCCGAATGGCTCCGGACGACGGCGATGACCGCGTCGGAAATCTCCTACAAGCTGGGTTACTGCAATCCGAACCACTTCAGCCGCCAGTTCAAGGAGTATCACGGCGCTTCGCCCGGCGAGTACCGGCGGCGGCATGCGAACCCCGGAGCGTGATTCTCTGCGGGAGCGGATTCGTTTCGATTCTCTGGCCGACCGTTTCCGGCTGCTCTGAGCCGGGCCGTCGATAAACAACCCCCGCCATACAACAGGTATGGCGGGGGTCGCTGTTTCCGGGGCTACGGGCGTCAATGGAAAAGCCGGTAGCCGACGATGATCGAGCCGCGCATGTGCAACATCTTGTAGTCGAAATACTTGGTGTCCTTCTGAAAGATGTCCAGAAAACCCATGCTGACACGGATGCCGATGTTCAGGCGGTTGTAGACCGTGTGTTCGTAGCCCACCATCACGCCGGCGTCGAAATCGCGCAGCGAGGAGGTGAAGGACATGTTGATCGGCTCACCGCCCTTTTCGATGATCACCTCCACCTTGTCCGGTTCACCGCCCGAATAGCCCTTCGTGGCCAGTGTCTCGAACTCCGCCTTCAGGTTGTAGGAAAAATAACCGCCGAACAGCAGGCGCGACACATGGTTGTTGAAGGTGTATTTGGCGTAGAACGGCACCTCGAACATCGTGAACGACATGTCCATTTTGGCCGTACCCGTGTAGTACTGGAGCAGTCCGGCCTCCATATCCTCGTATTTCTGGTTCGAGACGCGGGCGTCGGCCTTCATTCCCACGGTCTTGTAGATGAAATTGGCCCCGAGACTCCACCGGTCGTGGAGGCGGAACTCGGCGAAGACGCCCATGTCGAGGTTCAGTTGCGGATAGGGGTTGAACGTGCTGGGGATATACTTGAACGGCACGGGAATGGCGCCGCCGATGTCGGTGCCGATCAGTACGCCTGCGCGGAAGATATTCTGGTCCGACGAAATCAGTTTCTGACGGGCGGGTTTCAGTTCCTCGGTCCGGGCGCCCGTTTTCGCCGCCTTCGACGATGAGTTTTCCGCTTTTGCGGCGGAGCCCGAGAGCAGGGCGAACGTGCAGGAGAGAATTGCGATATGTTTGAGTTTCATAACTTGCTGGCTTGTATTTTAGTAATTAATCACGAAGTGGTCTACCGTGAGCTTGCTGCCGATTGCGCCGATGAACTTGTCGCCGTCCTTGCTCGACGACATCACCACGGCGATATGCGTCGGCGTAATATCGGCATATTGCTCGTTGTAGACCATCGGGAGCGTGATCTTCGACCACTCCTTGTAGGGGTTGTTCGCACCGTCGATCACCAGTTCGGCGCGGCCCAGAACGGTGATGTTCTCGGCGTTCTCGGACCCGTCGTAGTCGATGGCTCCGCTGCCGCTCCATTGCAGCAGCTCCACCCAGATGTGGGCCTTGTCCACGCCATCGATGTCATGGATCGAGTATTTTCCCTTGTCGTCGGCCGTCGCCTCCTTCAACTGGGCACCCGGGGCATATTTCACCTCCATCGAAACCGATGCGGGGCGTGCCGTGTAGGGGATGCCGAATTTGGTCATCTTGCGCGGTTGGGTGATGTAATTGATATTGAGATTGAACAGACCCGTATAGAGCGTTCCGGACGCTACGACGTAACCTTTGAATACCGTGTTTTGTTCAGAGGTGGTCATTTCGGCAGCCAACGTACCGTCGGCCCGTTCGACGGGCATGGTCCCTTTTACACCCATACCGATTATGGTCAGATTGGCCGTACCCCATCCGTAGCCGGCGCCGGGCGTCGGGTCGATGGTGTAGGTGCCGCCGTTGATGTTCTTGAACTCACCCCAGAGTTCAAATTCGCTGTTGGCGATCTGAACCTCCACGGGTTTGTCGATGTAGACCGTCCATATCTTCGTCACCTCTTCGTCCTGCGACGTGACGGTCAGCGGAATCTCGTGGTTATAGCTGTTGATCGTCAGGATGCCGTTCTCCAGTCCGGTCATGGAGGCGTTCTCCGAGGTCTCGATGGCGACGGTCGCATAGAACGGCGGAACGCCTTCGATCTCCATCCGGACGCGGCTGTTCTCCGGTTCGAGCTTTACCGCGACGAGCGTGCCGCCCGTGATGTGGTTGACAAGGAAGTTGGTGATCTCGGCCGTGTGACCCTTGGCCTGCGACTCGAGGTCGATGGTCCACTGCTGTTCGGTCCCGTTCTCGGCGCGTACCGTGAATGTCTTGGTCGAGGTCAGCGACTCGAATGTCAGTGGGGTGTCGTAATCGGCGATCTCCTGTTCGACGACGGCTGCCGCGGGGCTGCCCAGCTTCACGATCTTGTTGGTCAGCGTGAGCGGGAAGGCTTTGGGACCGGCGGTGATCTTCAGCGTGATGCGGTGGTTGGTGTTGTCCGCGACGATCGACGTCGACGACAGCTTCATCCGGTTGTCTTTCGAGGTGTATGTGAACGAGAAGTTCGATATGCTGGTGTCCGAGGATTCTTCGGCATTCTTGTCCTTGAGGTAGAGCGTCCAGTTCCGGCTTTGCTGGCCGTTGGAGGTCTTGACCGTGACCGTTACCGTATTCGTAATGTAGGTAAAGGTTGGGGACTTTGAGGAAGAAGAAGTGGCTCCTTCCGGGAGTTTCAGCGTGAAGGTCGGCTTCACTTTGATCTGTTCTTTCGGGTCGATGGCTGTGCCGTCGATCCTGCCGACCGGGATGATGATGCGGCTGTTCTCGTGGTCGATCTCCACCTGATCGGTATCCACGGCGAGGACATCGTTGCCCGGGGTGCTCGAATAACTCGAGATGGTAAGACCGAGAATGTCGGTGTTCAGTTCCGGGAAAAGCGTGAGCGTCCAACTCTTGGCCAGTCCCGATATTTTGTCCACGATCCAGACCTGCTTGGTGTCGGTGTACGACTCGAATGTGTAGCTGTTGCCTTCGGGTGCGCCTATCAGCAGGGAGTTGGCGTGTATCGGCAGCTCGATGGCGGCCGTGACGGGGAATGTCACTGCACGGGCTGCTGGACGAATCATCAGGCTGACGCGGCCGCCGACTTTCGATATGCTGAATTCGGTGGAGGCTCCGGTGAGCTGTACCGTTTCCGAGCGGAATCCGACCGTCGAGGTGACGGGCGTCAGGCGCTCGACCTGATCCTCGGTCAGCGTGCTCGTGCTCACGTTGTCGGTCTGGGTCACGATCTCCGAGCGGAAGGTCCATGTTTTCGTGCGGCCGCTGGCGGCTTCGACAGTGTATTTCATCGTGCTCTCCTTCTCTTCGAAGGTGAGTGTCGCTGCGGGGGCTTCCGTTCCGTCGGCCCAGTCGGCGCCGTCGGCCAGTGTGAACTCCGGCACGAACGTCAGCGGATAGGTGGCGGTGCCCAGCGCCTGAAAGACGATCTCGGAGTTGATCTTGTCGATACGGGCGTACGGTGCGGCCAGCATTTCCGATCCCTCTCCGGCCGTGACGCCGACCCAGGCGATCTCGGCCGATTCGTTCGACTGGGCGTCGACGATTTGCAGTTTCCAGCGCGTGGTGGCGCCGCTGGAGGCTACCGTGTAGAGTTCGCGGACGTGGTTCTGGTTATCGAAGGTGAACTCTTTCCCCCCCCCGTCGAATCCGAGTATCTGTTTGCATCCCGGTTCGGTCTTGACATCCACCGAAATGGTGATGGGGAAGAGGTATTTGCCGTAAACGAGCGGCAGTTCGATGACTTCGCCTTTGATGACGGGCTGGTCGAAGATTACGCGGTCGGGATCGGCCGTGAGTATGGAGAACTCCTCTACCCGGGCCGAGTCGCTCAGTTGTGCTACCTTTTCACACGATGCGAACCACGCGCTCGCGACAATCACCATGCACGGAATGCGCAGTAAACGGGAAGTCATAAATGTCATATTCAAAATTTTCTGTTTGAACCCGCGGCATATATCAGGATGTCCGCGGGGGATTTCATAGTCGGTAAAAACGGTCAAAGGTACCGACTATCCCCTGCAAAAACAACCTCACAGGGCCTAAATTCAACGAAACGGCGGTTTTTCATCACGAACAGGAGCGGATTTTCCGGATAAAGTCAGGCTGTTTTCGCGCCCTCCCCCGGAGCCGGGGCTATTTTCCCGTCCGGTAGGCGGTCGGGGTGAGCCCGGTGTGCTCCTTGAAGTATTTGCCGAAAAACGACTGGTTGGGAAAGTTGAGGGAATAAGCGACCTCCTGAATGCTCATCGTAGAGTATTTCAGGAGGTTTTTCGCTTCGAGTACGACGTAGTCGTCGATCCACTCTGAGGCGGTGCGGCCCGTCGTCTTGCGGATGATCGTCGTGAGGTATTTGGGCGTCAGGTGCAACTGTGCGGCGTAGAATCCGACCGAGCGGTGCTGCATGTAGTGGCGGGCCAGTTCGTCCATGAACTGGTTGAAGTACTCCTCGTTGCGGCTGCGGGCCGAGGCGGGAAGCACGGCGGCCGCCGAGATGTGGCGGTCGATGATGCGGCAGACCTTGTAGGCCAGCGTGCGGATCACCGAGCGCATCACCTCGTCGGAGTAGAGGTCCGTGCGCGGGGAGACCGCTTCGGCGTCGATTTCGGCGAACGACCGCGTGATGCCGTTCCACTCCTCTCCGGTCAGCGGCAGGCAGGGCTGCTCCTCGACGCAGAGGAAGAGTCGTGACAGCAGTTTGAAGTCGATGTTGATGCGCCGTATGAACTCCTCTTCGCACATCACGGCGTAGACCGAGGATTCGCGTCCAACGGACTCCACCTGCAGAATGGAGCCGGGCAGGTGGACGAAGAGCGTTCGTTCTTCCAGCGTGTGATGCCGCAGTCCCGAGGTGAAGGTGATCGAACCTTTGGAGCAAAAAACGATTGCAAAGGCGTTCAGCCGGGTCGGGTAACGGAACAGATCGATGTTGAATTCGTCCGTCACGTCGACGCGCGAAGCGATCACGCAGCCATCGTAATAGAGGTCGCCCGGCCGCAGGGCGTTGGCTTCCAAGAGGGTAGTGAGCGAAAAACTCGGGATGTTCGTTTCGTTCATTTTGTCATTGTCTTTTGTGCAAATATAGCAAATGGGGAAACAGAATTTCTCCGAAAAGTTCGAAATCGAACCAATCGACGAATTTAACCGACACGGCGGCCTTTTTCCGGAGCCCCTAAAAGGAGAACTTTGCATCGAAAAAACGTGAAATAGATGAAACGAACGATCCTTGTAGCCGCGCTGCTCATGGCCGCCGGCTGTTCTTCCCCCAAAAAGGCCCGGACGGTCGATCCGCTGCGGGTCGAAACCATCGTCGCCGCGCCTTCGGCCGATGCCGGAGCTGCGGTTTACGTCGGCACGATCGAGGAGGAGGCTTCGGCCTCGCTGAGCTTCCCCGTTCCCGGGACCGTCGCCCGCACCTTTGCGGACGAGGGCCAGCGCGTGCGGCAGGGACAACTGCTGGCCGAACTCGATCCCACGTCGGCCCGCCAGACCTTCGATGCCGCCGAAGCGGCTCTGAATCAGGCCAAAGACGCCTGTGCGCGCCTGCGGCAGCTTTACGACGCCGAGAGCCTGCCCGAAATCCAGTGGGTCGAGGCGCAGACACGGCTCCGTCAGGCCGAAGCGGCCTTTGAGATCGCCCGGAAGAACCTCGGCGACTGTTCGCTGAGTGCGCCTTTTGCGGGCGTCGTCGGCAGGCGGCAGGCCTCGGCCGGTGAGAATGTCCTGCCGGGCGTTCCGGTGATGACGCTGCTGCAGATCGGGAGTGTCAAGGTGCGCTTCTCGGTGCCCGAGCAGGAGATCGCCGGGCTCGGTGCGGACAGCCGCATCGGGGTCAGCGTCGCCGCGCTGGGCGACCGCACGTTCACGGCCGGCCGGATCGAGAAGGGCGCCGTGGCCAATCCTGCGGCCCATACCTACGACGTGCGGGCGACGCTGCCGAACGCCGGGGGCGAGTTGCTGCCGGGGATGGTGTGCCGTGTGACGGTTTCGCCGGCGGGAGCCGCCGAGGAGATCGTCGTGCCGGTGCGCGCCGTGCAGCAGGCCGGCGATGGCAGCCGTTTCGTCTGGATGGTGCGCGGCGATTCGGCCGTGCGCAAGGCCGTCACGACGGGACGGCTGGTGAACAACGGTATCGTGCTGACCGGGGGCGCCGCGGCGGGCGACCGCATCGTTGTCGACGGCATGCAGAAGATCGGCGAGGGCAGTAAAGTCACGGAGCGATGAGAAGTTCGAACAACGTGATCGCATGGTCGATGCGCAATTTCCGCATCACCTTCCTGCTCGTCGGGTGCCTCTTCGTGTTCGGCATCTACGGACTGGTGCGCATTCCCAAACAGGAGTTCCCCGAATATACGATCCGGCAGGGCGTCGTCGTGGGCATCTATCCGGGCGCCACGAGCGAGGAGGTCGAGGAGCAGTTGGCCAAACCGCTGGAGCAGTTCCTGATGACCTATAAGGAGGTGAAGCGGCCGAAGACCACCTCCACCTCGCAGAACGGCATGTGCTATGTGATGGTCGAACTGGAGGACGACGTGAACGACAAGGACGAGGTCTGGTCGAAGATCAAACACGGGCTGGCGGCGTTCAAGATGCAACTGCCATCGGGCGTGGCGGCGATTGTCGTGAACGACGATTTCGGCGATACCTCGGCGCTGCTCGTCACCCTCGAATCGGATACGCGCTCCTACCGCGAGCTGAAAGGCTACATGGACGATCTGAGCGACCGCCTGCGGCGTATCGAGTCGGTCTCGAACCTGAGGCCCTACGGCGTGCAGTCGGAGCAGATTTCGGTTTATATCGACCGCGAACGGCTGGCGGCCTACGGCATCGGCGAGAAGGTGATCTCCGCGGCGCTGGCCGCGCAGGGGCTGACCCCGCTGGGCGGCACGGTGAGCAATGCCGAGACCGAGACCCCGATCCACATCGCGCCCGCGCTGGCCGGGGAGCGGGAGGTCGCCGAGCAGATCATCTGGAGCGACCCCGAGGGGCATGTGCTGCGCGTGAAGGATGTGGCGCGCGTCGTCCGCGAATACGACGATCCGGACAGCTACATCCTGAACAACGGCCACCGCTGCGTGCTGCTGTCGATGGAGATGCGCGCGGGATTCAACATCGTGGAGTACGGGCAGGAGGTAGACGAGGTGCTGCACACCTTTATTGAAGAGGAACTGCCCTCGGACGTCCGGGTGCAGCGCATCGCCGATCAGGCCAAGGTCGTCGGGGATTCCGTGCGCGGGTTCCTCCGCGATCTGTTCGTCGCCATGGCCATCATCATCGCGGTGATGATGCTGTTGTTTCCGCTCCGCTCGGCCATCGTCGCGGCCATCACCATCCCGCTCTCGACGTTCATCTCGGTGGGCATCATGTATCTGTGCGGCATCCCGCTCAACACGGTGACGCTGGCCGCGCTGGTCGTCGTGCTGGGCATGATCGTCGACAACTCGATCGTGGTGATCGACGGCTACCTCGACTACCTCGCACGGGGCTATTCGCGCTGGTTCGCCGCCGTGGAGAGCGCCCGGGAGTTCTTCCCCTCGCTGCTGCTGGCCACGGTCTGCATCTGTATGATCTTCTACCCGATACTCTTCACGATGACGGGCATGTTCCGCGATTTCCTGACCTTCTTCCCGTGGACCATCACCATCAACCTGATGGTCTCGCTGCTGCTGGCCGTGCTGGTCATCCCGTTCCTTGAGATACTCATCATCCCCAAAGTGCAGGTGAGCAAGGAGGGTAAGAAATCCTTCACCGACCGGGTGCACGACTGCTACCGCCGTGTGCTGGCGTGGACTTTCCGCCACGGCTGGCTCACGATCTCGGCGGGCATCGCCTCGGTGGTCGTCTCGCTGCTGATCGCCACGCAGCTCAAATTCCGCATGGTGCCCTTTGCCGACCGCGACCAGTTCGCCGTGGAGATCTACCTGCGGCCCGACACGCCGCTGGATCGCACGGAAGCCGTCGCCGACTCGGTCTACCGGGTGCTCCATGCCGACGGGCGGGTGAAGTCGGTCACTTCGTTCGTGGGGTGCTCGTCGCCCCGCTTCCAGATGAGCTACGCTCCGCAGATCGCGGGCAAGAACTATGCGCAGTTCATTGTCAACACCACGTCGGTCGACGATACGGAGTCCATCCTCGACGAGTATGCCGACGCGTGGGCCGACCGGTTTCCCGGTGCGTATGTCAAGTTCAAGCAGCTCGACTACCAGAACGTTCCCTCGCTCGAATTCCGCTTCTACGGCAGCGACATCGACTCGCTGCGCACCTCCGCCGACCGGCTGATGGCCCGCATGCGGCAGATGCCCGAGCTCGTGTGGGTGCATTCCGACTACGAGGACCCGCGTGCGGTCGTCGACGTAAGGCTCGACCCCGTCACGGCGCCCCAGTTGGGCATCACCCGGACGCTGGCGGCCGTCAATCTGGCGTTGGCCGCCGGGGATGTGCCCGTAGGCTCGGTCTGGGAGGGTGATTACAAACTGCCCGTCGTGCTGAAAAACGACATTCGGCAGGGCGAACGGTCGCTGGCCGACATCGGCGACACCTATGTCTCGTCGCCTGTGCCGGGTGTCAGCGTCCCCCTGCGGCAGGTTGCCGGCGTGGAACCCGTGTGGAGCCAGTCGAAGATCGTCCACCGCAACGGTATGCGCTGCATCACCGTCTCGGCCGACCTCAAACGCGACGTCAACGCCATGCGGATGACCTCGCGGATCAACAAGGTGCTGAAAGACGAGATCACGCTTCCGGCGGGCGTGGAGACCGAGCTGGGCGGCGCCCGCGAGTTCGACGCCGAGACTCTTCCGCCCATCGCGTCGGGACTGAGCATCTCGCTGGTCATCATCTTCTTCTTCATCCTCGTGAATTTCCGCAAGTTCGGCATTACGCTGGTCATCATGGCCGCCATGTCGCTCTGCCTGTTCGGGGCGATGATCGGACTGTGGATCGCCGACTTCACCATCGGGCTCACCTCGGTGCTGGGATTCATCACCCTGCTGGGCATGATCGTCCGCAACGTGATCCTGATGTACCAGCACGCCGAGGACAAGCGTAAGGTCTGCCGCTGGTCGGCGAAGCTGGCCGCCTACGACGCCGGTAAGCGCCGCATGGTCCCCATCTTCCTCACGACGGCCACCACGGCCGTGGGCGTTGTTCCGATGATGCTCGGAGGCAGTACGTTCTGGGCCCCCGTGGGCCTCACGATCTTCGCCGGAGGTATCGGTTCGCTGATCCTCGTGGTGACGATCCTTCCGGTCCTTTACTCGAAAATCTACAAGTGATGAAAAAGATATTCCTATATCTGTTGTCCGCGGCTTTCGCGCTTCCGGCGGGAGCCCAGACCCTGACGCTCGACGAATGCCGCGCCGCGGCCGCTGAGCACAACCGGACCCTGCAAAACAGCCGTTTCGACCTCGAAGCAGCCCTGCAGACCCGCCGCGAGGCGTTTACCAACTACTTTCCGCAGGTCTCGGCCACGGGAGGCGTTTTTCAGGCTCAGCACGGGCTGGTGCAGGCCGATTTCGGCATGACCATTCCGCAATTGGGGACGATGAACCTGCCGCTGTCGATGGTCAAGCGGGGGCTCGTGGGCGGTATCACCGCCGTGCAGCCCGTCTTCGCGGGGCTGAAGATCGTCAACGGCAACAAGCTCGCCCGGCTGGGCGAGGAGGTCGGGCAGTTGCAGTTGCGGAAGACCGAGGCCGAGGTCCGCGAGCAGACCGACACCTACTATTGGCAGATCGTCTCGCTGCGCGACAATCTTTCGACCATCGGGGCCGTGGAGCGGCAGTTGGAGGAGATTCACCGGCAGGTAGAACTCTCGGTCCGGGCGGGTCTCGTGACCTCGAACGATCTGCTGCGTGTGGAACTGCGCCAGCAGGAGATTGCCTCGAACCGCCTGAAGGTCGAGAACGGGCTGAAAGTGTCGAAAATGCTGCTGGCCCAGCATATCGGCGTGGACTGGCGCGGGTTCGATGTCGGGGATGCGGCCTTCGGGGAGCCCGAAGCGCCGGGGAATTTCTATGTCTCGGTCGAGGAGGCGCTCGACCGCCGGGCCGAATACCTGCTTGCCGAGAAGAATGTCGAGGCGCAGAAATACCGGAAACGTATGGAGCGCGGCAAGCGTCTGCCGACGGTGGGCGTGGGGGCCGGATACCTTTACTATAATGTCACGGACAAGGATGTGGACGACGGACTGGTGTTCGCACAGGTTTCTGTTCCGATCTCCGACTGGTGGGGCGGGGCCCATGCGCTGAAGAAAGCCCGCATCCGCGAGCAGCAGGCCGAGAACGACCGCTTGCAGGCCCGCGAAATGCTTGCTGTGGAGGTCGAGCGGACGTGGAGCGAGGTGGTGGAGGCCTATGCGCAGATCGAGCTCATGCGGCGTTCCGTGGCGTCGGCCGCCGAGAACCTGCGGCAGAACCGGAATTTCTATCAGGCCGGAACGGCTCCGCTGACCGACCTGCTGGATGCCGAGACGCTCTACACCCGGAGCCGCAACAGCTTCACCTCGGCTTGTGCGGCCTACCGCACCTCGCTGGCGAAGTACATGCGTGTGACGGGCCGGTAAGAAAAGCCCCGCTCCGAGAGCGGGGCTTTTTCGTACTTATTTCGTGCCGAAGCGGTAGATGCAGACTTGGGTGTAATGTTCCCCGGGACGCAGTTCGGTCGACGGGAAGCCGGGGTGGTTGGGGCTGTCGGGATATTTCTGGGTCTCGAGGGCCAGCGACTCGCGGTAGCGGAGGGGTTTGCCGTACTTGCCGTTGACCGCGCCGTCGAAGAAATTACCGCTGTAGAACTGCAGGGCGGGCTGGTCGCTCAACACCTCGACGGTGCGTCCCGAAGCGGGTTCCCAGACTGTGGCGGCCGTCTCGATGCCGTCGGCACTCCGGCGGTCGATGATCCAGTTGTGGTCGTAACCGCCGCCGTTGCGCAGTTGTTCGTTGTCGGCCCCGATGCGCTCGCCGATGGCATGCGGCTGGCGGAAATCGAAAGGCGTGCCCGCTACGTCGGCGATTTCACCCGTGGGGATCAGCACCGAATCGACGGGCGTGGTGCGGCTGGCGTTGATCGTCAGCACGTTGTCGAGGATGGTGCCGTTACCCTCGCCTTTGAGGTTGAAGAAGGGGTGGTGCGAGAGGTTCACGACGGTGGGTTTGTCGGTCGTGGCGTCGTAGTCGATGCGGAACTCGTTTTGGGGCGTGAGCGAGTAGGTCATGCGAATCTGCAGGTTGCCCGGGAATCCCTCTTCGCCGTCGGCGTGCGTGTAGGTCAGCACGAGCCGGTCGTCGGTGGCCGATACCACGTCCCAGACGACGCGGTCCAGTCCGTTCAAACCTCCGTGGAGCGTCTGTCCGTTGTTGTTCTGCGGCAGGGTGTACTCCACGCCGTCGAGCGTGAAGCGGCCGCCGGCAATGCGGTTGGCATAGGGACCCACGACGGCGCCGAGGAAGCGCTCGCCGGTGTTGTCGACGTAGCGGGAGAGCGAGTCGTAGCCCAGTACGATATCCTCGTAACGACCCTCGCGGTCCGGGGTCCAGAGCGATACGACACGGGCGCCGTAGTTGGTGACCTGCATGGTCACGTCGCCGGCATGCAGCGTGTAGAGTTTGACGGGTTTGCCGTCGATCCGGGCATCGAACGCTCCTTCGCTGAGGAGCGTGATTCCCGTTTCCGCTCCGCCGCAGGCGGCGAGCAGCAGGGTGCACAGTGCGATAATATTTCTTTTCATAAGTCGGAATGGTTTGGTTTCGGTTAAAGGTTACTCCACGAGCCGCCGCGTCACGCGCCAGCGCTGCATGAGCCACACCGCGAGCCAGCTTACGGCGAAGGCTCCGCAGGCGATCAGCGCGATGCGCACCAGTGCCGGGAGTCCCGGGATTTGCTGCACGAGGTCATAGCCCGCCTGCACGAAGATGAAGTGGCAGAGGTAGATGCCGAACGTGGCGCCCGCCAGCCGCGAAAGCCATGCGCGGGGCCGTGCGGCGGCTTTCTGCACGAGGATGAAAACAGGGGCAGTCATCAGGAAGACGTTGATGCCGGCGAAATACCAGACGATCTCCAGATAGGCGTAGTTGCCCGGAAAATATTTCTGCATCACCACATAGCCCAGCCCCGTGATGAGGTAGCCGACAAGGAAAGCCGGGATGCAGATGCCCAGCGTCTTGCGCCGGCTCCACGCGGGCGGGAATTTCACGAGGTAGAAGGCCAGCACGAGGTAGCCCGCGAAGCCCGAGACGTAGTAGAACGTCCCGAATTCGTTCCAGTCGCAGACGCCGAAGAGGCCCATGTTGCCGTAATTGCCGGCATAGCCCAGCATCGGGGCCAGCATCTTCATGTAGGGCAGCAGCAGCGTCAGCCCCCAGATACCGAGCACGGTCAGCAGGTCGCGCTGCGAGGCCCGTTCGAGCCAAGCGCTCAGGATCGGCATGATGAAATAGAGCCCGAGGAGCATGTAGAGATACCAGAGCGGCGTGGTGTCGTAGGTGAAGTTGAAGACGAAGGTCCACATCTTGCGGAGCGTGGCCTCACCGGTGAACATGGCGGGGTCGATCGTGGGGCTGGCCGAACCGACATAACGCATGTAGAGGAAATAGAGTACGGGCAGCGCCAGCGACCAGAAGACCAGTGCTACGAGGATGCGGCCGATGCGCTTGCGGAAGAAACTCCCGGCGTCGGTCCGCACGGGCAGCAGCAGGACTCCCGACATCATTACGAACAGCGGCACGCAGGCCCGCACGAGGCTGCCGGCCAGAGCTCCCTGCAGAAAGGTCGCGCGGTCGCTGTCGAACACGGCGACGAAGGCGTCGCAACTGTGGGAAAAGACCACCAGAAAACAGGCGATCACACGCAGGAGGTCCACCCAGCCGATGCGTTCGCGGACCGGGATGCGGAGGTCGGGGAGTCGGTTCTTCATGAGGTGCGTCTAAAAGGTGTTGCGGCGGATCATCTGGAAGTCGCACTTGATCTTGGCGGGCGTCTTGTCGAGGATCATCCGGGCCACCAGCACGCCCATCTGCCGGAAGTCGGTCGAGATGGTCGTCAGGCCGTTGAGGATGATCTCGTTGATCGGCGACTCGTTGTAGGAGATGATGCTGATGTCGCGGCCCACACGGTAGTTCAGTTCGCGGGCGCGGCGCACCAGTTCGATCAGCCCCAAGTCGTACTGGCTGTTGAGAATCAGGTAGACCTCCTTCTCGCGGATGATTCCGGGGGTGATTTCCGTGTGGAACTCCACGGCGATGTCGTTGTCGCGGCAGAACCGCTCCACGGCCTTGCCTACCGACGTGTAGTAGAGGCTCGAGGGGAGCGTCACGACATTGAACCGGGAGCAGGTCTTCAGTTTCTTGAGCCCGTACCCCAGCCCCTCGTAGGCGTCGTTGGCGAAATCCTGATAGACGGCGCCGTAGTTGCCCGGAAGCTCCTTCATCCAGTGGTCCACCATGATGAGCTTGCGGTTGGGGATGCGCGTGAGTATCTTCAGCACCCGCTTCTGCGAAGCCGCGTCGAGCGGGAAGTGGGGCGTGATGACATAGTAGTCGAACAGGTCGAGGTTCTCCTCGACGTAATATTCCAGCAGGTCGACATTCTGGTTGTGGAGCCGGATGGTGATTTCGGCCGCGTCGCCGATCTCCTCGGCGAACGAGTTGAAGAGCACCTGCTTGTAGTTGCTCAGCTTGTCGAACAGGACCAGAACGCTCAGTTTGTCGGCGACCCCTGCGGCCGAAACATAGAATCCCTTGCCCTGCTTGGCATCGATGTAACCTTTGTTGCGGAGTATGGAGTAGGCCTTTTTGACCGTCTCCTTCGAAATGTCGAGCACGGCCGAGAGTTCGTTCATCGACGGCAGCAGACATCCGTCGGGATATTCGCCGCTGCGTACCAGTTCTTCCACCTGTCCTACGATCTGTTTGTAAACCGGTATTTGGCTCTCGTGGTCTATTTTAATCTTTTCCGGCATGTCTCTCGTTTAAAAAATGAAATAATTGTTGGTTTGTTTGTTTTTTTGCTTATATTTGCACCACACTACACAACACCAATCACACGGCTAAGTACCAACAAATATAGGAAAAAAACCGCTAACCACTTTTTTAAAATGAAAAAAACTTTCTTTCTCAGCTTATCGGGCCTCTTGCTCGCATCGGTCGCCCCTGCACAGCATTGGTCGCTGACTTGGAAAAAGTTGCAGACGGTCTCCCCCGGGCTCGAACAGATCGGGCAGGTAGCGACAGCCTCCTCGCGCGAACTGGCCAATCCGCGTTGGTCGGTGGGGTGCGAGTGCCTCGACCGCGAATATGCCGATTTCTCGGCTTATAAGCCCTATGTGGGCGAACTGGGAGTAGGCGCCGCGCGTATCCAGAGCGGCTGGGCCCGCTGCGAACAGGAGAAGGGTAAATACGAATTCGGGTGGCTCGACGAAGCGGTCGACGGACTCCGCGAGCAGGGCATCCGTCCGTGGATGTGCCTCGCCTACGGTAATCCGGTTTACGGGGCGCAGAAGAGCCTCGGGTCGCGCATCTTTACCGATGAAAAAACGCTGCAGGCGTGGGAGCGCTATGTGACGGCCGTGGCGCGTCGTTACAAAGGGCGCGTCAGCGAATGGGAGGTGTGGAACGAGCCGAACCTCCGGGGCGCCGACCAGTCCGCGGCCTATGCCGAATTGCTGATCCGCACGGCCGAAGCCGTCCGCAAGGTCGATTCCGGGGCGGTCATCATCGGCTTCGGGCTTTCGCGCATGCCGATCGGCTTCACGGGCCGCGTGCTGGATATTCTCCGCGAGCGCGGCAAACTGGGCCTCATCGACTATGTGAGCTTCCATCCCTATCATGAAAATCCCGACGACGCCACACCCGGCATCGAGGCGCTGGCCGAACTCGTCGCCTCGTACGATCCGCGCATCCGTCTGTTTCAGGGCGAGAGCGGCTGTCCGGCCGTCCTCGAATGGGCCCATGCGCTGCGCTACCACGAGTGGACTGAGTACAGCCAGGCCAAGTGGGTCGCACGGCGTCTGGCCAACGACTTCGCGCTGGGCATCCGTTCGTCGATCTTCGCCATTGTCGACAACCAGTATCCCAACATGTTGCAGTCGTTCGGCCTGCTGCGCACGAACCTGCTCAAACAGGTGGTCTACAAACGGCCGTCGTACCATGCCATGCAGCACATGGTCAACCTGCTGCACAGCGGGGTGAAACCCGCGGGAAGGCCGGCATTCACGGCCAATACGGCCCGTGAGATCGCGCTCGTGGGACTCGCGGATGCCGATGACAAGCCGATCGGCGTGATGTTCTGGTACTCTGACCGGATTCCGGGCGACGAACTGGCTTGGGACAAGGTCGAAATGAGTGTCGAGGGGCTTTCGCTCAAGGATCCCGTGCTCGTGGAACCCGTAACGGGCCGCATCTTCGACCTGCCGCAGCCCCACGGCAGCCGCGACGGAGGCCGCATGAAGCTGACCGGATGCCCGGTGTGGGACGCCCCGATGCTGCTGGTCGAGCGCGGCGCCGTGCCGTTCCGCGGGGAGGCCGTCGAACGCAAGGCCGCCGGAACCAATCAGGATATGCTGTATTAACCCAAGTGCATAAAATGAACCTATAACCAATGACAACTGCAACCGTCGGGAAAAAGAACCCGAAGTACAAATGGGAGGTGCTGGCCCTGCTGTGGGTCGCCTATCTCCTGAATCAGGCCGACCGGCAGGTCTTCAACGTGGTGCTTCCGCTCATCCGCGAGGATCTGGGCCTGAGCGATGTGGCCATCGGCTCCATCGCCACGGTATTCAATCTTTTCTATGCCCTGCTGGTGCCCATCGGCGGACTGGTGGGCGACCGTTTCAGCCGTAAGTGGATCGTCACGGGAAGCATCCTGTTCTGGAGCGTGGCCACGATGTTCACGGGCCTCTGCAACGGCTTCGTGATGCTCGTGCTGATGCGCAGCGTCGCCACGGGCGGCGGCGAGGCGTTCTTCGGCCCGGCCAACTATTCGCTGCTGGCGCAGTACCACGACAAGACCCGGGCCTTCGCCATGTCGATCCACCAGACCGCCTACTACATCGGCATCATCATCAGCGGTTACGCCGCGGGATATATCGGACAGTTGTGGGGCTGGCGGAGCGCCTTCTACATCTTCGGCGCCATCGGCGTCGTGCACGGCATCGTCATGGCCGTGCGGCTGAAGGACAAGAAGGAGCCGGCCGCCGTTGCCGCCGCGGAGGCCGCCGAGCCCAAGCCGCGGCTGATGGAGGGATTCCGCATGGTCTTCACCACGCCGACGGCCCTGATCCTCACGGTCTGCTTCGCCGGACTGATCTTCGTGCTGACGGGCTACCTCACATGGATGCCCACCTACCTCTACGAAAACTTCGGCATGGACCTCGCGGGCGCCGGATTCCACTCGATGTTCTACACCCACCTGTTCGCTTTCATCGGCGTGCTGCTGGCCGGACGCCTCTCGGATAAACTGGGTAGCCTGCATCCCGCGTGGCGCATGGCCATGCAGGGCTTCGGGCTGCTGGTCGCCGTGCCGTTCATCGTCCTGATGGGCAACTCGTCCACGCTGTGGGTCATCTACATCGGTTTCGCCGGCTTCGGCTTCGCCCGTGCGTTCTTCGACGCCAACACCTACACGGTGCTCTACGACGTCATCCCGCCCCGGTACCACTCCTCGGCTTCGGGCGTGATGATTATGACCGGATTCGCCATCGGCGCGCTGGCTCCGCTGGTGCTGGGCATGGTGAAGCAGGCCGCGGGGCTGTCGTTCGGCATCTCGATGCTGGCCGTCGTATGGCTGGTGTGCGGCGTGGTGATGCTCCTCGGTGCCAAATATTTCTATATGAGAGACTATAACAAGATCAGACATGAATAGTAACCTGAAAACCAGAAAAGCGAAGGCAGGTCTGCTGCTGATCGCGTCGCCCCGCTTCAAGATGCTGGGTGAAGGGCTCCGGCGGGGCACATATGCCCAGCGCAAGGATGCCGATGTGAAAAAGATACTCGGGACGATGGATTTCCTCGACGTCGTGTTCCCCGGAATCGTCTACGACAAGGAGGAGGCCATGGACGCCATGGACCATTTCTACATGGAGAAGGTCGATTTCGTCATCGCCGAGTTCCTCTCGTGGTCCGAGGACTTCGCGTGGATACGTTTCCTGAGGGATATGCCCGAGGTGCCGATCCTCTTCGTCAATGTCGCCAAGGACCACGTTTCGTTCAAGGATACGCTGGACGAGGACGACTTCATCGACTACCTCTGCGCCGGGACGCTCGTCGGTTCGCTCGAAGCCTCCGGATCGGTTCCCCGTACCGGACGCAAACATGTGAAGGTCGTGATGGGGTCGCGCGAGGAGGTTACGGAGCAAATCCGCCTTTTCGCTTCCGCCGCCCGCGCCCGGGCCATTCTCCGCCAGTCGAACGTGGGGCTGCTGGCCAACTACAACGAGGCCATGTGGTCGACCTACATCGATCCCTACGACCTGTTCACCAAACTGGGCCCCGAAATCCGTTTTCTGCCCTATTCGGTCTACGGCGAGGTGATCGACGCGGTGAGCGACAAGGAGCTGAAAGCCTACTGCGACGAGCTGACCTCCCACTACCGGATGATGGACGACGTGGCGCGCGACAAGTTCGAAGCTTCGGTGCGGGCCTCGATCGGCTTGCAGAAGATGGCCGAGCGGTCGGACATCGACGTGATGGTCTTCAACGACATCGACCGGGCCATGTTCGAACTGGTGGGCCTGCGCGCCGGGTTCTACCACCCGTGGTTCAACGACAACTGCTCGGTGCTGGTTCCCGAGGCCGACATCGGTGCGGGCCTCATCACCTATCTGCTGAAACTGATCTCGGGCAAGAACGTCAATTTCCTCGAGCCGTTCCACATCGAGTCCGACTACGGCACCTTTGCGGGCGGACACGCCGGTCCCAACGACCACAACGACCCCGACTGGCAGCAGAACGTGGTGATCGCCCGCGACGTGCGCTTCGCCAAGACCTCCTACAAGTACGCCGGGGCTCCGTTCGCTTGGTACCGCATCTCGCCGGGCCGCAAGACCATGGCCCAGTTGGTGGAGTGCGACGGACGCTACAAGCTGGTCGCCACGCTGGTCGATTCGTTGGAGGGCGACCACATTCTGGCCACCTATTCGCACAGCATCTTCCGCCCGGTGGTCCCCGTCGAGCGGCTCTTCGAGGAGATACTGAAGATCGGCACCACGCAGCATTTCGCCATCGTCGACGGCGACTATCTGCGCGAGCTGGGCATGCTCTCCGAGATCATGGATTTCGAATATCACGCAATAAACAATTAACCCTATAAAATCGTTTGTCCTTATGAGTTTCATGTATAACCCTTTTCCGTATGACGACCCCCGCGCCGTCAACCGTCCGGCACTCCCCCAAAAAACCGTCGAGGCGGTCGTTGCCGGAACCCCCAAGGCTGCCGCTGCGCTGGCTGGGGATATCGTTTCCCGCCTGAAGGCCGCACCCGGCAGGAACATCGTCGTCGGATTCGACGGCTATGCGACGGCCGACTGGACCCGGATGGTCAACCTGCTCTCGCAGCAGTTGCTGGGCAAGGGGATCGAACTGGATGCCGTGGCGTTTACCGAGGTGCTCAAATCCGAGCAGGAGATCGCCGACATGATCGATCCCAATCTGGAGTGGGACACCACGAAGGACCCGTCGCTGTTGTTCGGACGCCTCATCGAGCGTGATTACGCGGATATGTTCGACGCGGCGAAATTCGCGGCTTTCAAACAGCGCCTCGAGGCGTTGCGGACCCCTGCCGCCGCAGGGCGCGTGCTGCTCGTCTACGGCAGCGGATGCCTCGTCGAAGAGGTGCGCGGGCTCTACGATATCAAATGCTACTTCGACGTGACGCCCAAGGAGGCCATCCTCCGCATCCGCCGCGGCCAGTTCGCCAACCTCGGCGACAAGGTGGCCCGCCCGGCCAACCGGGTGATCCGCCGCTGCTACTACGCCGATTTCGAAATGGGTGTGCGCCACCGCGGCAAGCTGCTGCGCGGCGAACTGCTCGATTATTACATGGCTTCGGACCGTCCCGACCATATCCACATGATCCCGATGGCGGCGCTGTCCGACATCTTCCGGTCGCTGGCCGGCTATCCGTTCCGCTGCAAGCCGGTCTATCTGGAGGGCGTGTGGGGCGGCACCTACGTCAAGAAACTCCGCAACCTGCCCGACACGATGCGCAACTGCGCGTGGGTCTTCGACCTGATCCCGATGGAGGTGTCGATCGTCGTCGAGGCCGGGGACGAGAAGATCGACTTCCCCTATTTCTCGTTCGTGCAGAAGGAGGGCGAGGCCATCATGGGCCGCCCGGCCGTCGAGAAGTTCGGCGGTTACTTTCCCATCCGCTTCAACTACGACGATACGTTCCACAGCAACGGCAACATGTCTATTCAGGTGCATTCGGGAGCCGAGTACAACGAGAAGCACTTCGGTGAACTGGGCCGTCAGGACGAGAGCTACTATGTGGTGGTGGCCGGACAGGACGCCAAGACCTTCGTCGGGTTCCGCGACGGTGCCGACACCGAGCAGTTCATCCGCGAGATCAAGCTGGCCGACACCGAATACAAGCCCGTGGACTACCTGAAATATGTCAGCTACGAGGATTCGAAGCCCGGCCTGCAGGTGATGCTTCCCGCCGGAACGATCCACTCGTCGGGCCGCAATCAGGTGGTGCTCGAAATCGGCAGCCTCACGATCGGCTCCTACACCTACAAGCTCTACGACTACCTGCGCGCCGACCTCGACGGCAAGCCGCGCCCCATCCATACATGGCACGGCGAACGCACGCTGGCCTACGAGCGCACGACCAGTTGGGTGCGCAGCAACATCGTCCAGCAGCCCCGCACGGTGCGCGAGGGCGACGGCTGGGCCGAGAAGATCGTCGGCGAGCACGACCTGCTCTATTTCTCGCTCCGCCGCCTCGAGTTCGAGAAGCAGATCGAGGACGACACCTGCGGCAAGTTCCATGTGCTGACGCTCGTCGACGGCGAACGCATCCGCATCCGTTCCGTCGCACAGCCCGAACGTTACTTCGATGCCGAATACATGGATATGGTCGTGGTTCCCGCGGACATGGGCCGCTATGTGATCGAGAATCTCCGCACGGAACCTATCAGCGTCCACAAAACGATGCTCAAGGATGGGTTTGACAAAGAATAGCTGCCGCCTGCTGCTCGACGTCGGGGGCACGTTCCTCAAATCGGCCGTGGCGGACGCCTCCGGGCAGCTCCTGCCCGGTTCGGAGTTCAGTTGCCCGATCCGTTCGGAGGGCTCGCGTGCGGAGATCGAAGGCTCTCTGTCCACCGTAGTGGCCAAGGGCGCAGCCTTCGCCGCGGAACGGGGCATGGCCCTTGCCGGGATCGGCATCGCCATTCCCGGGCCGTTCGACTATGCGGCGGGCATCTCCCGCATGACGCACAAGTTCCGCAGCATCTGCGGCGTCGATCTGCGCGGGGTGCTGCACGCGATGCCCGGCGTGCCTGCCGATGCGGATATCCGCTTCATGCAGGACGTGAACGCCGCGCTGGCCGGGGAGATCGCCCGGGGCAATGCCGCCGGATACGGCGCTTCGGCGCTCGTGTCGCTCGGCACGGGGCTGGGCTTCGCCCTGAGCCGCGACGGGCGGGTGCTGTGCAACCCGGCGGGCGGCCCGAAGGTGGTGATCTTCGACCTTCCCTACCGCGACGGCATTCTGGAGGACTATGCTTCGAAACGGGGATTCCTGCGCATTTACGAAGAACTTACGGGCCGTACCGACCCGGCGCTGACGGTGGCCGATCTGGGCCGCATGGCCGGCGAGGGGGATGCCCATGCCCGCGAGACCTTTGCGACGGTCGGGGGCATTCTTGCCGCCACGCTGCACGACCTGCTCGTCGAACACGGCATCGAATGCCTCCTGCTGGGCGGTCAGATCTCGCGCTCGTTCGCCTACATGGAGGCGGCCCTGCGCGACGGACTGCGCGATGTCGCGGGGCTGACCCGCATCGCACCTGCGGAGCATATCGGCGAAGCGGCCTTTTACGGTCTGCTGGCGCAGGCGGAAAACGGCCGTTAAGAGTTACAACGAGCCGTCCGATTTCGTATATTTGTCAGGAGAGGCGGCCGCCTCTCCTGTTTTTGAATCCGAAGAACCATGACCGACAAACATCGCAGATTCCTCGGCGCCGTGCGCGCCTTCATTCCCCGGGAACGGGTCTATACCGATTACCTGCGCCGTCTGGCGTGGGGCACCGATGCGGGGTTTTACCGCCTCGTCCCGCAGATCGTCGTGCGTGCCGCCGACGAGGAGGAGGTCGTGCGGCTCATGCAGACGGCCGCCCGGCTGGGTGTGCCCCTGACCTTCCGGGCCGCGGGCACGAGCCTCTCGGGGCAGGCTGTCAGCGACTCGGTGCTCGTGGTGGCCGGCAAGCACTGGGAACGCTGCGAGGTGCTCGATGGCGGCCGCGCCGTGCGGCTCCAGCCCGGCGTCGTGGGCGCCCGGGTCAACGAGGTGCTGAAATCGTATGGATACCGCTTCCCGCCCGACCCCGCTTCGATCCGAAGCGCCATGGTGGGCGGCATCGTGATGAACAACGCCTCGGGCATGAACTGCGGCACCCATGCCAACAGCGACCGGATGCTGCTCTCGGCGCGGCTGGTGCTGGCCGACGGCACGCTGCTCGACACGGGCGACGAAGCGAGCCGCCGGGCCTTCTCGGAGAGCCACGCAGGATTTCTGCGCGCCATTGAAACGCTGCGCGACCGGGTTCGCGGCGACAAGGCCCTGACGGAGCGCATCCTGCACAAATATTCGATCAAGAACGTCATGGGGCTGAACCTGCTGCCGCTGGTGCGCTTCGACGATCCGTTCGAGATCATCGCCCACCTCATGGTCGGCTCCGAGGGGACGCTGGCGTTTCTGGTCGGGGTCACGATGCGCACCGAACGCGAATACGAACACAAGGCGTCGGCGATGGTCTATTTCAGCGACATCGGCGAGGCGAGCCGGGCCGTCGTGGAGATGCGCAAACTGCAGGACGCCGCCGGGCAGCGCATCGTCCACAGCGCCGAGATGCTCGACCGCAAGTCGCTGGCCTCGGTCGGCGACACGACGGGCGAGGGGTTGACGGCCGTGCTGACCGAGACCAAAGCGCACACGCCGGAGGAGCTGGCCGCCAACGTCGCCCGCATCGGGGAGTTGCTGGGGCGCTTTGCGCTCTACACTCCCGCGCGGTTCACCGACGATCCGGCCGGGCAGGCGAAATACTGGGCCGTCCGTTCGGGCATCTTCCCGGCCGTGGGCGGCAGCCGTCCTCCCGGAACCACCTGTCTGATCGAGGATGTCGCCTTCCACATCGAGGACCTGCCCCGGGCCACCGCCGAGTTGCAGGCGCTGATCGCCCGCCACGGCTACGACGATGCCTGCATTTACGGGCATGCGCTCGAGGGCAACTACCATTTCATCATCAACCAGTCGTTCTCGGAACCGACCGAAGTGGCGCGCTACGAGGCGCTGATGAACGACGTCGCGGAACTCGTCGTCGGCAAATACGACGGTTCGCTCAAGGCCGAGCACGGTACGGGACGCAATATGGCGCCTTTCCTCCGCCGCGAGTGGGGCGACGACGCCTGTAACGTGATGCGGGCCGTCAAGGAGCTGTTCGACCCTGCGGGGCTGCTGAACCCCGGGGTGATCTTCAACGACGATCCCCGCTGCCACCTCTCCCATTTCAAACCCCTGCCGCTGACCGATCCCCTGATCGACCGCTGCATCGAATGCGGGTTCTGCGAGGTGAACTGCCTGACCTGCGGGCTGACCCTCTCGTCGCGCCAGCGCATCGTCGTGCGCCGCGAGATCGCCCGGCTGAAAGTCTCGGGTGAGAATCCGCGTCTGGTGAAAGAGCTCGAACGCGGCTACCGTTATCCCGGGGAGCGGACCTGCGCCGGGGACGGGCTCTGCTCGACGAGCTGTCCGGTGGGGATCAATACGGGGGAACTGACGCATGTACTGCGCGCCCAGCGGATACCGCCCGGGAGTGCGGGCCATGCCGCCGGGGAATTCGCTGCCCGTCATTTCTCCGGGCTGAAAAGCGCCCTGCGCCCCGTGCTGACGATGGCCGATGCGGCGCACCGGGTACTCGGGACGCGGGCGATGACTTCCGTGACGAAGGGACTGCATGCGCTGGGACTGCCGCAGTGGCTGCCCTCGATGCCACGGGCCTACCGGATGCCGGATGCCCTGCGGAAAACGCCCGTGCCGGAACCGGACAAGGTGGTCTATTTCCCGAGCTGCATCAACCAGACGATGGGCCTCGCCCGCGAAACACCGGTCGCGGAGTCGCTGGCCGACAAGATGGTCGCATTGCTCCGCAAGGCGGGCTATGAGGTGATCTTTCCCGAAAATATGGAACGTCTCTGCTGCGGTACGATCTGGGAGAGCAAGGGCATGGCCGACATCGCCGACCGCAAGACCGCCGAGCTGGAGGAGGCGCTGTGGCGCGCCAGCGAGGAGGGACGCTGGCCGGTGCTGTGCGACCAGAGCCCCTGCCTGCACCGCATGCGCGAAAAGATCGGCCGCATGAGATTGTACGAACCGGCGGAGTTCATCTGGACCTTCCTGCGCGACCGGCTGGAATTCCGGCCCCAGCCGGGACCCGTCGCCGTGCATGTCACCTGCTCGATGCGCCGCATGGGGCTGGCCGGGCTGATCGTCTCGCTGGCGCGGCTGTGTGCCGACGAGGTCGTGGTGCCCGAGGAGGTCGGATGCTGCGGGTTCGCCGGTGACCGCGGATTCACGCACCCCGAGGTGAATGCCTATGCCCTGCGCAAGCTGCGTCCCGTCGTCGAACGCTCGGGTGTCAGGGTGGGCTACTCGAACAGCCGCACATGCGAGATCGGGCTCTCGGCCCGTTCGGGCGTGCCCTATGTTTCGATCGTCTACTTGGTCGATGCCTGTACGACACCTAAAGAAAACCCCGGAGCCTGAGCTCCGGGGTTTCTCTTATACCAGCAGTTCGTAGTCGATGTGCCACACGCCCGTCTCTCCGGGGAAGACCCGGAACGGGATGTAGGGTTCGAGGCAGGCGACTGCGGGGCAGGCCCAGAGGACCATGTGCGACAGTTGTCCGCTGCCCGAAGCCCGGATGCCCGCTCCCGTGCGGCGGTTGCGGAGGCTGAACCCATATTTCTGAGTCTCGGGGGCCTGACCGTGGAGGTCGCCCATGAAGACCGACTCGCCCGGATTCAGCGGACGGCTGAAGGCGACGCCGTCGGGCGTCAGCGCTACGCTGTCGTAGGCTTCGCGCCACGTCCCCTCGGGCCGGAACGGGAAGTGGATCGAGGTGTCGGGACCCGTGGCCATGCGGTCCAGCGTGAAGAAATTGTGGTTATAGACATGGCCCGTGAGCGGTGCGGGACCGAGGTTCTTGAGCGTGTACTCGATCCTGAGGCCCGGCGCGTCGGTCAGCCGCAGCGTCTTGCGGTAGTCGTAGCCGTATTCGTCGGTCAGCAGGCGGTGGCGGAACTCCACGCGGTCGCGCTCGGCGGTCGTCTCCCAAATGCCGGGATCGGCGATCTCGTAGAGCCGGAACCGGTCGTAGGGGTGGTCGGAGAACTTGCGCAGCGTGCCGACTCCGATCTTGAGGAACTCCTGCCCGGGGCGCGCCCGCTCGTAACCGATCTGGGTGAACTCGTCCGCGGGGCCGGTCAGTCCGTCGTGCCGCAGGGGATCGTGCCGCGGCTGCCACTCCGAGACGTAGCGGTGTCCCCCGCTGCGCAGGTCGCGCACGACGCCGCCCCAGTCGAAACGCGTGCTCCGGTAGTAGCCGCGTTCGGCATCGGGAGGGCACACCACGGCCGAGACATGGCGGTTGGCGATGCGCAGTGCGGGAGCCTCCGACACCCGGGTGCCAGAGGTTTTTATCGTTGCATCCGGTTGCAGTCCGCGCATGGTCACTTCGTCTTTTTGTAAATCAGTACGGCGAGGTCGTATTGGCCCAGCGTCACCTCGCGGCCGTCGGGCGATACCTGCGCATTGCCCAGTGTCGAAGCCTCCGCGAACCGGTAGCCCGGGACCTCGATCGCACCCTTCACGGCCTTGCCCTCCTGCGTGCGGGTGGCCACGATGGCCATGCCGTCGCCGTTGACATAGGCGCGGGCCTCGATGCCGGGATTCGACTGCGTGAAGCCCTCCGTGTCGCGGTAGGTGCCGACCAGCAGCAGGTCTTCATACCTGCTCTTGATGGCGTTCACCTGAGCCAGATAGGCTTGGTAATGCGGCGTCTTGTCGATCAGGTCGCGGCAGCGGTAGATTTCGATGTCGTTGCGCAGACCCTTCAGCAGCGTGTTGTTCACACGGCGCTCGATGTCCGTATCGTCGCGGATCTCGCGGTCGGAAATGATGATTTCGGGGAACGTGTAGCGGAACCAGTCGATGAAACTGTACTTGCCGGCGGTAGTCTGGTAGATGTGGATGTAGTCGCAGTACTGCGCCGTGACGTCGGTCAGCCACTCCGTGCCGAGCGCGAACTCGGGGTCGAAACTGACGTTGCGGTCGCGGACCATCTTCAGCACCTCGGCCTTGTCGGCGATGACGTGCATGTTGGGCACGGGGAACTCCCGGCTCAGGTCCCAGTTGGTGGCGCGTTCGCCGTATCCGAGCTGGTCGTAGAAGACGCTGTTGGCGCCGTACTCGCGGGCGCGGTCGGCCCAGTCGAGCAGCATCCTGCGCCAGACCGGAGCGCGCGTGTCGGCCACGACGAACGTGCGGGCGTTGTAGTCGGCCAGAAAGGTGCCCTGCCCCGTGAACTTGTACTGCTCGAAGAGCTCGGCGCCCGTGTTGTCGCGGTAGCAGATCTCCTTGCCCTGACCGCTCTTGTAGAACTCGCTCTCGCGGTCGATCAGCTTGCCGTTGAAGTAGAGCAGCACCTTGCCGCCATCCTTCTTGTAGTCGGCGATGGCCTTTTTCCAGCCGGCGTCGCCGCCCTGTGCGGGATCGGCGTTGTAGTGGGGATTGCCGTGGTCCATGCCCGTCTCCCACCATCCGAACGTGAAGACGGCATCGGCCCCGACGCTCTCGCCGACATCCTTGATGCGGCCCGGCAGGTCGGTGTATTTGAACAGCAGTTCGCCGTACTGGTGGCGGAAGATGATCCGCTGCCAACTGCGCATCTTCTTGACCCACATCGGCGCGTCGCGGTGGTCCCACCATGTGTCGGCCCAGCGGCGGTAGTGTTTCGAGGTCTCGTGCCACGAACCCGTGTAGGGGGCTATGACGTTGGCGTCGCACGTCCATGTCTCGCCGGCGAAGCACTGCGGGAACTTGTAGAATCCGGATTCCAGCCGTGTGAACCTGCCTTCGGCGTCGGGGTAGAGGCGCAGGCCGTGCCCCGTGTCCTGAAACGTCGTGTCGTGGCTGCCGAAATAGATGCCCTCGTCGTCACCCACATAGGCGAAGCAGTTGGAAGCCATGCAGCCGCCCGTGCCGCCCGTAACGGTGCGCATGGGGTACTTGGCGTCCATCTGGCGGAACTTCTGCGCCGGGGCCTTGTAGGGCGAGGCGTTGCTGTGGCGGAAGATCACGGCCTTGGGGTCGTCGTAGAGCTGGCCTCCGGTGTGGGTGAGCAGCAGTTTGTGCCCCTCGGGAAGCGGCATGCTGCCCACCAACGGGTAGTGCAGTTCGCGGACGATCGTGTGGGGTTCGCGGTTCTCGATCTTCGACGCGAAGCGCACCTCGTCGCCTTCGAGCGTGATGTCGAGCGTGAGGCGCATGTCGAGCTTCACCGCCTCACGGGTGCTGAAGTCAGTGGCGTTCAGGCGGTCGTAGGTCAGCGTGATCGTGTCGCCCTTGCGCGAAATGCGGGGCGTTTGCTCGGCGGGCAGCACCTCGATCTCCTTGGCCTTCTGCGTGTCGTAGTAGAGGCGCCAGAGGTAGTCGCCTCCGGCGTAGTCCTGTCCGGTCGCAAGGTTTTTGATGCTGGTCAGGCGGCCGGCATCGTCGACCGTGACCTGCAACTTGTCGTTGCGTAGCGTGTTCTCTTTCGGAGCTGCCCCGGCGGCCGGGAACAGCAGGATGCCCGTGCATGCGAGCAGCAATTTCACCATTCTGTTCATTGTCTTTTCATTTATTGCGGCGCGAACGCCGGACACCCCGCGAAGGGCGTCCGGCGGGCCTTGCGTCGGCGGGTTAGTAACCCGGATTGTTTTCTTTGATGTTCTTCATCACCTGCATCGTGGTGGTCGGGAGGGGCCACAGGTAGCTCTTCGGGGCCACGAACTTGCACTCTGCGAGAACCTGAGCGTAGGCGTTGCTGTTGAAGAAGTCGGCGGCGCCTTTGGCTACGGGGGCCATGAAATCCATACATCCGTCCTCGTCGATCTCGGGCACGGCTCCGTGGAACCACATGCCGTTGTCGATGTAGGCGCGCTGGAGTTTTTCGTCTTTCTTGGGCAGTCCGATCCAGGGGCGGTTGAGCACCTTTTCGGCGATGCGCCAGCGCCAGATGTCGTACAGGCGCAGGTTTTCGAAGGCGAACTCCATGCGGCGCTCGATGCGCAGGATCGTGCGGAGCTTGTCCTGCGACCGCTCGGTGATGGCCGGATAGTCGGAGGTGGCCGTGACGGCCGCCTTGTAGGCGCGGGCGCGTACCTGGTTCATGGCGTCGAGCACTGTGTCGTCGATCTCGTTCAGTTCGATCTTCGCCTCGGCGTACATCAGCAGGACATCGGCGTAGCGCAGAATCAGTTTGTCGTTTTCGGGTTCGAACGGAGCCAGCCAGTCCTCGTCGACGTGCTTCTTCAGCACCAGGCCGTTGTAGGAGGCGTATTGGTTAGAGGTGCCCTGGATTTTGTAGGAGCGCGAGTCGTTGTTGACCACTTCCGTTCCTTCGCGGGCGCTGTACACCTTGTCCCGGTCGAAATGCGGATCGAAAATTACGCCCAAATGCTGCGTGCCGTGTTCCACAATGGTGTAGGTGCAGCGCGGGTCGCGGTGCTCGAACGGCTTGTGGGGATCGTAGACCGTCGATTCGTCGATGGGTTTGCCCTGATCGTCGAGGAATGCGCAGAGCAGGTACCACGATGGCAGGCAGGTCGTACAGGTCGGGGCCCCCGACAGACGGGGTAGTTTGGCCGTGCAGGCCTGACCGCCGAGATACTGGTATTTCGAGTCGTTCGACAGGGCCTTCGAGCGGGGAATGTTGAAAATGCCCTCGGGCGAATGCTTCGTCGCGTTGCGGAACAGTTGTCCGAAATCCGAATGCAGGGTGTAGGCATTCAGCTGCATGCAGTTCCATGCGGCGTCGCGGGCCTCCTTGAAGAGCTTCTCGGCTTCGGCAGGATCGTCGTCGCCGAACCCGCCCCGTTCGACCGAATCCCATTTGCGGATCGAGGCGAAATGGAGGGCGAAGCGGGCCTTCATGCCGTAGGCCGCGCCGCGCGTGGCCCGCTCGATCTCGCCTCCGTAGGATACGGGCAGGATCGGCGCTACATCGTCGAACTCTTTGAGAATGTCGGGAAGAACGGTCCACATATCGCTGCGAGTCAGTTCATAGGCGCTTTCGCGGCCCTGTTCGGAGTCCATGTCCATGTCTTCCGGAACCACGACGGGATCGCCGAAGTGGATCATGATGCGGGCGTAGAAGCAGGCGCGATAGAAGCGGGCGTTGGCCATGATGCGGTCGTAGCGGGCCTGCTCGATCCGGCCTTCGTGTTTGCGGAGCTCGGTGATGATCTTGTTGCAGCGGTTGATGCCCGTGTAGGTGATGTCCCACATGCGGACCGAGAGCGGAAAGTCGGAGTTCACGCCGTCGATGAGGAAACGGCCCGGGGAGTTGCGGTTTTGTCCGTCGTCCGTCAGCATGTCCAGCTCGGTCTGGTTGCCGGAGGTCCATTCGTTACGTTCCATGGGCCAGTAGGTGTGGTGGAGCAGGGCGTTGAGGTTCAACTCGAACTGCTCGGCCGTCTGGAACCAGGAGCCGCTGGCCGCCTTGTCCCTGGGCGAAAGGTCCAGGTCGCTGCACGAAACCACAAGGCTTCCGGCCAGTGCGAATAATGCGATTTTAATGGTTTTCATATCTTTTCGTTCTTTGATACGACGTTAGAATTTAAGCTGTGCGGAGAAGAGCACCGATTTGGTGATGGGATAGCCGGTAGTGCCGACCTCGGGGTCCCAGCCCTCGGGGAAGTGGCTGTGGGTGAAGAAGTCGGTGAGCGTCACGGCGAAGCGCAGACTCTTGACATGGATTTTGCTCATCCATTTCTGGGGCAGGGTGTAGCCCAGCGAGAGGTTCTTCACGCGGAAGTACGAACCGTCGAAAAGCCAGTAGTCGGAGATCGCATAGTTGTTGTTTGCGCTGGCCCACGAATAGCGCGGGTATTTGGCACGCTTGTTCTGTTCGATGGTGCTTTTACGGCTCCACGAATTCCCCCCCCCGATGTAGGTGGCGAAGTTATACCACTGGGAGCGGAGCGGCTGGACCATCTCGTCCGTGAGGTAGGAGTTGCGCTGGCCGACGCCCTGGAACGTCAGGTTGAAGTCGATGCCGCGCCAGGCCAGATCGACCGAACCGCCGTAGTTGAAGTGCGGGAGTGAGGAGCCGAGCACCCGGCGGTCGTAGTCCGTCGAGATGAGCGGATTGTTCGGGTCGCCGTCGGCGAAGTTCCGGTAGCGGATGTCGCCCGGCGAGACGTAGGAACCCAGGGTCGCCGAATTCCTCACCTCTTCGGGGCTCTGGTAGAGACCTTCGCTGACGTAGCCGTACCATGATTGGTATTCCTCGCCCTCGCGGATGATCTTGCCGCCCGAGATGACCTCCTTGTTGCCGATGTAGCCCATCTTCGAAACGTCGTCCGAAAGATTGAACGAGAGCCCGTAGCTGAAGTCGCCGACGTGGTCTCGCCAGCCGAGGGTGATCTCCCAGCCTTTGGTATGCATGTCGCCGATGTTGTCATAGGGGTCCGAAAGTCCCATGATCGGGGCGATGGGGACCTGCAGGAGCATGTCGCGCGTCTTCTTGTAGTACCAGTCGGCCGTGACCGACAGCCGGTTGCGGAGCATCGAGAGGTCGACGCCCACATCGATGGTCGAAGTGGTCTCCCAGGTGATGTCCGTGACGATGGCGGCGGCTTGTGCATAACCCGACAGGCCCGTCAGGGTCGAACCGATGTAACCCATCGTGTGGTTGTTGGCCAGCACGGCCTGATAGGGGTAGTAACCTTTGATGCGCTCGTTGCCCAGTTCGCCGTAGGAGAGGCGCAGCTTGCCGTGGTCGAGGACCTTGCGGGCGCCCTCCATGAACTTCTCCTCGGTGAAGACCCAGCCGGCCGAGGCCGAGAGGAACGTACCCCAGCGGCAGTCGGGTGCGAAACGCGAGGAACCGTCGCGGCGGATGTTGCCCTGAACATAGTATTTCGACTTGTAGTTGTACATCAGGCGGCCGAAGTAGGAGCGGCGGGCCAGTTCGTTGATGTCCTTCGAGTTGGCCGTGACTCCGTCGGAGTTGCCGGCGGCCAGGTCGGGAATCAGCGAGTGGGCGAACGACGTGTTCTTGGCCACGATCGTACCCTCCTGATACCAGTAGTTCTCGTAACCGACCATGGCGCTGAAATTATGGTCCAGGCCGAACGTGTGCTGGTAGTTGGCATAGACCTGCGTGGTGTGGGCGAAGGTGTCGCCGCGGCTCTCTTCGAGTTCCGTAGTCAGGGCGTTGCTGATGTATTTCGAACTGGTGAGACTCTCCTCCTGATAGCTGAAATAGGAGGTTTGGCGCTGAAAATCCTTGATTTTGGTGTAGGAGAACTGGGGCGAGAAGATGCCCGTGACGGTCAGTCCCTTGACGGGGGTGATGTCCAGCTGGAACTTGGCGTTGGCCAGGTACTTGTCGGTGTCCTTCTCGCCGCCCGACATCAGGGCTGCATAGGGATTCACGCCGTCCTTGCCCGGGGCGTAGCGCCCGTCGCTCCACACGGCCTGATAGATGGGCGGGATGTAGCGCATGGTGCCTGAGGGTGAAGCGTGGGGATTGACCTGGTCGGTGTAGCGCAGCGAGATGTCGGCCGAAGCCTTCATCCACTTGAACACCTGTATGTCGTTGTTCAGGCGGGCCGTGTAACGTTTCCACGAGAGGTTCTTGCGGAACAGGCCGTCGACGTCGTCGAAGCCCAGACTCAGCACCGAGCTGCGCTTGTCGCCGCCCGACTGGATCGTGAGGCTGTGCGAATGGCGCACGCCCACGTCTTTGAGCACCATGTCCATCCAGTTCACGTTGGGATAGAGGTCCGGGTTCTCGCGGTTGAGCAGCGTGTAGTTCTCGACATATTCGCGGGAGTAGTCCTGGTACCAGCCGCCCGAGGGCAGGTCGTTGTAACGCAGTTCGTTGACCGCTGCCATGTAGTCGGAGGCGTTCATGTACTCCGGCTTCTGGGACTGGAAGTCGAGTCCGAGCGTATAGTTATAGGTAACGCTCGCGCCCGACTTGCCGGCACGCTTGGTGGTGATGAGGATGACGCCCGCCGCAGCCTGCGATCCGTAGATCGAAGCCGATGCGGCGTCTTTCAGCACGGTGATGTTCTCGATGTCGTTGGGGTTGACGTCGTCGATCGAACCGGCCACGCCGTCGATCAGCACATAGGGGTCGGATGCGCCGTCGGTCATCGAGGTGATGCCGCGGATGCGGATCGTGGCCGAACCGCCCGGCGCCGAGTTGGTGCGGGTGACCGTCACACCCGGCATGGCGCCCTGAAGGGCCTGCGAGATGGTCGGGCTCTGGCGGTTGAGGATCGCTTCGCCTCCGATCGAGGAGAGCGACCCCGTCAGGTCCTTTTTCCGCATGGTGCCGTAACCTACGACCACCACCTCGTCCATCGAGGTGCTCTCTTCTTGGAGCACGATGTCGAAGGTGGTGCGGCTGCCGATGGGAAGGGTCTGGGACTTGTAGCCCAGATAGGAGACGAGGAGCGACGCATCTGCGGCGGGTTTCTTGGCCAGTCGCAGGAGGAAATTGCCTTGGGCGTCGGTTGTCACGCCCTGCTGGGTCCCCGAGAGGATAACGGTGGCGCCGGGAACCGGCGCCCCTTTCTCGGTCTTTACGCTTCCCTGAAGGGTGAAGTTCTGGGCCGAAGCGTACGATGGCGAAAATAAAATCGCTGCCAGAAGCGCACAGAAAGCCGTGATCATCCGAAAATCACACTTTCTTTGAAATTCATCGTAACTTTTTTTCATCTTTTTAGAATTAGTAGTATATTTGCGCTGTACACCACACCACACAACAGATAGGATGGACGGATTAGTGTGGTTTGGTGTGGTACAAAAATAAATGTAATATTTGATATTCCAAAGAAAAGACGATTTTTTTTGAATTTTTTCGTTGAATGTCACCCAAATGTAACGAGGACCGCCGGGCCGGGGATGCTCCCGCATTTCAGCGTCCGGATTGTTGAAACCTTAAACGAACCTTATCTCACAGTTATGAAAAAGTATTTGTTATGGATATGCACGGCGGCGGCTCTGCTGGCTGCCGGGACTTCCTGCACCGACGATCCGGAAGTGGACAGCGTCGGCCGGGTGGGGATTCAGCAGCAAAGCCTGACCGCCTCCGGCGAGGGCGAGGTGCTGACCCTCAATGTGACCAGCAACGCCTACTGGCATCTCGAATTCGTCGATGCCGCCACGGGCGAATCGATTCGCTGGGTGCTTCCCAACGAGAGCACCGGCATGGGTAATACTGCGGTGCAGCTCACCGTGGCCCGCAACCGCTCGACCAGCGGCCGTTCGGCTTATGTGAACGTGACCACCGATTCGGAGTCCTCGACGGCTTCGATCCTGCTCTCGCAGGGAGCCGGCACGGTCGGCGGCGGCGACGGGTATGATTTCCCGATCGCCCAGCGGTTCAGCATCGACGCCAGCCTCACGCTGGACAATGCCTTTATAGAAGGAGCGGCCTGCTACTTCGACGACGGCATGATCCTGCGCCGGACGGGTTCGCCCGTGAATCTGGAGTTCAGCACCAAGACCCACACCAACCCCACGACGAACTGGTACTTCCAGCGTGGCGTGGTCATCGGGTCGTGGGAGACGGGCGATGCCCTGCAGCTCGAGATTCCGGTGAAGGAGGAGCTTTCGGGCGACCTGCGCTACTCCTACGGCAGCCGCCGCGACGGTACTCAGAACGCTGGTCATGCGTGGGTCTTCGAGTGGAGCGCCGACGGTGAGAACTGGACCGAATTCGACGGCACCTGCTCCGGCGGAGCTTCGGACGCCACCTGGAAGACGATCGACTTCACCATTCCGGCAGACAAGAAGATTCCGGCCGGCGGCAAACTGTGGATTCGCCACCGCTGCACCGACGGCGCCAAGGCGAGTACCTCGGCAACGAACAAGACCGTGGCTTACCAGAGTGCGTTCTGCATCACGAAGGCTTCGGCCGAGCCGACCGCGGTTCCGCCGATGGACAACGACAAAGTGGTCTTCTCGACCGGTTTCGACGACGTGATCGACGCCAAAGCCGCGTATATCGACCTGCCGCTCGACTTCATGACCTCGTGGAACGACGGGACTTATGCACTTCCCAAGGAACAGGCCGGTATCGTGAGCGTGGTCTCCTGCTGGACCCGTCCGGGCTTCCTGCAGGTGGGCCGCGGCGACGAGGCGCTCATCAACCGCTACACGCAGGGCGCCTATACGATCAAACTGGCGCCGCGTTTCGAGGCGATGCGCATTTCGAAGTCCGACCTCAAGCTCACGTTCCTCGCTTCGGCGATGATCGATGCCTACGGCAAGCCCACCGATCCCGGCGTGGTCGTGAAGGCCGACGCCGCGAGCGGTGCCACGGTCGAGGGCGGTACGCTTGCGGGCGTAGCCAACAACGAGTTCAAGCCGTTCACGGTCTATGTGCGCAATGCGAAGCCCGAGACGGAGATCACCATCACTTCGGCCGACATGGCCTCCAGCACGGACGACGTGCGTTTCTTCCTCGACGACATTCTGCTCGAAGTGGAGGGTGAACCCGAGCGTCCGAGTGCCGACGATCCCGTGAAGGCGGAAGTTTCGGCCATCCGCGCCCTGAAGGGCCCCGGAGAGGTGACGATCAGCGACAACTATTATATACAAGGCCGCGTGGCGGCTGTGGACAACGTTCCGGCCGACTGCTTCGCCGTGCAGGATGCCGACGCCGGTATCTTCGTCAAACTGGCAGGTCACGGCCTTGCCGTGGGCGATCAGGTCGAAGTGGTCGTCAAGGACGCCCGGCTCGCTGCCGATGCCGACGGACTGCTGGTGGTGACGCCGACGGCCGCCGACAAGGTGACCAAGACCGAAGCCGCTTCCGAAGTGCCCGCCGCGCGGGCCGTCTCGGTGGCCGACCTGACGGCCGGGACCTACGAGGCGATGCTCGTCTCGCTGCCCGAATCGCAGGTGGTCGACGGTGATTTGACGAAGAACATGAGCGGCAGCATTTCGCTCGAACTGGAGGACAAGACTGCCTACACGATGAAGACCTATGCTTCGGCATCGTTCGCATCGGCGGCCGTGCCGCAGAAGCGCGGTCCGGTGAAGGGACTTGCCGGGGCGTCGTTCCTGCTGCCGACCGCCATGGAGGACCTTGCGGGCATGACCGGCACCCGTTTCGGCGAGACGGTCTACGCCATTACGCCGATCGACGGTCACCTCTATGCACTGGGAACCACGAAGAATTTCACCATCGGCAATGCTACTTTCGATCAAGCGACCAAGACGGTTACCTATAATAATGGACATTCGATCTATAAGGTCGGCGACACTTCGACCGATTTTACATGGGGGTGTTACGGAACGAACAAGGCTGCCGGTACGAATATGTATGACTGCCGTCTCTATACCACGGGTTGGGGAGGTAATAACTGGCAGGATAACGGGTTGGTATTTAAAATTAAGGCTACCTCCCGAATTGTGGGTAACCTGCGCTTCGGCTTCGGTTGGTTCGGCCGTGCGGCTGACAATCTGCCGAAGAACTGGAAATTGCTTTGGAGTACTGACGAAATGACGTGGCATGACGGTGTGAAAGTATATAGTATTCCGGGTACCAAAGTGACAACTCCTATCGGGCCCGATGAAGATCCGGGAACGGAGATATTCCCGAATGCCGGGAGCGCCGGTACGCTCGGTTACCGCATCGCCTATTTCAACCTGCCGGAAAGCAATGCCGTGTCCGAAGGCGGTTACCTCTATCTGAAGATCGTGCAGGCGGATAATGTGTGCCAAAATGCCGGTAACTCGATCGATCCGACGCATGAACAGCTCTTTATCAACGGCTTCTATCTTCAGACTCATGAACGGCGTGCTTACCATTGCAGCCAGTTGCCGTCGGGTGAGAATGTGGTGCTGACCGAGGGTTTCGATGATGGTTTCTGGGGCCCCGACTATTTTGCTCCATCGTGGCAGATGTTTGCCGGTTGGCGCGTCAAATATACGCCTCCGACGGGATGGACAGTTGCCGGAGACGGAGTTATCGAAATGCCCGGATATGTCCGGATCGGAACGGACAATAAGGATGCCGCCAGCAGTTTGACAACCCCCGCTTTGGAGTCGCTGGGCGATACGCCGACCAATATTACGGTCAACTTCAAGGCCGCAGTGCTGTTAGTAGGTGCCACGACCCTCGCACCCGATAATTTGGAGATCAAGGTCACGGCTTCGGGAGCCGGTTCGGTGGGCTCGGAGAATTATTTCCCCGGATCGCTGACTGGCGAGGCTGCGGCTACGGTGGATCAGGCGACCTCTGACAGGATGTGTGCCGACTATATTCGCTGGTACGATTGTTCGGTGAAGGTTACGGGAGCCACGAAGGACACCCGGATCACCTTTACGGGAACCGGTCGCCATTTCTTCGACGATATCGTCATTACCAAGGACTAAAACCTAAACAACTATAAAAAGCTATGAAAAAACTGAAGTATCTGCTTTGTGGAATTACAATGTGCGCCCTGGCGTGCTCGTCGAGCAAGGATGACGGGGACGGACCCGGCAAAGGTGCGTCGAACACCCTGAAAGTGATGTCGTTCAACGTTCGCTACAACAGCGCCAACGACGAGGGCGATAAGAACTGGGAAGTGCGCAAAGCGGCCGTCGTGAAGATGATCAACACGGTCCAGCCCGATGTGGTCGGCCTGCAGGAACCGCGCACGGCACAGCGGACCTTCCTGAAGAACAACCTCCCGAACTATGCCTATATGGAGGTTCCCGGAACGGGTGACGGAAAAGGCGGCAACACCTGTCTGATCTATCGTCAGGACCGGTTCGCGCTGGTGGACAACGGCTATTTTTTCCTCAGTCCGACGCCCGACGAGCCGTCCCGCTGCTGGGATGTGGGGGATACGCAATGGCGGACTTCAGTCTGGGTTCACCTGAAAGAGAAGGAGACCGGCAAGGAGTTCTGGTTCCTCTCGACGCACATGCCCGTGCGCACCAATTCCAGCTTTCCCAACGAGCCGTACATCCAGGCGCGTATCAACAGCGCCAACCTCAATGTCGAGCGGATGAAGAAGCTCGCGGGTGAGTCGGGGATGTGCTTCATCGTCGGCGACATGAACTGCGCGGAGGCCAACGACGACGGCAAGAAGGCGCTGAAGCCTTACCGGGACTGGATGAAAGTAGGCCGCGACATCGCTCCTGCGGGGGACGCTTACAGTTTCAACAATTTCGGTTCGGGAACGGCGGCGCCGACCCGCAATCTCGACCACATCTTCCACCGCAATACGAAGATGGCCGTATCGTTCCGCACGCTGACCGACAATTACGGCGTGACGTATGTTTCCGACCACTATCCGATCCTGCTGACGGTGCTGTTCTGACCCGAAGCACGCATATGAATGGGAAACGCCCCGGCTGTCGAGCCGGGGCGTTTTCACGTTTTCGGAACGGGATCAGTTGACGATGACCGTCGGGAAATACTCCCGCAGCAGGGCCGCGGCGCGGTCGAGCTGTTCGGGGGTGTTCTCCCGCACGTCGCGGAGCCGGTATTCCAACCCCATCGCCTCGTATTTGTGGACCCCGAGGGTGTGGTAGGGGAGTAGTTCGACCCGCTCGACCGACTTGTATGCTCCGAGGCGTTCGCCCAGCATGCGGATGTCGGCCTCGGCGTCGCTGTAGCCGGGGACGAGCACATAGCGCAGCCAAAAGGGTTTGCTGTGGGTTTCGAGCCATGCGGCCGTGCGGAGCGTCTGGGAGTTCTCCCGGCCGGTGAGGGTGCGGTGGCGCTCCGGATCGGCCTGCTTCACGTCCAATAATACCAAGTCGACCAGCCCCAGCAGCTCCTCGACCGCCGGGTTCCACACCCCGCCGTTCGAGTCGATGCAGACGTGGATGCCGGCCTCTTTCAGCGAGCGGACCAGCGGAACGAGTTCCGCGGCTTGGAACGTGGGTTCTCCGCCCGAGAAGGTCCCCCCGCCGCGCCGTCCGAAGAACGGCTTTTGGTCGACGGCCATGCGGAGTATCTCCGCGGGGTCGGTCAACTTGCCCTCCCCGGCTTCGATCGTGTCGGGATTGGCGCAGTAGAGGCAGCGGAAATTACAGCCCTGCAGGAAAACGACGAGCCGGAGTCCCGGCCCGTCGAAAGTTCCCATCGATTCGTAAGAATGTACACGAAGCATAATTGTTCCTTGTTTTTGAATAAGGGTTTCGGGCGCAGACAGGGTCCGGTATGCGAATCCGGCTTTCGCCCCTGAAAGCGGCTTCTTAAGCCGCTACATCCGTTCGTGGAAGCTGCGGCTGATGACCTCCAACTGGTGCTCGCGGCTCAGTTTGGTGAAGTTCACGGCATAGCCCGACACGCGGATCGTCAGCTGCGGATACTTCTCGGGGTGCTCCATGGCGTCCTCCAGCATCTCGCGGTTCAGCACGTTGACATTCAGGTGGTGGGCACCCTTGGTGAAGTAGCCGTCGAGCATCGTCACGAGGTTCTCGACGCGGTCCTCGGCCGTCGGGCCGAGCGATTTCGGAACGATCGAGAAGGTGTTCGAAATGCCGTCCTGCGAGTCGCGGTAGCGCATCTTGGCCACCGAGGCGAGCGATGCGATGGCACCGCTCTTGTCGCGGCCGTGCATCGGGTTGGCTCCCGGGGCGAAGGCCACGCCCTTGAGACGTCCGTCGGGCGTCGCACCGGTCTTCTTGCCGTACATCACGTTCGAGGTGATCGTGAGCAGCGACAGCGTCGGGCGGGCGTTCTTGTAGACGGGCAGTTTCTTGAGCTCCTCGCTGAAGTAGTAGACGAGGTCCACGCCCAGATGGTCGACGCGGTCGTCGTTGTTGCCGTAGCAGGGGAATTCACCCTCGATGTCGAATCCTTCGGTGAGCCCCTCGGCGTTGCGGCGCGCGGTTACCTTGGCGTATTTGATGGCCGAAAGCGAGTCGAGGGCGATCGAAAGACCCGCTACGCCGTAGGCGAGGTTGATGCGGGGATCGGTGTCGACGAACGCCATCTGGGCCTTCTCGTAGTAGTACTTGTCGTGCATGTAGTGGATGATGTTCATCGCCTCGTTGTAGACGCGGGCGATCTCCGTGAGCACCATCTTGTAGTTGCGCATCACCTCCTCGAAGCGCAGCGGACCCTCCGACAGGGCCGGAATGCCTTTGACCATCAGCGTGCCGGTGTTCTCGCAGCGGCCGCCGTTGATGGCCAGCAGCAGAGCCTTGGCCAAGTTGGTGCGGGCGCCGAAGAACTGGATCTGACGGCCGATGTCTTGGAACGACACGCAGCAGGCGATGCCGTAGTCGTCCGAGTGGCGGACTTCGCGCATCAGTTCGTCGTTCTCGTACTGGATCGAGCTGGTGTCGGCCGAAACCTTGGCGCAGAAGGCCTTGAAACCTTCGGGCAGCTCGGGGCTCCAGAGGATCGTGAGGTTGGGTTCGGGCGAAGGGCCGAGGTTGTAGAGCGTCTGGAGAAAGCGGAACGAGGTCTTGGTGACCTTCGTGCGGCCGTCGTTGAAGCGTCCGCCGATGGCCTCGGTCACCCACGTCGGGTCGCCGGCGAAGATGTCGTTGTAGGACTGCATGCGCAGGTGGCGCACCATGCGCAGCTTGATGACGAACTGGTCGATCAGCTCCTGAGCGAACGACTCGTCGATCGTGCCGTGTGCGAGATCGTATTCGATGAAGATGTCGAGGAACGACGATACGTTACCCAGCGACATGGCGGCTCCGTCCTGCTCCTTGACGGCGGCAAGGTAAGCCATGTAAACCCACTGCACGGCCTCCTGCGCCGAGTGCGCCGGGCGGCTGAGGTCCAACCCGTAGTATTCGCCCATCGTGCGGATGTCCTTCAGGGCCTTGATCTGTTCCGAAACCTCCTCGCGCAGGCGGATGCGGGCGTCGGTCATCGGGCCGGTGAGCTCGCGCAGGTCCTGCTGCTTGGCTTCGATCAGGCGGTCGGTGCCGTAGAGGGCCAGACGGCGGTAGTCGCCGATGATGCGGCCGCGGGCGTAGTTGTCGGGCAGTCCGGTCAGGAAGCCCAGCGAGCGGAACGAGCGGATCTCCTCGGTGTAGACGTCGAATACGCCGTCGTTGTGGGTTTTGCGGTAGTGGGTGAAGATGTCGCGGACCTTCTCGTCGACCTCCACGCCGTTCTCCTTGCAGGCGCGCGACACGACGTTGATGCCGCCGAAGGGCTTGATGGCGCGCTTGAGCAATTCGTCGGTTTGCAGACCCACGATCAGCTCGTTCTCGCGGTCGATGTAGCCGGCCTTGTGCGAGGTGATGGTCGAAACGGTCTTGTTGTCCAGCGAACGGACGCCGTTATGCTGACGCTCCTCCTCGAGGGCCTTGAGACAGAGGTTCCAGATGTGTTTCGTGCGCTCGGTCGGTCCCTGAAGGAACGAGGCGTCGCCCAGATAGGGGGTGATGTTCGTCTGCACGAAGCTCGTAACGTTGATTTCCTTGCTCCAAAGCCCGTCGATAAAGGTTTTGTTCAGTTCCATAGCTTGTTATTGTTCGATTTGAGATTGAAATTGTCGTTTTTCGGAGGGCAAAGATATGTTATTTTTTTCACAATAACGAAGGGCGGCTTACATTTTCTTAAAATTTTTGAAAAAATACCTACGATCAGGTATCGGAGGCGTTCGGATTCGGGTGCGATCGTTATTTCGGGCGGTTGTGGCCCCGCTTTTGCAGCGCGTATTGTGACCGATGCGGCGGATTACGTCCCGGGGGTTTGTGTTGCGCATCCGGCCCCCGGGTCCCGCTGCCCGGCTAAAAGCCGGGTTTTAGGGGGCGATGGCAGGTCGGAGAGCTTCGGAAGCGGATATTGCGCTTTTACGGCTTTCCCGTTCGGCAAAATTGCGTATCTTTACCGCATAAAATCCCGATGACGATGGAAGAATTGACTCTGACGACTCCCGCGCTGCTGTTTTCAGCCGTGTCGCTGATCCTGCTGGCCTACACGAACCGGTTTCTCTCCTACGCACAACTGGTGCGCACGCTCAAAGAGCAGCATTTGCAGCACCCCTCGAAGGTGACGCGCGCACAGATCGACAACCTGCGCCGGCGGCTCCACCTCACCCGTTCGATGCAGGCGCTGGGCGTCTCGAGCCTGTTCCTCTGCGTGGTGACGATGTTCCTGATCTATGTGGGGTGGCTCCTCCTTTCGGCTTATGTTTTCGGGGCGGCCCTGCTGCTGCTGATCGCTTCGCTGGGCGTCTCGCTCTGGGAGATCCAGATTTCCGTCCGGGCGCTCGACATCCACCTGAAAGATATGGAGAAATAAAAAACGAAGATGCTGCGACATCGCGTCACTGCATCTCCCACTAACCTACTTATGTAACCTAAAACCAACTTGTGAATCCGGTTCTCCGGTTTTCACATGGCAAAGATACGGGGCCGTCGTTTCAGTGAAATGACGGCCCCGTTACATTCGTGTTACTTCTGCTGTTCCAGAAAATAATGCTGGGATTTGAGCAGGTTCCGCGACTGGAGTATCATCGTCTTGGTCTCGTTGAGGATCGTCAGGTAGAGCACGCTGGCGCGGGTGCTGCCCGAGGGGTTGCTGTTGATGCGCCGCAGTTGGCTCTTGATCGCCTCGACGATCGTGTCGAAGAGTTGGTCGCGCATCACGAGCACCATGTCGAGGTCCGAGAAGTCCTTCGTCGCCAACATGTCGTTGATCTTGTCGAAGATGGCCTCCACTTGGTCGTTCACGCGCATCAGGTCGACGATCTGCTCCTTCGACAGCCCTTCGTGGTTGTTGTCGATGTGTTCGAATGCGGGCCGCGTGATGTGGATCAGCGCCTTGGTCACCTCCGAGAGGTAGTCCGTGACCTGCACATAGAAATGCCCCGTGTCGATGTCGCAGCGTTGCAGGCGGCGCAGTGTGGGCATGATGTTGTATTTGCGGGCCCGGGCGTCCTCGAAGAGTTTGTTCGAGTCGCGGACCATCTCTTTCAGCACCTTGCGGTTCTCCTTGAAGACGGCGACCAGCGTGCGGTTGTAGATGCGCGTGACCTCCTGCATCGTCGTGCAGACCTCGCCGATGCAGGCGCACAGCACCTCGTCGGGGGTCTCGGCGGAGTCGAGCGGCAGCAGTTCCTTTTCGGCCTCCGCTTTCAGCTCGGGCGTCTTGCGGTGACTGCGGACGAGCAGCCAGAAGCAGAGCAGCGTGAGCGCCGCCACGGCGATCCAGCCGCCCCACAACAACAGGGCCGTCACGGCCAGCGCGATCAGGAATCCGCCGAGCGCCGTGATGAACCACCCCGAGATTACGGCCATGACGCCCGTGATGCGGTAGACGGCGCTTTCGCGGCCCCACGAACGGTCGGCGAGCGACGATCCCATCGCCACCATGAAGACCACATAGGTCGTCGACAGCGGGAGTTTGTAGGAGGTGGCGATGGCGATCAGGATCGACGCGGCGGTGAGGTTCACCACGGCGCGGATCATGTCGTAGGGGGCCGACGAGCGCTCCTCGGCGGGCAGCGGTTCGAAACGGCGGTCGATGGCTTTCTGCATCCGCGCCGGAATCAGACCGGTCCACATGGTGTTCATCACCAGCGTGGCGCGCACGAGACTGCGGGAGATGAGGGTCGAGCCGAAGCGTTCGTCGCCCTCGTGCTGCGAGGCGAGCGAAAGTTCGGTTTCGGTGACGTGCTGGGATTTTTTCGAGAAGAAGAGCGTCAGCACCATGATGATGCCCGAGGCTCCCAGCAGCAGGAAGTTCGCCCGGGCGGGGCCTTCGAGCGCACCCATCATCATCGTTTCGCTGCCCGTCTCGCCGGCGATCCGCCAGGCGTCGTAACCGGCCAGCGGCACTCCGATGAAGTTCACGAGGTCGTTGCCCGCGAAGGCCAGCGCCAGCGAGAAGGTGCCCGAGAGGATGGTGATGCGCATGATGTTGAGCCGCATGCGCTGGAAAATATAGAGGATGAGCGACGCCGCGGCCCAGAAAGCCGCGAGCGTCAGCACGACGTGCTCACCGACGTACTCCGAGATGTAGGTCGGAATGAGTCCCGAGCTTTTCAACCCCTTGAACAGCGCGAAGTAGAGGATTCCGGCCAGCGAGATGCCGCACCATACGGCGCCCCAGCGGCGGAAGACGGCGGCGTAGCGGAACGAGAAGACGAGGCGCGAGATGTACATGAAGAGGGTTCCCGCGACGAACGCCAGCGCCACCGAGAGCAGGATCGCCGCGATGATGACCATGGCCTTGCCTGTGTTGATGAACTGCGAGAGGTCGTGCAGCGAGGATGCCGGGTCGCCGGCGATGCGGAACAGCGCGGCGGCGACGGCGGCACCCAGCAGTCCGAAGACCATCGACACGGTGGTCGAGGTGGGCAGCCCCAGCGTGTTGTAGAGGTCCAGCAGCAGGACGTTGCCCAGCATCATGCCCAAGAAAAGCATCATGATCTCCTGAAAGGAGAACTGCCCGGGGTAGAAGACGCCGCTGCGGGCGACCTCCATCATGCCGCTCGAGGTGAGCGTGCCGACGAAAATGCCGGCGGCCGCGACCCAGAGGATCACGCGGCGCGGTGCGACTTTCGAGCCGAGGGCCGAGTTGAGGAAATTGACGGCGTCGTTGGCGACGCCCACGACGATACCCATCACGGCCAGAATGGCCAAGATGACGACGATTGCGGTGAAAAGTGGGGACATGGATGATCCGATTTCGTAATTGTTACGGTTTCTTTACCGTTGCAAAGGTCCGAAACGGATGTTACAATAATGTTACAGCAATGTTGCGGCAGGGTGAAAATTACTGGAGCTGTGGAGAAAAGCATCGGCAATCCGGCCGCGTGCGATAAGCCCCCGCCAAGGCGGGGGTTTGGGGGTGGGTCCAATCTGTAAACGCAGCCGGAGGCTGCGAATACGGCCGGGCGGGCTGCCAGCTGGTGGATTGTGCTAACTGTGCTTCTTTAAAGTAAATACGAACTCCAGTCCGCCGCGTTCGCGGTTGCGGGCGGTGATGGTGCCGCCGTGGATCATCACGGCGTTCTTGACGATCGCCAGCCCCAGCCCCGTGCCGCCCTGCTTGCGCGAACGGCCCTTGTCGATGCGGTAGAAGCGCTCGAAGATGTGCGGCAGATGCTCCTCGCCGATGCCGATGCCGTTGTCGGCGAAGACGATCGTGCACTCCTCGGGGGTGTCGTCCGCGAGACGGATGAAGATGTCGCGGCCTCCGGAGTAGGCGGCGGCGTTGTCCGCGAGGTTGCGGAACACCGATGCCAGCAGCGAGGGGCTTCCCACGACCTCGACCTGCCGGGGGAAGTCGACGTTCACCCGCAGCCGTTGTTCGGCGGGCTTCAGCTCCATGTCGGCGGCTGTTTCGGCGATCAGGTCGTTGAGCACCACGGGCTCTTTTTGGATCAACTGGCTGGCCTCGTCCATGCGCGTCATGGTCGAGATGTCGGTCAGCAGGTTGCGCAGACGCTCGGTCTGCGCGGCGCTCTTGGCCAGAAAGTCCGTGCGCTTCTCCGCATCGAGCCCCGGATTGGCCAGCAGGGTCTCCAGATAGCCCTGAATCGCCGCCACGGGGGTTTTCAGCTCGTGGTTGATGTTGTTCGTCAGTTGTTTCTTGATGCGTATCTTCTCCTGCTCCTCGTGCAGGGCGAGGGCGTGCTCGCGGTCGCGGTCGGCGGTGGTCTTCTGCAGCCGCGCATAGAGGCGGATGATGTGCTGCGAAATCTCGCCCAGTTCGTCGTGGGGAAAGTCCGTGCGTTCGTCGATCCGCTCGCCCCGTTCGGCGCGCTGGGCGAATTCGTTGAGCCGCGTGATGTTCTGCCCCAGACGCCGGGTGGCGAAATACCCCGCGACGCTCATCAGCAGCGTGACCCCCAGCATGAACCAGAGGAATTCGCGGTCGGCGGCCAGCACCTCGCTCAGCGGTACGGAGTAGGGCACGGCCGTGCGGACGATGTATCCGTCGCCGAGCATGGCGGAGTAGAAATAGTTGCGATGGGTGCTCTCGGAGTGGCGGCGGATGGTGTAACCCGTGCCGCGGGCCACGGCTTCGGCCACTTCGGGGCGGTCGAGGTGGTTCGTGGCGGGCAGCGAGTCGAGCGAATTGTCGAACAGGACGCGCCCGTCACGACCGATGACCGTCACGCGCAGGTCGCCGAAAGAGTTGCTTTGGCCGGCGATGAAAGTCTCGGGGGCCGTTCCCTCGTCTATGGCGTCGAGCATCCGCAGGTTGAGGAGCTGCAACTGCGCATTGAGCTGCTCGGCTTTGAAATGCTTCTCGCGTCCGTACTGGAAGAGGACGAAGCATGCCACCAGCGTCCACGAAAAGACCAGCAGCAGCAGGAACAGCCGCCGGTGGTAGGAGAGCCTATTCCTCAAAGCCGTAACCATAGCCCAGCCGTGTTACGATGTGTTCGCCATAGGGGCCGATCTTGCGGCGCAGACGCGTGATGTTGACGTCGACGGTGCGGTCCAGCACGATCACCTCGTCGCTCCAGATGCGGCGCAGCATCTCCTCGCGCGAGAAGATCACACCCCGGTGCGAGAGCAGCAGGGCCAGTATCTCGAACTCCTTCTTGGTGAGCGACAGTTCTTTGCCGTCCAGCGTGCAGACCTTGCGCCGAAGGTCCATTTCGAGCCCTTCGAAGGCGATCGTCTCCCGTTCCGCCGGGGCCTCGGCCGTGCGGCGCAGGACGCTTCTGACGCGGGCCAGCACTTCGCGCACCGAGAACGGCTTGGCGATGTAGTCGTCGGCTCCGAGGTTGAGCCCGGCGACCGTGTCGTCCTCAGTGTCCTTCGCCGTGCAGAAGATCACCGGGACCTTTGCCGTCGCGGGATCGGCCTTCAGCAGCCGGGCCATCCGGAAGCCGCTCATCTCGCCCATCATGACGTCGAGCAGGATCAGCGAATAACGCTCGGGGTGCATTCCGAGGGCCTGCTCGGCGCTGTACGCCACGTCGGCCTCATAGCCCTCTACTTCGAGGTTGAATTGCAGGATCTCGCACAGCGACTCTTCGTCGTCGACCACAAGGATTTTGTGTTTTGCCATAAATTCGGGTTTGAATCCGTGTCAAAATTACGCAACATTCACGGATGTTACACGCCTCCCGGGGATATTTAACCGAAATGTAATGGTTCGGGCTTCAAAAGCCCTCCTGTCAGGACCGGCCCAGTACCTCCATCTGCTGGCGGATCGACTCCTCGTGGATGGCCTGCAGAACGGTGCGCATGAATTCGCGGTCCATACCCACCTGCTCGGCCTGTCCGGCGCGGCGTGCCAGCAGCTCCTCGTAACGCTGGGTTTGCAGAACGGGCATGTTGTGCTCCTTCTTGTACTGGCCGATATCGCGCGAGACACGCATGCGGCGGGTCAGCAGCTCCAGCAGTTCGTCGTCGAGTTTGTCGATCTGCGAACGCAGTTCGGTGAGGCTCTCGGTGGTGATCGTCTCGTCGCGGATCACGAGGTTGCGGGTGATGTAGGCCAGTGCGTCGGGCGTCACCTGCTGGGCCTTGTCGCTCCATGCGCAGTCGGGCATGCAGTGCGACTCGATGATCAGTCCGTCGAACCCGAGGTCCATGGCCTGCTGCGAGAGCGGGGCGATCAGTTCGCGTTTGCCGCCGATGTGGCTGGGATCGCAGAAGATCGGCAGGGCCGGCAGGCGGCGGTGCAGCTCGATGGGCACGGCCCACAGCGGGTGGTTGCGGTAGAGGTTCTTGTCGATCGACGAAAAACCGCGGTGGATGGCTCCGATACGGCGGATGCCGGCGTTGTAGATGCGCTCGATGGCGCCGATCCACAGTTCGAGGTCGGGGCTCACGGGGTTCTTCACCAGTACCGGGACGTCCGCTCCGCGCAGGGCGTCGGCGATCTCCTGCATGGCGAAGGGATTGGCCGCCGTGCGGGCCCCGATCCAGAGCAGATCGATACCGCCTTTCAGCGCTGCGGCGACGTGTTCGCGGGTGGCGACTTCGGTGGCGGTGTACATGCCCGTTTCACGCTTCACGCGCTGGAGCCATGCGATGCCCGCCGTGCCTACGCCCTCGAATCCTCCCGGCTTGGTGCGGGGTTTCCACAGCCCGGCGCGGTAGATGTGAAAGCCCTCTGCGGCCAGCGCACGGGCCGTTTCCATGACCTGTTCTTCGGTTTCGGCGCTGCAGGGACCTGCGATGATCAGAGGCCGCCGGGGATCGACCCCGGGGAGTGTGATGGGTTGAATGTCGTTCATGATGAGTTGATTTTATAGTTTTCGATTTGTCTTAAATTGCGGGGTTGGGGCATTCGGCGTATTCGCCCAGAATGCGGAAATCGCTGGTGAGGGGCCGGGCGGCATCGACGGCCTGCCGGTAGCGCACCGGGTCGTCGAACGTAACGTCGACGTAGAAGCGGTACTCCCATTCGCGCCCGATGATCGGCAGCGACTGTATTTTGGTGAGGTTGATGTCGTAGAACGAGAGGACGGTAAGCACTTTCGAGAGGCTTCCCTGCGTATGCGAAAGGGTGAACAGCAGCGAGGCTTTGTTCGTGTTGGCGGGGTCGGCGAAGGCGGCGGCGCGGCTTTCGTCGGCCAGAAGCAGGAAGCGCGTGAAGTTGTGTTTGTTGGTCTCGATTCCGCGGCTGAGGATTTCGAGCCCGTAGAGTTCCGCCGCGTCGGCGCCGCAGATGGCGGCCGTTCCTGCGAGGCGGCCCTCGGCGATCTCCCGGGCGCTGCCGGCGGTGTCGTCGCGTTCGACGATCTTCATCGCAGGATGGGCTTTGAGGAAGTCGCCGCACTGCATCAGGGCGATCGGGTGGGAGTGGACCTCGCCGATCTGGCCGAGCGTCTGTCCGGGCAGTGCGGCCAGCACATGCGAGATGCGGAGTTTCTGTTCGCCGATGATCCGTGCGCGGCTCTGCTGCAACAGTTCGTGGTTGGGGAGCAGACTGCCTGCGATGGTGTTCTCGATGGCCGCGATGCCCAGCAGGGAGGGGTTTGCCGCCATCCGGGCGAACAGCTCGTCGAAACTCAGGCAGGGGAGGATACCGATCTGCCGGTCGTTGAAGTAGCGGCGTGCTGCCGTTTCGTGGTAGCATCCTGCGATGCCCTGTATTGCGATCTGTTCCATAGTTTGGTTTGAAAAAGAAAAATCCCGCTCGGCCGAGCGGGATTTTCGTATCATCATTAATCTATATTCCTATTTCATACAGTTAATTGCACGCGACCCCGCTTTTTCCCTTGCTATAAAAGAAAAAGTAATAAAAATAGTATGCAAAACCGTATGCTCTCATGTCTCGATAGCGTTTATCATCGGCAAATGTAGCGAAATAATCCGTAAAACCAAACGCCGGGACTGTTTTTTTGCGGAAAATCAGCGTTTGCGGTGCTTGAAGCGCTTGCGCAGTTCCTTGCGGCGCCCGAAAGCGAGGCGGAAAAAGGTGCCTTGCAGCAGCGTGTCGTCGATGTTCCAGCCCCGGGCCTCGGCATAGCGGTCGAGGATGAAGAGGAACGCCACGGCGGGGCAGGAGAGCCGCCGCAGGTTGACCATGCAGACGCGGGGCCGCAGCGGCCGGTCGGCGAACCGCATGCGGTTGATGTCGATCAGTTGGAAGCAAATGGTGCCCGTCACCGTGTCGCGGCGCCAGAGGACGTTGCCGTGGTTGAAGTCGCGGTGCTCGATTCCCTGCTCGTGGAGCTGTACGGCGAAGCGGGCGAAGGCTTCCAGTACGGGCAGTGTTCCGGCCCCGGGGAAATGTTCGGTGGTCTGCGACAGCGGCGTGTAATCGGAGTAGCGCGAAACATAGTAGCTGTCGCGCAGCAAACCGTGATGGCGGTATTCGCTCCACGCGATGGGTTCGGGCGAGTCGACGCCCAGCGCCCGCAGCCGCACGGCGTGTTCGTAGGAGCGGCGGGCCTTGCTCCGGCGGAAAAAGGTGTAGATGAAGGCTTGGAACAGGTTCGGGCGGCGGAAACGCTTGACCACGATCCGTTCACCCCCGACATCGAAGGCCTTGATCGTGTTGCGTCCGGTATGCAGAACCTCGCCGCCGGCCCCGAACTGTTCGGGGAGGAGCTCCGTGAAACTCCGCAGGCGTTCCGAGGCGGGATTGACATGAATGCGCATGATAGGAAAAATTTATGCTGCAAAGTTACGCCCCCGGGGGTTACGCTGTTAGTCCTATTTGATTGCGAAGTTGTCCTGAAACGGAAAAGAGTACAAAACAAAAGCGGTAGTTCCGACGGAACCACCGCTTTCGATTTTGAGCTGTCACCGGGACTTGAACCCGGGACCTCTTCCTTACCAAGGAAGTGCTCTACCACTGAGCTATGACAGCAACTTCTCGCATTGAGTGGTGCAAAAGTACACAAGAAAAATGAAAAGACCAAAAATTTGTTCACATTTCACAATTATTTTCTATCTTTACTTCCGAATCATAATAAAATGCAAATGAAACGTATCCTGATAGTAGGCGCCGGAGGCCAGATCGGTTCCGAGCTGACAGTTTTTCTGCGCGGGATTTACGGCGGTGCGAACGTCGTGGCCACCGACATGCGTGAGTGCCGGACGCTGTCCGAGGACGGGCCTTTCGAGGTGCTGAACGCCCTCGACGCGACGGCCATGGCTTCGGTGGTGGCCCGTTACCACATCGATACGATCTTCAACCTCGTGGCCCTGCTGTCGGCCGTCGGCGAGCGCAATCCCCAGATGGCTTGGAACGTCAACATGGGGGCGCTCAACAACTCGCTCGAGGTGGCCCGCCAGCACCACTGCGCGCTGTTCACCCCATCGTCGATCGGTGCTTTCGGCCCCTCGTCGCCCAAGGATGGAACTCCGCAGGACACGATCATGCAGCCCACGACCATCTACGGCATCTGCAAGGTCACGGGCGAACTGCTCGGAAACTATTACCATCACAAATATGGTGTCGACACCCGTTCGGTGCGCTTCCCGGGCATCATTTCGAGCGTCACGCTGCCCGGCGGCGGTACGACGGACTATGCCGTGGAGATTTACTACGAGGCCATCCGCTCGGGAAAATTCACCTGCCCGGTGCCGTCCGACGTCTACATGGACATGATCTACATGCCCGACGCCCTGCGCGCCTGCGTCGAACTGATGGAGGCCGACCCCACGAAACTGATCCACCGCAACAGCTTCAACCTCGCCTCGATGAGCTTCACGCCGGAGATCATCTGCGCCGAGATCAAGAAGCGGCTGCCCGCGTTCACGATGGACTACAATGTCGACCCCGTGAAGAAGGAGATTGCCGAGAGCTGGCCCAATTCGCTGGACGACACCTGCGCCCGCAAGGAGTGGGGCTGGAAACCCGAGTGGGATCTTTCGCGCATGACCGACGACATGCTGGCGCACATCCGCACGAAACTTGCTGCGGAGTAAGCCATGAAACGCATCGTCCGGAGTCTTCTCCTCTTTTTACTGCTGTTGGCGGCCGCCCTTGTGGGAGGCGGTCTCTATATGCTCTCCTATTCGCTGACGCCCGACGCGACGATGGAGGCGAAAAATGCCTCCTCTTATAAATATATGTATGCCGAATACCCCTTCCTGCGACCGTGGGTCGACAGCCTCGAACGCACGGGGGCATTGCGCGATACGGTGATCCTCGGCGCGGAGGGCGAGCGGCTGCACGCGATGTATGCGGCGGCTCCCCGTCCGACGGACCGGACGGCGGTGATCGTCCACGGTTACACCGACAACGCCGTGCGGATGCTGATGATCGGCTATCTCTATAACCACGATCTGGGTTACAATATCCTGCTGCCGGACCTTTACTACCACGGGCAGAGCGAGGGCCGGGCCATCCGGATGGGGTGGAAGGATCGCCTCGACGTACTGCGGTGGATGGAGATCGCCAACGACATCTTCGGCGGCGATACGCGGATGGTGGTCCACGGCATCTCGATGGGCGCCGCGACGACGATGATGGTTTCGGGCGAGGAGCAGCGGCCCTATGTGAAATGCTTCGTCGAGGACTGCGGTTACACGAGCGTCCGGGATCAGTTCGCCAAGGAGTTGAAGGAGCAGTTCGGGCTGCCGGCCTTTCCGCTGCTCGATGTGGCGAGCTGGCTGTGCGATCTGAAATACGGCTGGAACTTCCGCGAGGCTTCGTCGCTGAAGCAGGTGGCGAAATGCCGGCTGCCGATGCTGTTCATCCACGGCGACGCCGACGGTTATGTCCCCACGCGGATGGTCTATCCGCTTTACGAGGCCAAGCCGGGCGAAAAGGAGCTGTGGGTGGTGCCGGGTGCCGCGCATGCCGTCGCTTACCGCGACAACCGCGAGGAGTACACACGCCGAGTGAAGGCTTTTGTGGAAAAGTACGTCGGCGGCGAGGCGGAGCAAACGAATGAAAATCGATGACTATGGAAGACTATAATTTGCAGCAGGCGCAGGCTTTCTACCGGATTCTGGAGGAGACTGTCGGAAAACTTCCGGCCGACGTGCGCGAAAAACTTTACCGGCCGAGTGCCGTCAATTGTGTGAAAGACGCCGTTCTGACGGAGCTCCGCAGGCAGTTCGAGGAGTGCGGCTGCGACCTCGACCGGCAGTATGCGAAATACAACCGCTCGGAGTACTTCTTTGCCGACATCGTCGAACCGGGACGGGTTTATGAGATCGGCTATCCCCGGTGCCTCTGTCCGCAGGTCGAGGCCGGATTCGTCAACGCCCCGACCCACTGCGAGTGCTCCCGCCAGAGCATCCTTTATGTCTACGGGGAGCTGATTCCCGACAAGACCGTCCGGGTGGAGACCCTCCGGACCGTTCTGGCGGGGGATTCGGAGTGCCGGTTCCGGGTGACTGTCGGATAGATAACAAAAAAACGGAGGTTTTCACCTCCGTTTTTTTGATTGGAATCCTTCGGATTAAGCCTTGCCGGCCGATCCGAGGACGTTCTCGCACTTGTGCTTGTAGAGCTTCTTCAGCTCGTCGCGGGCCGGACCCAGATACTTGCGGGGGTCGAACTCGGCGGGCTGGTCGACGAAGATCTTGCGCACGGCGGCGGTCATTGCCAGACGGCCGTCCGAGTCGATGTTGATCTTGCAGACGGCGCTCTTGGCGGCCTCGCGGAGCTGCTCCTCGGGAATACCTACGGCATCCTTCAGCGCACCGCCGTGGGTGTTGATGATGTGGACGTACTCCTGAGGCACCGACGACGATCCGTGCAGTACGATGGGGAAACCCGGGATCTGCTTCTCGATCTCCTTGAGGATGTCGAAACGCAAGGGGGGCGGAACCAGCACGCCTTCGGCGTTGCGGGTGCACTGCTCGGGCTTGAACTTGTTGGCGCCGTGCGAGGTGCCGATCGAGATGGCCAGCGAATCCACGCCGGTCTTCGATACGAAATCCACGACCTCCTCGGGACGCGTGTAGGTGTGGTGCTCGGCCGAAACCTCGTCCTCCACGCCTGCCAGTACGCCCAGCTCACCCTCGACCGTTACGTCGAACTGGTGTGCATAATCCACGACCTGCTTGGTGAGCGCCACGTTCTCGTCGTAGGGGAGGTGCGAACCGTCGATCATCACCGACGAGAAGCCCATGTCGATGCAGCTCTTGCAGAGCTCGAACGAGTTGCCGTGGTCGAGGTGCAGGACGATGGGAATGTTCTTGCCCAACTCCTTGGCATACTCGACGGCGCCTTGGGCCATGTAGCGCAGCAGGGTCTGGTTGGCGTATTTGCGTGCGCCTGCCGAAACCTGCAGGATCACGGGCGAGGAAGCCTCCACGCAGGCCTGAATGATGGCCTGCATCTGCTCCATGTTGTTGAAGTTGAATGCCGGGATGGCATAACCGCCTTTGATGGCCTTGGCGAACATGTCGCGCGTGTTCACGAGGCCCAGATCTTTGTACGATACCATAATATTAGAATGTTAGTGAAATTTGCTCTCAAAAAACCGTACAAATTTACTAAAAATTCTAAATAACGGACGCTTTTTGTGAAAAAAATAACAGCCGGCGGAAAATAGTTGCGCAATCCGGATTGTTTTTTGTACTTTTGCATGAATTATCCACCGCAAGCAAACAACAAACAAATACGATCATGGCAGAATTTATCTATCAGGAGCCGTTTCCGATTCAGGACGACAAAACCAAGTACCGTCTTTTGACCAAAGAGTATGTGAAAGTCGTGGAGTGCGACGGCCGCAAAATCCTCAAGGTCGATCCCAAGGGCCTCGAGTTGCTTTCGAAGGAGGCCTATGCCGACGTGTCGTTCTACCTGCGCGCCGCGCACCTCGAAAAACTGCGCCATATCCTCGAGGACCCCGAAGCCACCGACAACGACAAGTTCGTGGCCTACACGATGCTGCTGAATCAGGTCGTCTCGGCCGAAGGCGAGCTTCCGACCTGTCAGGACACCGGCACGGCCATCTGCATCGGTCACAAGGGCGAGGACGTCTGGACGGGCGCCGACGATGCCGAGTGCATCGCCCGGGGCGTTTACGAAACTTATAAGGATCGCAACCTGCGCTATTCGCAGGTGGTTCCCTTTACGATGACCGAGGAGAAGAACTCCGGCACGAACCTCCCGGCCCAGATCGACATCTACGGCGGCAAGCCCGGCATGGAGTACGAATTCCTCTTCATCACCAAGGGCGGCGGCTCGGCCAACAAGACGTTCCTCTACCAGCAGACCAAGGCGCTCTTGAACGAGGAGTCGCTCACGAAATTCATCCAGCAGCATATCTTCGACCTCGGTACGTCGGCCTGCCCGCCCTACCACCTCGCACTCTGCATCGGCGGCACATCGGCCGAGATGTGCCTCTCGACGGTGAAGAAGGCTTCGGCCGGTTACCTCGACGAACTGCCCACCTCGGGCAGTGAGGGCGGCCGCTGCTTCCGCGACCTCGAGTGGGAGGAGAAGGTGCTGAAAATCTGTCAGGAGAGCGGCGTCGGCGCCCAGTTCGGCGGCAAATATCTTGTGCACGACGTGCGCGTGATCCGCGCCCCGCGCCATGCGGCTTCGTGCCCCGTGGCCATCGGCGTCAGTTGCTCGGCCGACCGCAACATCAAGGCCAAGATCACGCCCGAGGGCATTTTCCTCGAGGAACTGGAGAAGAACCCCGCGCGCTTCCTGCCGAAGGAGGCTCCCGGCATGTCGCCGGCCGTGGACATCGACCTCGACGAGGGCATGGACAAGGTGCGTGCGATCCTGACGAAATACCCGATCAAGACGCGCCTGAACCTGCGCGGTACGCTGATCGTCGCCCGCGACATCGCACACGCCCGCATCAAGCAGATGCTCGACGAGGGCAAGCCGATGCCCGAGTACTTCAAGAAACACCCGGTCTACTACGCCGGTCCGGCCAAGACGCCGCAGGGCATGGCTTCGGGTTCGTTCGGCCCCACGACGGCCGGGCGCATGGACCCCTATGTGAACCTGTTCCAAGAGCACGGCGGTTCGCTGGTGATGGTGGCCAAGGGCAACCGCACGCAGCAGGTGACCGACGCCTGCAAGGCCCACGGAGGTTTCTATCTGGGTTCGATCGGCGGTCCCGCCGCGATTCTGGCGAAGAACTCCATCAAGTCGGTCGAGGTCGTCGACTTCCCCGAGCTGGGTATGGAGGCCGTGCGCAAGATCTACGTCGAGGACTTCCCCGCGTTCATCATCGTCGATGACAAGGGGAACGACTTCTTCGCCGATTTCAAGCACTAAAATAGGTCGGGATTTTGACCATGTACTGCTGGGACAGCCGGTACATGGAATATATGCGTAAAATCTGTTTGCATAGATACTAACAGGCAAAACTTTACGTTGTAAAACCGTACGAACGATTTTATGGCAAGCTCAATGAGAGGTTTTTTTACGAAAATATCCCTGACGGCACTTCTCGTGCTGGCGGTCTTCTCGGCATACGCTGCCGAGAAGGTTACTTTTGAGGCCAATTCGCCCCTGACGGTCGCCGCCGGTGAGCCGTTCCGCGTGGAGTTCGCGCTGAACGCCAAACCCGACGACGATACTTTCAAGGCGCCTTCGTTCGAGGGGTTCGATGTGCTGGCCGGACCTGCCATTTCGCAGGGTTCGTCGGTCCAGATCGTCAACGGCTCGATGACCAAGAGCGTCAGCTATACCTACACCTTCGTGCTGCTGCCGCAGGCTGCGGGCAACGTGACCGTCGGGGCTGCGGAGGTCAGGGTCGACGGTACGACTTACCGGACCCGGCCGCTGCCCGTCGAGATCGTGAACGAGGGCGAAGGCTCCCGGGCGCAGCAACAGCAGGGCGGCTCGCGCCGTCCAGACGATGCGCAGGGCGACGCCCAGAGTCAGATCGGCAAGGACGACATCCTGCTGCGGGCCGTCGTGTCGCGCTCGTCGGTCTACAAGAACGAACCGCTGCATGTGGCTTTCAAACTCTACACCCGCGTCCCCTATGTGAACCTTGTGCCCGAATCGGCTCCTTCGTTCAACGGCTTCTGGTCGCAGGATCTGAGCGATCCCAATGGGGCCCGCGTGGGGCGTGAAACCTACAACGGCAAGGTCTACGAGACGCGCGTGCTGTACGACTACCTGCTCTATCCGCAGCAGGTGGGGACGCTCTCGATCGACCCCGTGGAGATGACCGTCGTGGCGCAGGTCGTGGTGCAGAGCCGCAATGCCGATCCCTTCTTCGGGAGCGGCCGCGAGGTCTTCAACGTGCCCCGCAAGGTGCAGAGCCAGCGGGCCTCGGTCAGCGTGAAAGCGCTCCCGGCGGGTGCTCCGGCCAGCTTCAGCGGTGCCGTGGGCAACTTTACGATGGATGCCCAGTTCCCCTCGGAACGCATCGCGGCCAACTCGGGCGCGACCGTTACGGTGAAGATTTCCGGCACGGGCAACCTCACTTTCGTGCAGGCTCCGAAACTGCCGCTCCCGACCTCGTTCGAGCAGTATAACGTCAAAACCACCGAGTCGATCAATGCCTCGTCGTCGGGCATCTCCGGCTACCGTCAGTTCGAATATCCCTTCATTGCGCGCGCCGAAGGCACTTACGACCTCGAGCCCGTCGAGTTCACCTTCTTCGATCCCCAGCGGATGCAGTATGTGACGCTGAAGTCGAAGCCGCTGACGCTCGAGATCACGCCCGATACCCGCGGCGGCGGCAGCGGCGATGCGGTGGTGATGCAGGGCCGCGGCATGTCGAAGGAGGAGGTCAAACTGCTGGGGCAGGACATCCGCTTCATCAAGCTGGGCGGGGCGCAGTTGCGCTCGGAGCGGGTGCCGTTCATCTTCAGCGCGGCTTACTGGATTCTGCTGGTAGGCGTCCTCGTGCTGTTCGCCATGATCTACATCGCCCTGCGGAGGCAGATCCGCGAATCGCAGAATGTCGCCCTCGTGCGCGGCAAGCGGGCCAACAAGGTCGCCGTGCAGCGCTTCCGCGCCGCCAAGCGTTATATGGAGGAGCAGAACCGCCACGCCTTTTACGAGGAGATGCTGCGGGCGCTGTGGGGCTACATGAGTGACAAGTTCAACATTCCGGTGGCCAACCTTACGAAAGAAAATGTCCGCGAGGAGCTGCACAAGCGCGGCGTTTCGTCCGAGGATTCGCAGCGGTTCACGGCCATCATCACCCAGTGCGACGAGGCGCAGTACTCGCCCGTGGAGTCGGCCCGCATGGGCGACGTCTATTCCGAGGGTGTGAACCTGATCTCGCGCATCGAGTCGGTGATAAAACGATAGTGTTATGAAGCGACTGATTATATTCCTGATCCTGACGTTCGGCATTCTCTGCGCGCGTGCGCAGGAGGGTGCCGACAGCGCGGCGCAGCCCGCTCCCGCCGTGCAGCCCGCTGCGGAGGCTTCGCCCGAGCAGTTGTGGGACCGCGCCAACACGGCCTATATCAACGGTGATTTCCACACCGCGACGGAGGTTTACGAACAGATTCTCTTGCGCGGGCTCACCTCCGTGAAACTCTACTACAATCTGGCCAACTCCTATTTCAAAGAGGGACAGTTGGGCAAATCCATTCTCTTTTACCACCGGGCCCTGCGGCTGGCTCCGGGCAACGACGACATCCGCTACAACCTGAGTGTCGCCGAAGCCCGCACGAAGGACAATATCGAGCAGATTCCCGAATTCTTCCTCACGGAGTGGATGCGCGACGTGCGCCATACGATGAGCTGCACGGCGTGGAGCATCTTCTCGCTCGCGGCGCTGGTCTGCGCTCTGGCGCTGTTTCTGGCCTATTTGCTGGCACAGCGTTTGCCGTTGCGCAAGACGGGCTTCTACGGGACGCTCATCGCCGTGGCGGTGTTCATGCTCACGAGCTGGTTCGCCATGGGCGAGCGGCGCGAGATGCTGGACGACACGCAGGCCGTGGTGATGTCGCTCTCGACGGCCGTGAAGAGTTCGCCCGACAAGTCGGCGACGGATCTCTTCGTGCTGCACGAGGGTACGCTCGTCGAGATCACCGACCGCCTCGACAACTGGTGCGAAGTGACCATTGCCGACGGCAAGAAAGGGTGGCTCGAGTGTAAAACGATCGAAACGATTTAAATGTCGAAACTTTTACAGGACGTCGTCGGCGAGCTTTCGAAGCTCCCGGGCGTGGGACGCCGCACGGCGCTGCGTCTGGCCATCCATATCCTGCGCATGGAGCGGGATTCGGTGGCTGAGATGACCGCCAGCATCGACCGCTTCCGCAACGAGGTGAAGTACTGTTCGCAGTGCAACAACCTCTCCGACGAGGACATCTGCCCGATTTGCGCCGACCGCGAACGGGACCATGCGACGATCTGCGTCGTGGAGCAGGTCGCCGACGTGCTTTCGGTCGAGAATACGCGCCAGTACCGGGGCATGTACCATGTGCTGGGCGGGGTGATCTCGCCGATGCAGGGTATCTCGCCCTCGGACCTGAAGATCGACCTGCTGTGCGAACGCATCGCCCGCGGCGGGGTGAAGGAGGTGATCGTCGCCATCTCGACCTCGGTCGAGGGAGAGACGACGCTCTTCTACCTGATGAACCGCCTGCGGCAGTTTCCCGAACTGAAAGTTACCTCCATCGCCCGGGGCATCGGCTTCGGCGACGAGCTGGAATACGTCGACGAACTGACGATCACCCACGCCCTGCTCAACCGCCGGGAGATCGAATAGCCCGCCCGCTTAAGAAGCGGTTTTTTGAGGGCGATGGCCCAGTTTCGGGGTATTCGTTCCGATATTGCGCCTGAACCGAATTTGGGTAGTAATTTCGGGTGCGTTGCGACAAGTCCCCTCCGAGGAGGGGATTTAGGGGAGGGGCAGACTTGTAAACGACGCCGAAGGCGGCGATTACAGGCGTCAGAGTAGTAATGCCGTGCAAATAAGCAGAAAAGGTTTTTAAAAACAGGAACATATGGATTTTGTAACGAACGAGAAACTCACCATCGTGGGTGCGGCCGGCATGATCGGCTCGAACATGGCTCAGACGGCGCTGATGATGCGCCTGACGCCCAACATTTGCCTGTACGATCCCTACGGACCGGCGCTGGAGGGCGTGGCCGAGGAACTTTTCCACTGCGCCTTCGAGGGGGTGAACATCACCTTTACGACTGACATTAAAGAGGCCCTGACCGATGCCGCCTATGTGGTTTCGTCGGGAGGTGCGGCCCGCAAGGCGGGCATGACGCGCGAGGACCTGCTGAAAGGCAATGCCGAGATCGCCGCCCAGTTCGGCAAGGACATCAAGGCTTACTGTCCGGATGTGAAGCACGTTGTGGTGGTCTTCAACCCGGCCGACATCACGGGCCTCATCACGCTGATCTACGCGGGGCTGAAACCTTCGCAGGTTTCGACCCTCGCGGCGCTGGACTCCACGCGCCTGCGTTCGGAGCTGGCCAAGTACTTCAAAATCTCGCCCGATGAAATCCGCAACTGCCGTACCTACGGCGGCCACGGCGAGCAGATGGCGGTCTTCGCTTCGACGACGCTCGTCGCCGGACGGCCCCTTTCGGAGCTGATCGGCAAGGAGATGCCCGAAGGCGACTGGGCCGACCTGCAGCAGCGGGTGATTCAGGGCGGCAAGCATATCATCGACCTGCGCGGCCGTTCGTCGTTCCAGAGTCCGGCCTACCTCTCGATCTGCATGATCGCGGCGGCCATGGGCGGCAAGCCGTTCGGCTATCCCGCCGGCGTGTTCGTGCATAACGACGAGTTCAGGCATATCCTGATGGCGATGGAGACCTCCATCACGAAGGAGGGCGTTGCGTACAAGAACGTGCAGGGCACGGCTGCGGAGCACAAGAAACTCACGGAGAGCTACGAGCACCTGTGCAAACTGCGCGACGAGGTGATCTCGATGGGCATCCTGCCTGCCGTGGACGAGTGGGGACGCCTGAATCCGAATCTGCGGTAATCAGCGGTTGGAAAACAAAAATCCCGGAGTACGAAAGCTCCGGGATTTTTGTTGGTTCGTTCTATTAAGGTTTCGCCTGAAAGACGGCCTTTAATTCGCCGTTGCTCAGCAACAGCAGCATCGGACCGTCCATATCGTAGTGGGTCGTCGCTTCGAGCGCCTGCGTGAATGCGTGCTCCAGCTCCATGCCGGGGCAGGCCATCATCGTTGAGGCGATCGGTCCCAGTTTCAGCGTGCGTTTGTCGTCGGTCTTGTAGATACCCGTCAGGCGGTTGC